>NZ_SRIC01000002.1 GCF_004684775.1 Streptomyces sp. MZ04
GGGCCGGGATGTAGGCGACGTCGCCCTGCTGCCAGTCCAGGAGCTGACCGACGAATTCATGGAACTGCGCGGCCCGCAGGATGAGAGCGGGCAGCGGGCCGGACAGGTTGGCCTCCTCGTGCGCCTGCTGGGCGGCGACGAATCCGGCGGTGGCCTTGTCGGTGCCGATGATGGACACGGCGACGATCCGGCCGACTCCCGCATGCCGACCGGCCTCGTGCAGGTTGCGGGTGGCGGTGCGGAAGAACTCCGTGGCCGCTTCCTGGTCGGAGGCGTGCCATGACGCGACGTCGATGATGATGTCGGCCCCGGTGAGCGCCTCGGCCAGGCCCTCACCGGTGATGATGTCCACGCCGGTGGCACGGGACATCGGAACGACATGGTGCCCCCGTTCCGCGAGGACGTCCACGACGTGGTGTCCCAGCCGCCCGGTTGCTCCTGCCACTGCGAACTTACGGGTGCTCATGTTCCCTGCCATTCTTGGGTGTTGGGGGTGTTCGCCCCTTCCTGACGAACACGAGACGTCGGCGCCCGAGTGCCTGTAACAGTCGTGGTCGTGTGACATGGGCCACCGATCGGGCGTGTTACAGAACCGCGGGGACCGGCGTCCAGTGCGTGGAGCAGGACTGGGAACGAACAGGCAGGAGCGGGTATGAGCGAGCGCATCGAACAAACCACGGGCACGGCCGAGCCGCTTGATCGTGCCGACCGGGTGGAGTCGGTGGACTCCGCCACCGAGGTGTTCGTCGCCCACCGCAATCTGCTGTTCACCGTCGCCTACGAGATGCTCGGTTCGGCCGCCGACGCCGAAGACGTCCTGCAGGAGACCTGGCTGCGATGGGTGGGCGTCGATCCGGCAACCGTGCGGGAGCAACGTGCCTACCTGGTGCGGATCGTCACCCGCCAGGCACTGGACCGGATGCGTGCGCTCGGCCGGCGCAAGGAGTCCTATGTCGGGCCGTGGCTCCCGGAGCCGTTGCTGACCGTGCCGGACGTGGCCGAGGACGTCGAACTGGCCGACAGCATCTCGATGGCGATGCTGCTGGTGCTCGAGACGCTGGCGCCGGTCGAACGGGCGGTTTTCGTGCTGCGCGAGGTGTTCGATCTCGAGTACGACGAGATCGCCGAAGCCGTGGGCAGGAGCCCGGCCGCTGTTCGCCAACTCGCCTATCGGGCGCGGGCGCACGTCGCCGCGCGCCGACCACGTGGCAGCGTCTCCCCGGCCCAGACGCGAGCAGCGCTCCAGGCCTTCCAACGAGCGGTCGAAACAGGCGAGTTGCAGAGCCTGCTCGACGTCCTCGCGCCGGACGTCGTCGCCCTGAGCGACGGCGGCGGAGTCAGACATGCGCTGCTGCGGCCCATCGTGGGCGCGGACAAGGTCGCCGGCCTGCTGGCGGGCGGCTGGTGGAAGCGCGACGCCGACAGGTCGGTAGAGCCGGTTCAGATCAACGGTGGCCCGGGGCTGCTCGTCAGGGTGAACGGGCAGGTCGACGGCGTGGTGGCGGTGCGCGTCGAGAACGGATTCGTCACCGGGGCCTACCACGTCCGCAACCCCGAGAAGCTGTCGCGCGTGGCGCGGGAGACCGTCGTCAGCCGCCGAGTTTGATCTTCAACGGAAGATTCCCAAGACGTTCAGCACAAGGGCCGGTCTCAGCTGAGCAGGGTCGAGGAGCCCGCGGTGAGCCAGCGGCGGACCGCGAGGGCGACCGTGTCGTCGAGGGTGCTGAGCGCGTCGATGGCCTTGGTGTCATCGGGGTGCGGAGGGATCCCGGCCGCGGTGAGCGTGGCGTGGAGATTGAGCCGGTGCCGGTCACGGGTGGTCAGGGCGGGCCGGGACTGCGGGGCCATGTCCAGGCGCTGGGTCGGGTCGGGCGGAGGCAGCAGGAAGTCGGCCTCGGCGTCCCAGTTCACGGTCGGCAGGATGGCGTCGGTGCTGGGTGCGGTCATGGCGGCTTCCTCACGTCGGCGGGCAGTGCGTGTGCCGGTGAGGAGGCGGTGGGGCAGTGGTCCGGTTGCAGCTGTGCCGCCGAGCCACCCGAACGCCGTAACGGTGACGCGGAGTTGGCTGACGGAGCGGCCCGCACTGCCGGCCGCTCCGTAGGTGTCCACTGGCCGGCCGGTTGTCAGCGGAGGTCGGCGCCGTACACCTTGTCGACCGTCATCGTGATCAGCACTCTGCGGTCGGACACCATGACGGCGCGGTACTCGTCCCAGTCCGGGTGCTCGCCGGCGGCGTCGCGGTAGTAGTCCACCAGCGCCTGGACCTCGGGGCCGTCGGGGTCGGTGCCCGGCCCGGTGAGGGTGACCGTGCCCTCGGCGGTGGCCCAGGCCCGGCCGTCCGGACTGGTCACTTCCAGGGTGGCGCGGGGATCCCGGCGAAGGTTGGCGATCTTGGCGGTGCCCTGTGTGGTCGACACGCGGATGACGCCGGCGGCGCGGTCGTACGACGGCATGATCGGAGAGAGCTGGGGGCGGCCGTCGGACTTGATGGTCGCGAGCACGCCGAGGTTGCTCTGGGCGAACAGTGCGTGCGGGTCAAAAGGTGTCTCTGTCATGTCGGCCCAACTTACCGTCGGGGGCCGTGTATTCCGGCGTGCGCGGGGCCGGTGGGCGGCGCGGATGTGGCTCACGCCGCACGGGCGGTCGACCGGTGCGCACGGGGGAGTGGGCGTGCCGCTCGCCGGGCGGTTGGCGAACGCGGGGGAAGGGAGGATCGTGGTGAGTACTGAGAACTCGGGGAGCCGATCTTTTCGCACCCGAGGAGGACCGATGCGTCGCGTATCCGCAGCGTTGCTGGGGGCGTGCGCTCTCATCGCGGCCGGTGGTGCGAGCGTCCAGCTGGCAGCTGCTCCGGCAGTCGCGGCGCCTGCCGCCGCCGTCACGGATCACTGGCCGACGGCGGCTCCTTCCCCGCCGGAGCCGGAGCCGGAGCCCGGCATCGGTGCGACGCTGTCCCTGGAGGGGAACACCCGCGGTGAGCGGCTCGACGTCACCGTTCTGAAGGTCGTCGACCCGGCACACACCGCGAACCAGATCTTCGCCCCCGAGCCAGGCAACCGCTACGTCGCCGTCCAGTTCCAGCTCAAGAACACGGGCGACGCACCGTACAAGGACAGCCCGGGCAACGGAGCCGTGCTGGTCGACGCGGACGGCCAGCACTTCGACTCCGCCCTGTTCGCCAAGACCACCGCCGGGCCCTCCTTCCCCGGATCCGTCTCGATCTCGCCCGGCGACACCGCCCGTGGGGTCATCACTTTCGAGCTGCCGGACTCCGCCAAGCCCGTGCAGGTCCAGTTCGCCATGAACAGCGGGTTCTCCGACGACGTCGGCGAGTGGACCCTGCTACCGCCGGTACGGGCCGGATAGGCGCGCCGGCAGCGCCCCCGCACGCCGCGTGACACCGAGTGCCATAGGGATGCCCTCTCCCCGGTCGGGGCATGAGTGGACCACGGGGTCGAGCCGAGTGACCGACGCACCGAATGGTCTCGCCGAGCCGATCGGGGGGACGATGGAAGCGGTCCGATCCGCCCGAAGCGCCGCTCGCCGGGACGGGGCCAAGGCGTCGGAGCCCGTCCGCGGCCGGGCACGGGGAAGGGAGAACCTGCCATGAACGCGTCTGACGCCTTCAAAGCCAGGCCCTGGCCCGACCCGCTCGCCCCGTCCGCCCCGGGCGGCCTCCTCGACCTGCTGGGCGTGGCCGCCGTGGTGCTCGACGCCAAGGGGCGGATCAGCCTGTGGAGCCCGCAGGCCGAGACACTGTTCGGCTGGAGCGCCGAGGACGCGCTCGGCCAGTACGCGGCCACGCTCCTGGTCGCCGAGGAGCACACCGATCTCGCCCTGGACCTGTTCTCCAAGGTCATGAGCGACGGCGGGAGCTGGGCAGGGGTCTTTCCCGTCCGCCACCGGGACGGGTCCACACGCCTCGTGGAGTTCCGCAACATGCGGCTGCTCGATCAGGACGGCTACGGCTACGCGCTGGGGATCGCCGCCGAGGAATCCGTCGTACGAGGGGTCGAGCGGCACTTGGCGCTGTCCGGGAAGCTGGTGACGCAGTCACCGACCGGCGTGGCGGTGGTGGACACCGACCTGCGGTACGTACTGGTCAACCCGGCGCTCGAGACGATCATCGGCCGTCCCGCCCAGTGGTGCCTGGGCCGCAGCGCCGTCGACGCCCTGCCTTTCGGTGAACGCGGGGCCATTGAGGGCGCGCTGCGTCAGGTCCTGGACAGCGGCACTCCGCTGCTCGACCGCTCCGTCACCGAGCGTGCGCACGTAGGTGTGGAGGGGCGCCGGGCGTGGCGGGTGTCGTACTTCCGGCTCGAGGACTCCGTCGGTCAGGTCATCGGCGTCACCATGACGGTCATCGACGTCACCGAGCAGTACCGCGCGGATCTGCACAGCACACAGGCCCGCAAGCGCCTGGCCCTGATCGCGCAGGCATCGGCGCGCATCGGCACCACGCTCGACCTGGACCAGACCGCCCGCGAACTCGCCGACACCGTGGTCCCCGATCTCGCGGACATCGCCGCGGTCGACGTCCTGGACTCGGCCCTGGCCCCGCAACCCCCGCAGCGCATCGCCACCACCGCTCCCGCCCTCTTCCGCGCGCTGGCCGTCAAGGCCGCCTACGCCACCCGCGCCGCCGACGCCGCGGACCCGCCGGGCGAGATCACCCGCTACGAGTCCGACCGCCTGGTCACCCGCTGCGTCACCACCGGACGCACCGTCCACGTCGCCCACGTCCGCCCCGATCACCTGCGGCACATCGCCCGCGACGACCAGGCCGCCGCGGTCCTCGCCCGCGCCGGCATCCACTCCTACCTGGCCGTGCCGCTCATCGCCCGCGGCGAGGTCCTCGGCGCGCTGGACCTCAAACGTGCCCGCAACCCGCTGCCCTTCAACGCCGACGACATCCTGCTCGCCGAGGAACTCGCCGCCCGCGCGGCCGTCTGCATCGACAACGCCCGCCTGTACCGCACTCAACTCCAGGCCGTCACCACCCTGCAGCGCCACCTGCTGCCCGAGACCCCGCCCGACCCGCCGGGTCTGCGCGTGGCCTGCCGCTACCGGCCCGCCGGATCCGCCGGCCACGCGGGCGGCGACTGGTTCGACGTCATTCCCCTCGCCGGTGATGCCACGGCGCTGGTCGTGGGTGATGTCATGGGATCCGGCCTGACCGCAGCCGCGACGATGGGCCAACTCCGCACCGCCACCCGCACCTTGGCCCGCCTCGGCCTCGACCCCGCCGAGATCCTGCACCACCTGGACCTGCTCACCCGCGAACTCGACGAGACGATCGCCACCTGCGTCTACGCCCTCTGCGAGCCAGGCGCACAGCAGTGCCGCATCGCCCTGGCCGGCCACCTGCCGCCCGCAGTCCACCGCGCGGGAAGCCCGCCAGCCCTCCTCGACCTGCCCACCGGCGCCCCGTTGGGCGCCGCCGAGGGCGTGGACTTCGCCACCACCCGCATCGACCTGCTGCCCGGCACCCGCCTGGTGCTGTACACCGACGGCCTGGTGGAGACCCGCACCGAAGCCCTCGACGCGCGCATGAACGCCGTCCTGGACCTCCTCTCGGGCCCTCGACTGCCCCTGGAGGCCACCTGCGACCACCTCCTCGCCACGCTCCCCGACGCCGACAGCCGCGACGACGTCGCCCTGCTCATCGCCGAAGCGCTGGGCGACGGCCTGTCCTGAGACCCAGACATGATGCGGCTGCCCCGCCGACGAGGGCAGCCGCACCCTCCCGCGCCGCCGAGGGGGAGTGGCGGCACAGGCGTGTCCGTGGCGCGACAGCCATGAGGGCCCGTCCCGTGCCAGGGCGGCAGACACAGTGTCCGGCCGTTGCGCCGTCCTGGAATCGGCATGCGGGCAAGATGCGTATGCGTAGGTGATGCGCGGGGCCGTGCGGGAGGCGTAGGTACGTCGTGCGGCGGGGTGAGGGGGCGTCGTCAGCGCCGCAGCGCCGCCGCGATCTCCGTACGCGAGGTGACGTGGAGCTTGGTGAGGATGTGCTCGACGTGGGTGTCCGCCGTCCGCTTGGAGATGACAAGGCGTTCGGCGACCTCGCGGTTCGAAAGACCCTGCGCCACGAGTGCGGCGACCTCCCGCTCGCGCGGGGTGAGTTCGCTGATCCCGCCGCCGTTCCGTGCTCCGGGCACACGCCCCGTCGGCGGCACATCAGTGTCGGACCGCACGGCCTCCAGGATCGCCGTCCCCGACATCCGCGCGCCGACTCCGTGCCAGCGTTCGAACTCCGCGCCGCCCAGGGCGATCCGCACGGACTTCTGCACCGCCTCCTGCTCCTCGAGCAGGGACGGCAGCATCGCGACCGGATCGCCGCTCAGCCGCCGCGCGCTTTCGGCGTACCCCAACAGCCAGGCCGCCCGCGCGTTCCGCTCCTCGGCGGCCGCGTGCCAGGCGAGGCCCAGGCAGCACAGCGCGGCGACGAGCACGTCCCCGATCTCGCTGACGGCGTCCAGGGCCTGGCGCAGCGGCGCGGCGCTCTGCTCGTGCTGTCCGGCGAGCCACAGAATGAGGCCCTGCGTCATCAGTGTGGACCCGTAGAACTGGAGCTCACCGGTGCCTTCCAGGTGCTCCAGACCGGCCGAGCAGAACTCCAGGGCGCCGTCGATGTCACCGAATACGGCGAGCAGCAGGGCACCTTCGTAGTGGACGACGCTCATGCCCAGCGCATCGCCCGCCGCTTCGATCCGCCGGCGCCCCTCGCGCACCGCGGCGAGCCCTTCCTCCACCTCGCCGCACAACGCCCGCATCGCCCCGATGTACGGCGCGGTGAACATCGCCACGCGCTCGTGACCGCACCGCAGGGCCACTTCCCGCGCCTCCTGGAACCGCTCGGGCGCCACGGCCAGATCGCCGGTCCACACCGCGAACACCCCGGTCATGAACAGCCCCCAGGCCCGTTCCGCGCAGTCCTCGGGCACCAGGGCGAGCCCCTTGTCGATCCAGTACCGCCCCTCGGACAGCCGTCCGGCCGCCCGCCAGTAGGGGCCGAGCTGGGTGGCCAGCCACAGCCCCTGGGCCGCCCGCTCCGTGCCGGCGTCCGCGTACGCGTACTGCAGGGCCGTCTGGATGTCGGCGATCTCGGCCCGCACGGCCTGGTGGAGGCGCGTCTGGTCGGAGGAGATGAGCCCGTCCCAGAACTGCTGCCCCAGCTCCTGGCAGTACGCGAAGTGCTGTTCGCCCATCAGTGCGGCACCGCCTGCGCGGGCGAGCTGCTCGCAGCCGTAGGCACGGATCGAGTCGAGCAGCCGGTAGCGGGACCCGTCATCGGCGATGCGCTGTACGACCGACTTGTCGACGAGACCGATCAGCGCCTCCAGCACGTCCGGGAGCGGGAGTTCACCGCCCGCGCACACCTGCTCCACCACCGAGAGGTCGAAGGAACCCGCGAACACGGACAGCCTCGACCACAGCAGCCGCTCCTTGGGCGTGCACAGGTCGTGCGACCAGCCGATCGCCGTACTCAGCGTCTGATGGCGGGCGATCGAGGTGCGCCGCCCCCCGGTCAGCACCCCGAAACGGGTCTCGAGCCGCACGACCAGCTCCCGCAGCGGCACGGCCCGCAGCCGGACGGCGGCGAGCTCAAGGGCCAGCGGGATGCCGTCAAGACGGTCGACGAGCATCCTCAACTGCGCCTGGTTCGCGTCGCTGACCGAGAAGCGGGGCGTGATGGCGGCGGCGCGCTGCACGAAGAGGTCCAGCGCGTCGTCGGGCGCGAGCGGCGAGATCGGCAGGCAGCGTTCACCGGGCACGTCGAGCGGCTGGCGGCTGGTGGCAAGCACGCATACGTCCGCGGTCTCCCGCAGCAGGAGGTCGCAGAGCATCGCGCACGCGTCGAGCAGGTGCTCACATGTGTCCAGGACGATCAGAAGGCGGCGTCCCTGCAGATGGGCGACGACCGCGTCGAGCGTGCTCATGCCGGACTGCTCGGGCAGTTCGAGCACCGCGGCGAGCGTGTCCGGGACCAGTTCGGCGTCGGCCAGCGCGGAGAGCTCCACCAGCCACACTCCGTCGGGGAACCGCTCCCCGAGAGCTCCGGCCCCGCGCAGCGCGGTGCGGCTCTTGCCCACGCCGCCGGGCCCCACGAGCGTGACGAGCCGAGCCTCGTCGAACGCGTCGCGCACCAGGGCGAGTTCAGTGGTGCGCCCGACGAAACTGGTCGGCTCGACGGGGAGTTGCCCGCCGCGCCGCTGCCCAAAGCCGAATCCCATTGGCATCCCCGTGACCATCGACTGCCGTCCGCGCTTCGGCCGGTGTGGCACAGCGTAAGCACGCCACTACAGACTTTAACGGCGCATGAGGGGGCGTCTCCAGGGCGCAGTGCGCTGTCCGGGAGAGTCGTGGCCGTGTCCTACGGCTTCTCAGTCGTGGTTCGCCTCGTCCATCGGATGGGGGAGCAGGGGGAACAACCAGGTGATGACGGCCACCGGGTGGGCGCCTTCGGGCCGGGCCAGGGGGCGTTGCTCCCGGTCCTGGTAGGGGGCGAGCGCGCGTCGGACGACGTCCGCGACCCGGCTCATCTCCTCGGGTGTCAGGTAGGCGACGGCGCTGAAGGCCTCGTCGTGGCGCCATCCGGACGGGGCCTGGTCACGTTGGGCGAGCCATCGATTCCAGCTCTCGTTCTCGAGGCCACGGGCCAAGTCGCTGAACTCGTCGGTGGGGGCAGCGGATTCGGGGGTGTGCCGCCGCAGCCGCCAGGGCCGCGCCCGGCCCCCGCTGTGCGGAGCCTCTTCGACATGTCCGTGGCGTGCGAGCTGCCGCAGGTGGAAGGAGCAGAGCCCGGAGCTGTGGCCGAGCCGGGCCGCGGCTTCGGTCGCCGTGACGGTGCCGACTTCCGCGAGCAGGTTCAGCAGGGCGGTGCGGACCTCGTGCTCGCGCAGTCCGTCGCCGGAACGGGTGGGGTGGGACGGGGTGTTGAGGTCTTCTTCGGTCACTTTGCAAAGTCTGCTACTTTGCAAAGAACAGGGCAAGGGCATGGCAAGAAGGGGAGGCAACATGCCTGTTGGTCACGAGCGGTCCCGTCCCATCGACCGGAGGGTGCGTGTTCAGGGGCACCCGGTCGACTCCCATCCGGCTCTGCCGCCGGAGGTGCGACGGGGCTCGGTGCGCCGGGTCACGGTGGTCGGCGAGGACGTCCTGAGCCGCCCGTGCCGGGACGTGACCGAGTTCGGCTCCGCCGACCTTTCGGCGCTGATCGACGACATGTTCCGGACGATGCATGTGGCCGACGGTGCCGGCCTCGCCGCCAATCAAGTCGGTGTCGACCTGCGGCTGTTCGTGTACGACTGCCCGGACGACAACGGGATTCGGCACGTCGGTCACATCGTCAATCCGGTCCTTGACCTGCCCGATCCCGGCAGTCGCCGACTCATCGACGACGACGAGGGCTGCCTGTCCGTGCCGGGCGCGACCAAGAAGGTCGCCCGCACCGACCGTGCCGTGGCCCGGGGCTTCGACAAGGACGGCAACCCGCTCGTCATCGAAGGGACGGGCTACTTCGCCCGCTGCCTCCAGCACGAGGCCGACCACCTCGTCGGCCACACCTATCTCGACCGGCTCCCCAAGCGCGACCGCAAGGACGCCCTGCGGCAGATGGAAGACCGCCGCGAAGCTGTCTTCGCCCGACGCGCCGTCAAGTCGGCCCAGTTGGGACGTTGAGTCACCCGCCGGGTGAATCCGAACGGCGATCCGTAGAGTCTCCGGGCAACGGTCCACATGCTGCGTCGTGGGTGTTGCCGGGCGACAGAAAAAGCCCCGGGTCCCTGTGGGAGCCCGGGGCTTGTCGCGAGCGCTGGGCAGGCCTTGCACCTGCATTTCCCCGCAGGAAGCGGGGCGTCTTTCCTTGGACGACCAACGCGAGGCCCGGTGCCGGGAGTTCCGGCTGCGGGCTCAAGATCAACTATAGCGCAGGCCGCACCCCTCCCCGTCCACCCGTTCGCACAGCGCGGGCCTACCCTTCTCCCGCTCGCGGCGATCAGGCCAACAGCCCTGCCACCAGCTCGGCGAACTCATCCGGTGTGGCCAGGCGTATGTCGAGGGACTCGGCCTTGGCGCGCTTGGATCCGGCGCCTTCTCCCGCCACGACGAGGCTGGTGCGCTTGGAGACGCTGGAGGACGACTTGCCGCCGGCGCGCTCGATCAGTTCGTTCATCTGGTTACGGCTGAGCCGCTCCAAGGGGCCGGTCATGGCGCCGGTGACCACCACGGTCATGCCCTCCAGAGGACCCGCCTGCGCGGCGGGCTCGCTCTGGCCGTCGGGGGAGGGGGCCGTGGCACCGGGCTCGGTCATGTTCACCCCGGCAGCGGCGAGTTTGTCGATGACCGGGGCGAGCGCCTCCAGCTCGGCGACGATGACCGGGGCCTTCTCGCCGCCGATGCCCTCCACCCGCTGCATCGCCTCCGCGTCGGCGGACCGGATGTGGTCCATGGTGGCGAAATGCCGGGCGATGCGGCGGGACATGGAGCGGCCGGTGCCGCGCACGCCCAGCGCGCACAGCACCCGGGACAGCGGCTGGGCCTTGGCCGCCTCGATCGCGGCCAGGAGACTGTCGGTGCTGGTCTCGCCCATCCGCTCCAGTTCAAGGAGCTGTTCGCGGGTGAGGGCGAACAGGTCGGCGACATCGGCGACCAGGCCCGCCTCGACGAGCTGGATGACGCGGCTGGCGCCCAGGCCCTCGATGTCGAGCTGGTCGCGGCCTGCGGCGTACGACAGCGAAGCGACCAGGTGGCAGTCACGGCCCCGTTCGCACCGCCAGCGCAGCTCGCCGGCGTCGATCCCGGAACCGCACTGCGGGCACGCCTCGGGAAAGACGATCGGCTGTTCGTCGCCGGTGCGCAGATGGGCGACGGGGGCTTCGACGCGGGGAATGATGTCGCCCGCCTTGTAGACCATGACGTGATCGCCCAGGCGCAGATCGCGCCGGGTGATGTCGGACGGGTTGTGCAGCGTGGCGTAGGTGACGGTGGAGCCGTCGATGTCGACCGGCTCGAGGACGGCGCGCGGGGCGATGATGCCGGTGCGGCCCACGTTCCACTCCACCCCGACCAGCTTGGTGATCTTCTCCACGGCGGGCAGCTTGAAGGCGATCGCCCAGCGCGGGGCCCGGCTGCCGGATCCGGCGGCCCGCTGGTCGTCGGCGAGGTCGGCCTTGACGACGATCCCGTCGATGCCGAAGGGCAGTTCGGCCCGCAGCGCGGCGATCTCCTCCACCCGGCGCAGCACGTCCTCGACGGCTGTGAGCGTGACGCCGGGAACCGGCGTGCCGGCCGGGGTGTGCAGGCCGAGGTCGGCGGCGTACCGCATGAGATCGCCGTGGGCCGGCGCAGCCAGCTGCTCGGCGGCGTCGGACGGGGTGCCCGGCAGCGGCAGCAGGCCGTAGGCGAAGAACGTCATCGGCACCGTGTACGCACGGTCCTTGGCGCGCAGGGTGCCGGCCGCGGCATTGCGCGGGTTGGCGAACGGGGCGCCGCCGTGCGCGGTGCGCACGGTGTTGGCGTGCTCGAACTGGCCCGTGGTCATCAGGACTTCACCGCGAACCTCCACGGTCACGGGTTCGGTGAGCCTGTCGGGCAGGCCCTCGATGGTGCCTATCGCGTGCGACACGTCCTCCCCGGCCATGCCGTCCCCACGGGTCACCAGGCGGGTGAGGCGGCCGTCGGTGTAGCGGGCGGCGATGGCCAGGCCGTCCAGCTTGGGCTGGACGTTCCACTGGGCCACCTCGCGGCCGATCCGGCGGGCCACGGAGGCCGTCCAGGTGGTGAACTCCTCGGGCGTGAAGACGTTGTCCAGGCTGAGCATGGCCACGGTGTGCGGGACATCGCCCTGAACGGCACCGCCCGCGACCTTCCCGGTCGGCGAGTGGGGCAGCACCTGCTCGGGATGCTCGGCCTCGAACGCGGCGATCGACCGCACCAGACGGTCGTAGGCGTCGTCGTCCAACACCGAGGTGCCGCCCACGTAGTAGGCGGCCGCGGCCTTGGAAGCGTCCTCGACCGCCTGGGCGTAGGCGGCGGCATCGGCAGACACAGGGGCTTTCGTCGTCATGTGGACCATCGTGCCTGGCACCACTGACAATCGAGTCCGGCCGCACGGCCGACGACTTCCAGAACTCCGTACGCCCCCATACACAGGAGTCACCATGCAGCGACGTACATTCCTCACCGGCACCCTGCTGGGCACGGCATTAGCCGCAGTGCCGCCGCACACCTCGAGCTCGGCCGGCGCTGCTCCGGCCGCCGCTCCGGTCGGTTCCCTGGCAGACCTGCAGAAGGCGATCGACCGGGCGGTACCCGGCGATCAGATCGTCCTGGCCGACGGCACGTACACCGTTCCGTCGGGCGGCGCCATCAGAGTGTCGGGCAAGCACGGCACCGGTGACGCACCGATCACCGTCGTCGCGCAGTCCCGCGGCGGCGTGGTGCTGCGGGGCGAGCGCGGCTTCGTCTTCAGCGACGCGAGCAACATCACCGTCCGGGACTTCGCCTTCCGCCAGAGCACCACGCTGGAGATCCCGGCGAGCTGTACGCGCATCCGCCTGACCCGCAACGACTTCGGATTCACCGACGCCGGCGCCGGGTTCGACTGGGTCGTCGTCCGGGGTGACGACGTGAAGATCGACCGGAACCGCTTCCACGACAAGAAGACCGAGGGCATCTTCCTCGTGGTCGACGGCCCCGGCCCGACCGCCATGGCGCAGCGGCTGAACGTCTTCAAGAACCACTTCGCCGACCACAGCTTCGCCGGCGCCAACGGCGGCGAGCCGATCCGCCTCGGCGTCAGCGGACGGGCGCTGTCCAGCGCCGACGCCGTCGTCGAGTACAACCTGTTCGAGCGATGCGACGGCGACCCCGAGGCCATCTCGGTGAAGTCCTCGGACAACACGATCCGGTACAACACCGTGCGCAACAGCCGCGGCGGCATCGTGCTGCGCCACGGCAACCACTCCACGGTGGAGGGCAACTATCTGATCGACGGCGCCAACGGGGTGCGCGTCTACGGCAACGACCATCTGGTCGTCAACAACTACCTCGGCAACCTGTCGGACCGCGCCCTGGTGATCGGCAGCGGAACCACCCGCGATCACCACCCCGGTGAGACGACCGAGGAGCGGCGGGGCAACGACGCCTGCGACCGCGCGGTGATCGTGCACAACACCCTGTACGGCAACGCGGGGACGCTGTCGGGCGAGAGCAGGGACTACGAGCCCCAGAAGGTGGTCATCGCCGACAACCTCCTGGTCGGCGACACCGGCAGCCTGGTCGCGATGGGAAGGACCACCGGTTTCACCTGGCAGAGCAACATCCTTTGGGGCGCGGCGTCCGACGGCAACGTCCCCTCCGGCGGCTACCGCCGGATCGACCCCCTGCTGCGCAAGGAGCCCGACGGCGTCCACCGGCTGGCGGCGGGCAGTCCGGCGATCGGCGCGGCGACGCTGGGGACGCCGTCCGTGGCCGACGACATCGACGGCCACCCGCGCGGCAGCAGCCGGGACATCGGCGCCGACGAGTACGCGACCGCGGCGCCGCTCCGCCGTCCACTGACGGCGGCCGACGTGGGCCCGAACGCGTCCTGAGCGACTACTGGTGACGACGCCGACGTGGACTACCGGCCGTCCGCGGCGGGCCCGACGGGCGTGCGCCCGCGCTCGCGGCACGCCGCGCGGAACTCCAGGCACACCCACACGGCCACGGCTGCGACCGTGAGCAGGACAGTGACGCCGACGACAAATGGGATGATCACGCGGTGAGCCTATTTCGGCGTACCGCATGACCGACCGATCGACCGATCGACCGATCGACCGATCGACCGATCGACCGATCGACCGACCGCCCGGCCGCGACAAGACTCGCTTCGAAGGGTTTCGGTTAGGTAAGAGCACTTGTGGTCAATTGCGGTACGCGGCATCACCTGGACCGCCACCGGCCCGTCCTGCCCTCCCGCCGAGGAGGCCGGGGCGGCCTCCTCGCTGGTGCCGATCTACGACGAGCTGCCGGCCCAATGGAAAGAGCAGCGCAAGTGCATCCCGGTGTCGCCATGCCGAGCCGTGACATCGTGGCGCCATGACCATCGACGTACGCCCGGCTTCGGTCTTCGAGGACGTCCGTAGTGTGATCGGCCCGAAGTCGCCGCAGGCCAACGTCTGCTGGTGCCTGAGCCATCGGATCCCCTCCAAGCTCAACAACGAGCTCCGGGGTCCGGACCGCGGCGAGTACGTCGCCGGGCTGTGCCGTGCGGACCCGCCTCCCGGCGTGCTCGCCTACGACGGTGACCAGCCGGTCGGCTGGGCCGCCGTGGCACCGCGCTCGGAGACCGCCTTCGCGCACAGCCGCAAGATTCCGCACGTCGACGACCTGCCGGTGTGGTCGCTGTGGTGCATCCGTGTACGCCCCGGTCACCGGAAGCAGGGCATCTCGCACGCCCTGATCGCCGGCGCGGTCGAATTCGCCCGCGAGCGTGGCGCACGCGCCGGATTCGCCCACGCCGCCGATACGACCTCGGTGCTTGCCGGTCACCCCCGGGTCCTGATGCGGCTCGACCTGCGCTAGTACCAGTCGTCTCCCTCATCCGCGAGAGACCGGCTGAGGTAGTCCCGCAGGTCCCGGGCGACCCAGCGGCGGCTGTCGTCCTCGTGTTCCCACACGAAAATGTCGTCTCGCGCGGGCCTCCGGACGAAGGCGAACTGATCACCCCCCCGTTGTCACCAAAGAAGAGCAGCGCGTCGAACGGCATGTACAGGTCGGCGAACGAACTGTCCGACCAGAAGCGGAGGTTGTCCTCGACGATCCGCTCCAGGGGCCAGACCGTCTCCACCCCGTAGGGACCCACGATGCCGTCGGTCTCCCGCAACAGGCTCACGAGCGCGGGCGGCAAGGCGCATCCCAGCCGTTGCTCCCCGACGGCCACCCGGGTCGCGTCCACCGGCGTACCGAACTCGGCCTCAGGGAATGCGTGGCCCGCGTCTTCTCTCCACATGCCGTCAGCCTAGGCAGGTCCGACAGGAGATGACTGTCGTGGCCGGACCGGTGCGGAATGGGCACGCGCGCGTGGGCGTTCGATGAGGCATGACGATCGATCAGCGCACCATCACCAACCCCGCGACTCTCCACGACCCGACACCGTTCGGCTACGGCCACGCCGCCTCGGCGCCCGGCGAACTCGTCTTCATCGGCGGCCAGTACGCCTCCGACGCCACCGGCGCACCCGTGCCCGGGGACTTCGCCGCTCAGGTGGACCTGGCCTTCGAGCGGCTGCGCCTGGTCCTTGAGGGGGTCGGTCTTGGATACGGGCACGTGGTCCGCCTCGGCACCTTCATCGTCGACCACGACCTCGACAAGCTGGAGACCCTCGGCAAGGCGCTGCACGCCCGCTTCGGTGACCGGCTGCCGGCCCAGACGCTGAGTGGTGTCGCCTCTCTCGCGCTGCCGGGAATGCTGTTCGAGGTGGATGCGGTGGCGGTACGGCCGTAGCGGCTCACTCCGCGGCAGTTTGACACTCAGGCACCGAGCAGCTCCGCGCCCAACTGCGTGAGTATGTGCCGGACTTGCTGGCGCTCCCGCACGCTGGCCACCAGGCCGGCCCGGCGGAGTACCGCCGCGTGCTCACTGGCCGATGACAGCGACACCCCGGCGTGCTCCGCCAACTCCGTTGTGGTGTGCGGCTCTTGGAGCGTCTGCAGCACCGCGGCGCGGGTGTGCCCCAGCAGGGGCGCCAACCTGGAGTCGGCTGGGGCCGCGTGCGGCAGAGTCGGGTGGGCCGGGTAGACAAGGACGGGCAGCAACCGGTCGTCCAGGAGGGCGACCGGCGTACGGCGACAGAAGTACGACGGGACGAGCAGCAGTCCCCGCCCGCCCAAGTGCACCTCCCTGTCGACCGGGTAGTGGGCGGACAGCACCGAGGGCTCCCAACGCAGCATGGGCGCGAAGGTGTGCAGCATCGCCTCGGTCCCGGCGCGGCACTGCACCCCGGTGCGGTGCTGTCGGTCGGCCTCGATGCGGGTGGAGATGTCTCGCCACCTTGGGGCCGAGGACGCTCGAGTGATATTGGCGCAGGGCCCGGCCCAGCAGGCGCAGGGTGTCGGCCTCGCCGTCGGCGAGGGAACGTGTCCATGAGGGCAGCGTGTTGTCCCGTGCCAGCAGGGAGAGTTCGGCGCGCAGCCGCTGCTTCGGAGTGGACAGCACGGCGTCGATCCCGCTGTCGAGGCCGACCGACGCCGCTGCCGGCGTGAGGAAATCCGGAAAGTAGCCGCGAGAGGGCATCAGCGGGGCCAGCACGCGCAGCATCGTCCGCCGGGCTTCCGGACATTCCCGTACCGCGGTGCCGGCCTGCGCGCTCCTTCCTCCTTCCTGGAGTTGATGCATGCTCAGGACGACTTCCCACAACGGGTCGGGCCCATCGGCCACCCTGGTCCGCGACAGATCTCCCTCAGTGAAGTGCATGCGCAGCACGGCATCCCCCGATAGTCCGCTACGGCGTCAGTGCGGGTCCACCGGCCTTGGTCAGGGGCCGGCGGTGCCCGGTGCAGGATCAGTCATGACCACGCTAGAAGCCACCGCACGCTGCGGCCAATGTGCACGGTGCCCAACTATGGGCGCTTGTTGTGCACGCTGCTCACCGGGCCCGCGCCGCGGTGATGTCCAGGGCGTGGACGACGTCGTGGGTGCCGGTGCCGGTGGTCAGCAGATCGAGGCCGAGGGCGCCCTCGGCGGAACGCAGGTGGGCCCGGACCGTGTTGCGGCTGATGCCCATGCGGCGAGCGGCCTGCTGGGCGTCGGTGTTGGCGTCGATCCACACCTGAAGCGTGCGGCGATGCCGGTCGTGAAGGGGGCGCAGGATCGTCTGGGCCCAAGCGGCGGCGGGCTCGTTGCTCAGCAAGTCGGGCAGGGCGGGGGGTAGTTGGTGGTCGTCGGGTTCGGGGCCCGCGGATGAGTGGTCCAGGGCGAGGGCCAGGTGGAGGGCGGCGCGCGAGCGGACGTCGGCAAGGTCGTGTCCCAGGGCGCGTTCGGCACGCCGGAGGTGCGCGGCGACGGTATTGCGGCTGAGGCCTAGGAGACGGGCCACCCCGGACCGGGGCATGCTCACGACCAGGCGGGTGATGTCGGCACTGGCCTTCGGGACCGAGTCAAGCGGCCGCAGAAACGCGCGGGCCCAGGCGAGTGCGGGCTGATCGGGAAGGACGCCCGCCAGCGGCGTTTGACCGTGGTAGTAGGCCACGCGGCCGGGAGTGGTCCGGGCGGCGGCCAGCGCGTGGACGGCCTGGCTGTAGGCCGCGGCCGTGGCGCCGAGGGGCTGCGCGCCGCTGACCCCGAGCGCATAGCGAGGATCGTCGCGTACGAGCAGGCGCAGCGTCTCAGCGAGCCCGCGCCCCGGCCCGCCGGAGCCGCCGGAGCCGCCGGAGTCCCCGGAGTCCCCGGAGTCCCCGGAGCCGCCGGGCGTGCCGTCGTCGGCGATGAGACAGATCAAGTGCTCCTTGAATACGGGGCAGTGCACTGCCAGATCCGGACCGTGGTAGCCGGCCGGATCCTGGTGGGCCCGAGCGATCCGGTCCCGGTCGGCCGGCGGGCAGTGCAGCAGGTGCACGTCAGCTGCTCGGCGTCCAGCAGCGGCGGAACGCCACCGGTCGTCATCCGGCGGGCCAGCAGCGGGCCCCCCGCCAACAACCCGTGCAGCACGGCGAACCGCAACTGCCGTGCCTTGTCGTGGTAGACCCGCCACGCCCGGTCACCGGCTTCGGCGCGGCGCAGCAGAGCGAGCAGATGGCCTGCGTGCGAGGTCAGTGCGACGGTCTCCGGAGTCGGCGCCGACCGCCCGGCCACCACCAGTACCGGACGCGGCTCGTGCGCCCCGAGGGCTTCGCAGCGCACATGCAGCCCTTCGGCCTCGGTCGCGGCCGCGGCCAACTGCCCACCGGACAAGCGCGCGAGCAGCCCGGCGAGGGGTTCCCAAACCGCCCGCGGAAATCCCGCCGTGGACGACTCCACCGTCCTCGCGTCGTCCGCGACCACCGCGACATGGACGCCGGTCTGCTGGTGCAGCCAGTCGAGAATCCTGCATACGTCGGTCCCGGCCTCGCCTGAGGACTGACGCCTCACCTCACGCAGCAGCCCGCCAAGCCGGCCGTCCTGCCCCTTCTCTTCCGCGTCCCCCACGACTCTGTCCCTCTTCCGACATCCCGTCTTCTGCGCGCGATACCCAACTCTCCGCGCGCGATACTCAACGACCCGGCCGCCCACGGGCTACGCGCCCGCCACAACCGCCCGCGGAGTCCGCTCCCAGCGTCTCACCGGGCCGGTGGGGCAGGGGAGTTGCCGCTCCCGGTGCCGTGCAGCAGGATGCGGGGATGCGCTTCTCGGTCAACATCCCGAACTTCGGTGACTTCGCCGACCCCAGGACCGTGGCGAAGGTGGCCGCGGCGGCGGAACAAGCCGGGTGGGACGGGCTGTTCGTCTGGGATCACGTGCTGCACCGCAAGCACGCGGGCCTGCCCTTCGGGGACCCTTGGATGCTGCTGACCGCCGCGGCGTTGGCGACCTCCCGGATCAGGCTGGGCACGCTGGTCACCCCGGTCGCCCGGCGCCGCCCGCAACAACTCGCCCGCCAGGTGGCGACCCTGGACGCGGTGAGCGGCGGCCGGGTCACCTTCGCCGCGGGTCTTGGCGGGCCCGTCGAGGACGAGTACGAGAGTTTCGGTGACGCCGCGGACCCGAAGGTGCTGGCCGGGCGACTGGACGAGGGACTCGACCTGCTGCAGCGGTACTGGTCGGGTGAGCCGGTGAACCACGACGGACAGCACTACCGGGTACGGGACGTGACCTTGCTGCCCGCCACAGTGCAACGCCCTCGGCCGCCGGTCTGGGTCGCCGGCTTCTGGCCGAACCGCCCGCCGATGCGCCGGGCCGCCCGCTGGGACGGCGCGGTCCCGCTGTTCACCGATGCCAGACACGGCCACGTGCCGCCCATCGATCAGGTCCGCGACCTGGTGGCATACGTACGCAAGCAGCGCGAGGACCGCTCCGGCACTCCCTTCGAGATCGTCCTCGGAGGTGCCACGCCGGGCGGCGACGCCGCCAAGACCCGCGACCTGCTCGGCCCGTTGGCCGATGCGGGAGCCACGTGGTGGGACGAGCGGCAGATCCAGACCAGCGAAGCACTCCACCAGCTCGCACCGGTGCTGCGCCGCATCGAGCAGGGCCCGCCGGTGTTGTGACCGCGATGCGCCCCCTGCGTACGATACGGCCCGGCTATGTCGCCTGCCGCTGCCGGGACGCGTAGGACCGGGTCTTGTTGCGGTTGCCGCACACCTTCATCGAGCACCAGCGGCGGCTGCGGTTCTTCGACACGTCCCAGAACGCCCAGCCGCAGGTGTGCTCCGCGCAGCGCTTGAGCCGGACGGCGTCCCCGGTCGTGACCAGCTCACTCCATGCGATCGCCAGCGCGGCCAACGGCCCGCGCTCCGTGGGCAGTTCCCCCATGGGGATCAGAAAACCGCGTGCCGTGACCCGTACGGGGTGTCGGGCCAGCACCTGGTCCGCCGCGGCCAGCAGGTGCGGGTCGGGGGTGTCGCCGACATGGCGGCCCAACTCCTCGCGGATGCCCGCGCGCAGGTCCAGATAGCTGGCGTGGACGTCGGCGGGGATGTCGCCGGGCGCGTCGAGCAGGCCGCAGCCCGTCAGCCACTGGGCAAGACCGGCCGGGGTGGCGATCTCGTCGCTCGCCTCTTCCACGTCGACGGTGTTGGCGAATGCCTCCACCAGGACGGCTGAGGCCGGTGGCTCCAGCATGGGGCGTCTCCTCCCGCAGGTTCCCGCCATTCTACCGCCTAAGCGTTTTACCGGTTGCGTGATGACCGGGAGATGCGCCACAGTGGCCTAACTGGCTAAAGCATTAGACGGTTAGTGGAGGGTCATGGTCACGGCGGTGCCCGAGCGGATGGAGACCGGCAACAACGTCGGCGGTGCGACGCCGGGGGATGGCCCTCCGACAGACACCGGCCGGCGCAACACCGCTGTCCTGGTCGGCTTCACCGCCGCGACCAACCTCGCCGACGGCGTGATGAAGATGGCCCTGCCCCTGCTCGCGGCCCGGCTCACCGGCTCTCCCGCCCAGGTCACCGCCGTCTCGATGACCCTCACGCTGCCCTGGCTGCTCGTCGCCCTGCACATCGGCGTGCTCGTCGACCGCTTCGACCGGCGGCGGCTGCTCTGGGGCGCGAACGGGATGCGGCTCGCGGCGATGGGCTGGCTGACCGTCGCCGCCGCGACCGGAGGCATCACGCTCGTCCAGCTCTTCACGGCCGGGGTGATCCTCGGCGTCGCCGACGTGCTCGCATCGACCTCCGCCGCCGCGCTGGTCCCGGCCGCGGTGCCGGCGGCGGGGCGGGAGCGCGCCAACGCCTGGATGGTGGGGGCCGAGACCGTGGGGCAGGAGTTCGCCGGGCCCTTCGTCGGCGGGCTGCTGCTGGCCGCGGGGACCGGCCTCGCGCTGGGGCTGATCGGCGCCTCGTACGCGCTCGCCGCCCTCGCTCTGCTCCTGCTGGTGGGCCGGTTCCGGGCCGACCGGCCCGCCGCGGACACCGCCCCCGTCTCGGTCAACAGCCGTATCGCCGAGGGACTGAGCTTCCTCTGGCGCGACCCGGTGCTGCGCACGCTGTCGCTGGTCGTCGCCGTGCTCGCCGCCGTCTGGGGCGCCTGGCTTGCGCTGATGCCGCTCTATGCCAAGCAGGCCATGGATCTGGGGCCGCAGCAGTACGGCATTGTCCTCAGCGCCCTGGGGATCGGCGGGGTGGCCGGCACGGTGGCCGTGACCTGGGTGAACCGGCTCCTCGGCGCTCGCTGGGCGATGTTCGCCGACCTGATCGGCACCACCGCGATGGTGGCGCTGCCCGCTCTGACCACCAACATCTGGGCAGTGGCGGCGGGTGCCTTCCTCGGCGGCATGGGCGGCACGCTCTGGACGGTCAACGCCCGGACCATCACCCAGCGCATGATCCCCGACGCGATGCTCGGCCGCTACGGCGCGGCGGCCCGGCTCTTCAGCTTCGGCGCCATGCCACTGGGCGCGGCCCTGGTGGGCCTGCTGGCCGAACTGGGCGGCATGCGGCTCGCCTTCGGGGTGTTCGCCGTGGCCACAGCGGCGACGCCGGTGCTGTTCCTCAGGAACGTCACCCGGCAGGCCCTGGCGTCCCGATAGCACCGCGCCGCCTCGGGGCCCGACGCTCGGCCGAGCCGGAGGGGACGGGAAACCAATGCCCGGCGGTTCTTCGCCCGCACACGTTCAGCTTCCCGACCCCACCTGGTAAGCGCTGGGCCCACCACCTCGTACAACCTGAATCACACGAGTTCGGGTTGCGGTTCCGTTTCCGGTTGCCGCGCCGGTGCGGCCTTCGGCTCCCACAGCTTGGTGGTCCGCATATAGCCGTAGACCACGGAGGCCATCGCCAGAAGAAGAAGTGGCCCAAAGGCCCACGGATACTTGGCCATCTCCATCGGCAGGTAGCGATACGAAACCAACAGCAGAGCGAAAACCGCTACGCCGTACGCGACCAGCTGGATTCCTTGCCGGTCCCAGCCGCGGTCCAGCGCGCGCAGAGCCGCGTCGATCGTGAACGCGAACACCACGCCGGCGACGATATCCACGCCGTAGTGGTAGCCGAATCCCAGCGTCGCGCCGAGCGTCGCAATCAGCCAGAACGTGCCCGCGTAACGCAGAATGCGTGGGCCCTTGCGGGAATGAATGAAGATCGCGGTGGCCCACGCCGTGTGCAGGCTCGGCATGCAGTTGCGAGGAGTGAGCTCGTCGAACGGCATCGACTGCGGGTTACCGATCGGCGGCGGCGTGTCCGGCCACAGATTGGCCACCGCCAAGTGCTCGCCGCCGGTGCCGAAGGCGCCCGTGCCGTAGGCGAAGATCGGTCCAACTACCGGGAAGATCATGTAGATGGCGGGCCCGAGCAGGCCGATGACCAGGAAGGTGCGCACCAGATGGTGGCCCGGGAAGCGGCGCTCGGCCGCCACGTTGCGCAGCTGGTACACCGTGACGACGACCGCGGCCACCGCGAGCTGAATGTAGACGTAGTCGAGGACATGGGCGCCGATCGAGCCGGTGGCCGAGACGATCCGGCCCGCCACCCACGACGGGTTGCCCAGCGCGTGATCGGCGGAGGCCAGATACTGGTCGAGCACCATCGGGCGGGTCTTCGAGGTGATGAGGAGCCACGTGTCGCCCGTCTTGCGGCCGGCCACCAGCAGCAGGCCGAGACCGACGCCCTTCAGGAGCAGGACCCGTTCCGCGCCGGTGCGGCGTGTGACGGCGATGACCCCATAGGCCAGGAGCACCCACAACGCACCGTTGCCGAACATCATCTTGGCGTCGAGCGCCCAGCGAACCAGGAAGAAGACGATGTCGATTCCGATGGCGGCACCGACCGCGATGAACCGCTGGCGCCAGGTGAGGACCACCATCATCAACGCCATACCGGCGTACAGCAGCGGCCCCGATTTGGGTGCGAATATCACCTCTCGCACCTGATTGGCCATCGGCCCCGGCAGGCCGTAGTGACGCGCGGCGATCTCCAGCGCTATGAGGAATCCGAGGGCCACAACTGCCGCTGTGGTCCACAGAATCGCCCGTGGTTGACGCCACGCGGCGAGCACTGCTCTGCAGTTTCTTCCCGAAAGGATTCGCGATGCTATAGGTATCAATGTCTGGCCGATTTGTTAGTTGTGGTTAATTGGCTCACTCTTCGTGCTAGATAGCGTGGTTTTGTGATGAAGTAAGGGCGATCAGGGCACTCCTCGTGAGTTCGATCATGCTAGCGGAGCGGTTTTCAGGGGTACGACAACGGGGGCGCGGAAGGGATCGCCGGACTGGTGTTGATCTCGGCCCCGACCGCCCAGACGTCGTCCTCGCGCATCCCGCAGAGGTGAGCATCGCGGCAGCCACCATGGTGACGGCCACGATGCCCCTGGGTCTGATGCCCGCAGCTCTGCCCATGATCGATCCCCCTGATCGCTCCCTTGCGGAGCGGTTCTCGGCGAGCGGGCAGCGTACCGCCTGATGTCGGACATCTGAGCGACGGGATGCGACGACGGACAGCTCGTCGTGTTCCTTCAGCCGGCCTCCTTCAACCGACCTCCTTCAGTCGACGGGTTCGATCCAGACGTTGCGGAAACGGACCTTGTTGCCGTGGTCCTGCAGCCGGATCGCGCCCGCTGCCGCGGATTCGGGATCGCCCGCGCCGGTCGGGCCGTCGACGGCCACGTCGTCGTGGACCTTCTTGCCGTTCCACACCACGCTGATCCTGGCGTCGGCGGTCTTCTTCCCGTCCGCGTCGTGGCGCGCGGCTCGGAAGACGATGTCGTACGTCTGCCACGTCTCCGGCGCCGTGGAGGCGTTGTGGTCGGCGGCCTTCTTGGTGTAGATGGAGCCGGCTTCGTTCGCGGCGAGTTTCTCCACTCCGAACGAGTCGAGTATCTGGATCTCGTACCGCTCCTGAAGGTAGATCCCGCTGTTGCCGCGGTCTTGCCCGGTGACGTCGTCGGGCAGCTTCGGCACGCGGAATTCGGCGTGCAGCTTGAAGTCGCCGAAGGCCTGCTTGGTGCGGATGTCCCCGCAGCACACCTCGATCGATTCGTCGGCCGTGTGGGGCCATTCGACGCTGCGGCCGTCGGTGTGCTGCCAGGCGGTGGAGGCACTGCCGCCGGAGAACAGATCGATACGGCTGTTGGGCCGGCGCACCTCGATCATGTCGAGGTTCACATTGCCGGTGTCCTCGGGCCGGTAGGTGTAGGTGATGGTGTTGTGGCCTTTGCGCAGGGCGAGTTGCTCGGTCTTGGTCGACCAGCGCTTCCACGTATCGGTCGAGGGCAGACTGGTCTGACGTGCCTGCCCGCCGTTCACACTCACGCCGAGAGTCTTGGTGCCGGCGAACGGGTGCGGTCCGTTCGCATAGCGCAGGCCCACGGCGTACGTGCCCTTGGCGGGAGCCTCGACGTCGAACGTGACGGTGGCGCCGGGGTCGGTGAAGCCGTCGACGAAGCCGCCGCCGGTGTAGCCGGCGTGCTCGGTGTCGACGTCCGCGCCGCCGGAATGCCGCGCCGACTCGGCGTCGTAGGAGGTGACCGGCTCGTCGCGGCCCGGACGTGCGTTGAGCGTGTACCACGCCTCGGTGGACCACAGTTGCTCACCGTCGGCGGAGGAGAAGGGGCGCGGCGAGCGCACATGCACCACCCGGTCGCTCTTGAGTCCGGGGATGGTCAGGCTGACGGTGCGGCGGTCGTCGGAGACGTGGGCGCCGGTGACGGGCAGGGCTTCCTCGTCGACCTTGGGGCCGCCGTAGTCGGGGGTGGGGGAGTAGCGCCACTGCTCGACGGAGTAGGCACCGCTGGTCAGTTTCTCGACGGTCTTGTCCGACAGCGGTGTGGTGTAGGTGAGTTTGAAGCCGTCGCGGGTGGCACGCATGGTCTTGATGTCGAAGGCGGTCTTGCCGTTCGGCGTGAGCTTTTGCAGGCCGAAGCGGAGTTTGCCTTCCTGGCCCCAGTTGCCGTCCGCGCCGAGCCCGCCGGTGTAGATCGCCCCGTCAGGACCGGTGGAGATGCGGGTGATGCCGGACTCCAGACCTTGGGTGTGACGGAAGACCGCACCCTGGAACTCCCCGTTGACCTTCTCCAGGTCGGCGCGCTGCAGCCCGCCGTAAGTGACGTCACCGAACATCAACTGCCCGGCGAAGGGCCCCTTCTTCACCGTCATGGGGGTGCTGGGGGAGTTGGCTATCTCGTTCTGCGGCAGCCACAGCACCGGCTTGGTGACGGGCTTGTCGTCGAACGGACCGTCGGGATTGGTGTAGTGGTTGAAGAACCGGTCCTGCTTGATGTGCACCAGTTTCGATGCGGGCAGCCAGCCACCCTGGTTGTCGGTGACGAACAGTTCACCCTCCGGGCCGCGGCCGATGCCGTTGGGGGTACGCAGACCGCCGGCCAGGTAACTGACCTTCCCGCTCGCCTTGTTCACCTTGATCGTGGTGCCGCGGTTGGCGGCGGGCTGCGGATCGGTCGTCGCGCCGCCGTAGTTGATGGCGACGGACAGGTTCAGATAGAAATTCCCGTCCTCGTAGAGCAGCCCGAACGCGAACTCGTGGAAGTTCCCGCCGTAGGGCCACTCGGCGACCTTCCGGATCTCACCCGCGTCGTTGTCCCCGTCGATATCGGCGAGCTCGGTCAACTGATGCTTCTCGGAGACATACAGCTTCCCGTCCACGTACTTGATGCCCATCGGCTCCTTGAGCCCGTCGGCGATCTTCTCGTACGTGACCTTGTCAGGACCGGTGTCGCCGGTGACGTTGTCGAGGACGTACACCGCGCCCTCGGTCTCCTGGCTGCCACCCCAGGTGGTCACCGCGAGCCGGCCGTCGGGCAGCCAGTCCATCGCGGACACCTGCGGCTCAAATCCCTTGGGGCGCAGGTCGGTCAAGGTGTAGCCAGGGTTGACCGAGGTGAGCGGAAGGCCGTCGCCGGGGGTGTCGTAACTGCCCTCGCACTCCTTGCGGCCCGGCGCGGTGACCCGCACCACGCCGGCGTCCGTGCTGAGCACGGAGTTGGGTACGAGGGTGAAGGCGTCGGCGCCGGGCGGCTTCCACTGCAGGGTGACCTGCTGGTCGTTGCCGCGGTCGAAGTGGTCGATGCGCAGGGGGTGATAGCCCGGAGCGAGGGTGATCTCGCCGTCCTTGGGCTCGGCCCCGTGCAGTCCGTCGTGATCGATGACCTTCTGGCCGCCGATGAACAGGCGTGAGCCGTCATCACTGATCAGACGGAAGGCGTACGCGCCGTTTGCGGGGACATTGATGTTGCCGATGATCTGCGACACGAAGTTGTCGGTGAACCCGAAGCCGTCGGTGGAGGACCAGTCGACGGTGGGGATCAGCTTGTCGACGTTGGGGGTCTGGGCGGGCTTGAGGTCGCAGAGCTTGCTGAGCGGGGACTGGATGTCGAACACCCGCAGCGTGACGCCGGGTTCCTGAGGCGGCAGATCGGCGAACGGCTTCTCGCCGGAACCGGCGCCGGTACCGACGCCGGTGGCTGTCGGCGTGGTGAGCGCGCCGGCAAGCAGCAGCCCGAGAAGTATCCCGGTGGCTCTGCGCGGTCTCAGGCGCGTGAGTCGGCGGATGCGGGGTGGGCGCGTGGGGTGCTCGTGTGGCTTCACTCTGTCTCCTGCTGCGCGCTGCGAGGCGGCCGGGGCCGCCTCGGCCGCCCGCGTCCGCGGAGTGGAGTTCATGCACATGCCGGTGGTGCGGGGTGCGGCATTCGGCCGCGCCTGCACTGACTTCCGTACGAGAGCGACACACAGCGTACGAAGCGAGCCTCGCAGCGTCCATACTTTGTCCTCAAGAAGGAGAAACGGTAGGGGAGTTGGCGTGGGGTCGGCGCTGCACGGGGCAAGGCCGCGGGTGTCCTGGCCCGAGGCCGACGCGCCGCCTCACATTCCGGCGGGCTGCGTTGTCGTACTGGTGAAGACGACAACACGACACGGCGAGGGGACTCCAATGAACGACTTCCAGGCCATCGCGGACCGCGTCGAGATCGAGGCGCTGCGCGGCGAGTTCAGCGACGCGGCGATGATGCGCGACCGACCCCGTCTGGCGTCGCTGTTCACACCGGACGGTGCCCTGCGCATGCCCAACATCCCTGTCGAGCAGATCGGCCGGGAGGAGATCCTGGCCGGGGGCGAGCGGCTGCAGAGCCAGCTGGACTTCTTCGTACAGACCACGCACCCCGGCACGATCCTGCTCGACGGCGACACCGCGACCGGCCGCGCCTACATCCAGGAACTCGGTCGCGCCCTCGACGGGCGTCAGGGTCTGAACTACGCCGTCTACCACGACCGTTACCAGCGCACCGAGGAGGGCTGGAAGTTCGCCGAGCGGGTGTACGAGGTCAGGTACCTCGACATGTCCCCGCTGGCGGGCTCGGCGCCCCACGCGGCGCAGGGCTCCGAGTCCGGGACCAACCGGGCAGACGCCACGGCCGCCCCGACTCCGGCCACAGCCTTCACCGCCCCGGCATCGGCCGAACAACTGGAGCGGGTCGCCGCCGCGCTGCGCGCCAACGGCTTCGCCGCGGAGATCCTCGACGACGCCGCGGCCGCGCGTACCCGCATCAAGGAGCTGGTCCCCGAGGGCGCCAGCGTGCTCACCGGAGCCAGCGAGACCCTCCGACTGTCCGGCATCGACGAGGACATCAACGCCAGTGGCCAGTACGACGCCATCAGGCCGCGCATCCTGGCCATCGACCGCGCCACCGGCGCCGACGAGATCCGAAGGCTGGTCGCCGTCCCCGATTTCGTCGTCAACAGCGTCGCCGCGGTCACCGAGACCGGCTCGCTCGTTCTTGCCTCGGGCAGCGGCAGCCAACTCCCCGCCAACGCGGGCGGCGCCGCCCAGGCGGTCTGGATCGTCGGAGCGCAGAAGGTGGTGCCTGACCTGAGCACAGCGCTGCGCCGCGTCGAGGAACACGCCCTCCCGCTGGAGAGCGCCCGCGCCCAAGCGGTCTACGGGACGCCCAGCGCCGTCAACCGCCTGCTGATTCTCAACGCGGAACCCCGCCCGGGGCGCGGCACGGTGCTGCTTCTCCGAGAGGCCATCGGATACTGACCTGGCCCAGGGTCCGTTTGACTAAGAGACGGGCTCAGAGCCAGTCATTGAGCAGCTGCTTGAGTGTGGTGCGCGGGTGTCCGGGCTGATTTCATGAAGCGCTCCGGTGGACCAGTTCCTTGAGGTGGGCGATCTCGGCGGCCTGCTCGCTCAGCCGCCGGGAGGCAATGCCGCTGGTGTGGAGGACCGCTCCCGCGACGGACACCGGCACCGACAGCCCGAGGATGCCGAGCAGTTCGGGCCAGTCCCGCTGGGCGGCGCACGGATTGCGGAAGCTTGCCTGGGCGTTGGCGGTGGGGCCGTCCGTGAACAGCCGTGACTCGCACGTGCCGTAGCCGTCGCTGTCGTAGGGCACGAGCAGGAGCACGGCGAACCACACCCACAGCGCGACGGCTGCGACCAGCAGCAGGAAGCCCCACGCCTCCGCATTCTTGGCGCGCCTTTGCAGGCGTATGTCGTGGGGGATCGGGTTCATGACAGACGAATCTATCAAGACCGCGATCTTGGAGCGGCCTTCGGCGCCCAGGCGTTCAGCCACACCCGCTACACCTTCTAGCGGGCCTGCGCACAACGAACCCCCCGGCACCTCCGAAATCTCGCCCGCACCAATCCAGCCGGATGGCCGCGACGTACTCCCTGCGATCGACAATCCATCGACCTCAGGGAGCTAGCCATGCAGCGGAACACCACCACCACGCCGGGTCGCAGTCGGGCCAGGAGACTCGCCGTCGCCGTCGCAGCCGCTGGTGTACTTGTGGGCGGCGGGGTCGCCTTGGCGGGCCCGGCCGGCGCCGACACCTTCTGCGGAGAGACGGGGGACGGCGGCTACGGGTGCGTGATCGACCAGGGGGACGGAACGTTCAAGATGGTCAACAGCGATGGGGACATCGTCTACAACTGGTGACGCCGCACGCCGCACGCCGCACGCCGCACGCCGCACCTGACCTGACGACGCGACGGGCGGACCGCGACCGGCTCCCCGCCGGCGTGCGTCCGCCCGTCTGCGTTATCGCGCCATGACTTCAGTAGAGCAGCTGTTCGATTACAGACGCGCGCCAAAACCCTCGACCGGAGGCTCATCGCTCACCTCGGCGTAGTGACCTGCGTCACACTCGACTCTTGTCAGCAATCGGGGCGCCGTCTCGTTCATAGGGGACACGAACGAGATAGGAACAGCGCCATGAAGCACCACATCGTCGTACTCGGTGCCGGATACGCCGGGGCCTTCGCCGCCGGGAACCTGGCCCGCCGGCTTTCCCCCGCCGACACCGAGATCACTGTCGTCAATGCCGCGCCCGACTTCGTTGAGCGGATGCGGCTCCACCAGCTCGCGATCGGCCAGGACGTTGCGTTCCGCAAGCTCACCGACGTATTCGCGGGCACCGGGGTGCGCCTGCGCCTGGCACGTGTCACCGGCGTCGACCCCGAGCGCCGGACCGTCGCCGTGACCGGCGAGGACGGTGACGGCGAGCTCGCGTACGACACGCTTCTCTACGCGCTCGGCAGTTCCGTAGCCCACCATGACGTCCCCGGCGTGGCCGAGTACGCCTTCGATGTGACCGGCCGGTCCTCGGCGCTGCGTCTGCGCGAGCGCCTGGCCGGCCTGGGCGAGGGCGGCACCGTCCTGGTCGTCGGTGAAGGCCTGACCGGTATCGAGACCGCCACCGAGTTCGCGGAGTCCCGGCCCGACCTCTCGGTCGCGCTCGCCGCCCGCGGCGAGCTGGGCGCCTGGCTCTCCCCGAAGGCCCGCCGTCACCTGCGTCAGGCGTTCGACAGGCTCGGTGTCACCGTCCACGAGCACACCGGCATCGAAGCGGTCGAGCCGACACGGGCGATCGCCGCCGAGGGTACGTCCATTCCGGCCGACGTGACCGTGTGGGCGGCCGGGTTCGCCGTGCACCCCATCGCGGCCGCCAGCGGCCTGGAGGTCGCCGAGACCGGCCAGATCGTCGTCGACCGCACCATGCGCTCGGTCTCGCACCCGGACGTCTACGCCGCCGGTGACTGCGCGTACGCGATCGGCGACAACGGCCTGCCGCTGCCGATGTCCTGTGCCTCGGCAGGCTTCACCAACATGCAGGCGACCGCCGCGATCATCGCGCGCCTGACGGACAGCAAGATCCCGACCGTCGGGCTGAAGTACTTCGGCAACCACATCAGCCTCGGGCGGCGGGACGCGATCTTCCAGATGGTGGACGGGGACGTCCGGTCGAAGTCCTGGTATCTGGGCGGCAAGGCCGCCGCGCGGCTCAAGGCGGGCGTGCTCAAGGGCTCCGGATTCAGCATCGCCCACCCGACCTTCGGCATGCCGAAGCGGAAGCACCGCCTGGCCGCCGCGCCTGACCGGGCCGGTGTGAGGGTCGGCGCATAGGCTGGTCCGCATGGACAGCACAGCCGTCGATCGGTTCGAAGCGAGCCGGGGCCGGCTGGCCTCGCTCGCCTACCGTCTGCTCGGCTCGGCCGCAGACGCCGAGGACGCCGTGCAGGACACGTTCCTGCGCTGGCAGGCCGCGGACCGCGAACGGGTCGAGGTGCCGGAAGCGTGGCTGACCAAGGTCGTCACCAATCTCTGCCTCGACCGGCTCCGCTCGGCGCAGGCGCGGCACGAGCGAGCGGCCGGAGACTGGCAGCCCGAGCCGCTCCTCGAGGGCGACCCGATGCTCGGCCCGGCCGACACCTTCGAGCAGCGCGAATCGGTGTCCTTGGCCGTACTGACCCTCATGGAGCGCCTCTCGCCCGTCGAGCGCGCCGCCTATGTCCTGCGCGAGGCCTTCTCGTACCGCCACGCCGAGATCGCCGGGATACTCGACATCACCGAGTCCGCGAGCCAGCAGCATGTGCACCGCGCTCGGCGCCGGGTCGCCGCCGAGCGCCGCGGCGGCGGGGAGGTCGACCCCGCGTCCGCGCGCCGGGTCGTCGAGGAGTTCCTCGCCGCCGCCACGTCGGGGCGCACCGACCGGCTGGTGGCGCTGCTCACCGACGACGTGACGGCGATCTCGGACGGCGCCGGACTGGGCAAGAGGCTGCTGCGGTACAAGACGCCTGAGCGGGTCGCCTCCTACGCGCGGGCCGGCTTCAAGCCCACGCCTGCGAAGCGGCGGCTGGCCGGCGGTACACCCGCGATCCATATCGCGCTGGTCAACGGCTCCCCGGCCGTCATCGCCGTGGTCGACGACCGGGTCGTGGGCGCCGTGGCGTTCGAAGTCAGCGACGGCAAGGTCGCGTCCCTGCGCGGCATCGCCGCCGCGGACCGGATCGCGCGCCTCAACGACGCCTGGCGACAGCGCGAACCCGAGGCGCCGGTCATCAACGCGTGGTGACCAACGCAGTTCGGATCCCAGATGGTCGGCCATCGGTCGGGAACCGTTTCCCCGTAACCCGCGTGACCTCTTGACGTGTTGTCGGCTGGTGGTGAGGGGATCGAATGAGAGCGCGGACGATGGTCAGCGTGGCGGTATCGGCCTGTGTGGCGCTGGTGGCGTGCGGTTGCGGGCCGGACAAAGCGAAGGAGGACACGGACGCGAAGCCTTCGCAGTCGTCCGCCTCCGAGCGGGCCGAAAAGCCGTCGGCCAAGCCGTCCGCGTCCGCTCGGACCGAGAAACCGTCGGCCGAGCCGACCGGCGACCAGCCCGCGCCCAGGACGAAGGAGGGTGCGATCCAGCGGTACGAGCAGTACCTCCACGCGCTGGGCCGTGAGGACATCGACACGGTCTGCGAAGTGGCCGGGCCCGCCGCGAAGAAGGCACAGGACCAGGGGTTCGGCCCGTGCACGTCGACGTACACCACCGTCTTCCAGATGATCTCGCCCGCGCAGAAGAAGGCTCTGAAGACCGCGACGGTCGACCCACAGCGCATCGCCGTGCGCACGCCCGACAGGATCGAGATGCCGGTCGAAGCGGTCAGGTCCTCGGCCACCTTCTCCGAGAGCGACCTCGGCAGCTACACCCTGGAGTACCTCAAGGACGATTGGTACATCACCGACTGAACCTGACGCGCCGTACGCACTTCGGAAGGCAGTCCCGAGGGTCGCAGCGTTCGAATCGTTCACGAGCTGTGGCAGCACCGATTGCCGATACTCAGCGGCGGTACGCGGCCTTCGCGGTCTCGGCGAAGGATCGGATCAGCGGGTTGGTGTCACCTTTGTTCCACGCCGCCACGACGCGACTCGGCGCCATGTCGGTGAGCGGTACCACGGTCAGCTCCGCGGGCAGGGCGTGGCCGAGCGGGGCCAGGCCGATCGTGCCGTTCCAGAGCACGGCTTGCAGGCATTCCTGGACGGCGCGTACCACTGGGCCCTCGCGCGGTACGCCGCCGTTCCAGTACGACTGCCAGATGGGGTCGGTCCCTTGCGGGAACTGGAACCAGCGGCGGTCGCTGAGGTCGGCCGGCCGTAGCCGGGCGTGGTGGGCCAGCGGATCGTCGGCACGCAGGACCACGCCGACCGGATCGGTACGCAGCGTACGCACCGTCAGCGCGGTCTCGTCGAACGGCGCTCGGGTCAGGGCGACGTCGACAAGCCCGGCGCGCAGTCCGCAGGTGGGGTCGGTCAGGTCGGTGTCGCGGACGCGGATGTCGATGCCGGGGTGACGTCGGCGGTAGGCGGAGGCCAGCCTGGCCGCTCCGGGATCGGTGCCGTCGCCCAGGATGCCGACGGTGATGGTCGCGACGCCGGCCGCCGCGCTGACGCGTACGCGGACCCGGTCGGCATGGGCGAGCAGGGCCCGCACCTCCTCGAGCAGTACCGTGCCGACCGGCGTGAGCGTGACGCCGGCGGGCGCGCGGGTGAACAGCAAGGCCCCGATCTCGGCCTCCAGCTGTTTGATCGCCCGGCTCAGCGGCGGCTGGCTCATGTGCAGTCGGGCGGCGGCGCGGCCGAAGTGGAGTTCCTCGGCGACCGCCACGAAGTAGCGCATGGTCCGTAGCTCCACGCCGCAACGATACCTACCGGGTATCGCCCCCGTAGGACAGGTCTTGGACATCGGTCGGTCCCCGGCGGTGGACTCGTGACCATGACCGACCAAGTCAGGGCCGGCGGCCCGCAGACAGACCCCGCCGTATCGGTGGTGGGTCCCGGCGACGGCGAGACCATCGTCCTGGGCACCACGCGCATGCGCGTCCTCGAGGACGGCAGCCACACCGGGCACCGCCTCGCGATCGCCGAGTCCGTCCTCGCCCCGCACACCCAGGGACCGCCGCAGCACCGCCATGCCCAACACGACGAAGGCTTCTATGTCCTGTCCGGCACCGTGCGGTTCACCGTCGGCGACGAGGACTACGACGCCACCGCGGGCACGCTCGTGATGGTCCCGCCCGGCACCCCGCACACCTTCGCCAACCCGACCGACCAACCCGCCGTCACGCTCAGCACCTTCACCCCCGACCTGTACGTGCAGTACTTCCGAGACCTCCAGAACGAGCTCGCCGGCGGCCGACCGCTGACGCCACAGGCCAACATCGACGCGATGAGTCGCTACGCGACCCAGCCCGCCACCGACTTCACCTGAAAGCGGCGGGGCAGGCGCGCTCCCGCCTCGCGGTCACTTCTCAAGAACATCCAACTCGGCAGCCTGACCTCGGTTTTCCCGAGTCCTCGCTGCTGCTCACGCGTGCGTTAGGCGGATGTTAGTGCGGTGGGAGCTCGGCGTTAGTGGCCCCGATCAGAGTGGGTGTTGTTCCAAGGAGCGAACAACACCCACTACCTACGGGGGATCCGCCATGCGTTCCAACACCACTGTCCGTGCTACTCGTCGCCGCACTCTGCGCGTTGCCGCCGCGGCCCTGGGCGTGGCCGCGAGTCTCTCCCTCACGGCCTGCAACGACGATGACGTCACGGGTCAGGGCGACCCGTCGCCGGCGGCCACCGCGTCTTCCTCGAGCGGCGGTTCGGGCACGGGCGGCTCGGAGCAGGGCGGTTCGGGCTCGGGCGGTTCGGAGCAGGGCGGCGGGAACGACTCGGGTGGGAAGAGTTCCGGCGGGCAGGGCACGGACGCCGGGACCGGCTCCAACGAGGACGGCAAGATCGGCAAGTGCCGCACGGACGAACTGGACATCACGGCGATGGACAGCACCATCGACGGCGACACCGATGGCACCGTCGCGGTGACTCTGGACAACGGCGGCGGCCGGGACTGCGCACTGTCCGGGTTCGCGGGTGTCGACCTGAAGACCAGCGAGGGGGCGCTGTCCGCGCAGCGCAGTGGTCAGCCGGCCGACCGGATGATCCTCAAGGACGGGGAATCGGTGTCCTTCGGCATCAACTACCCGATGAACGACTCGGGCGGTTCCGGTGTCAGCGTCACGGGTCTTGTGGTGACCCCGCCGGGCGAGACGAAGTCGGTCTCCCTGGAGTGGCCGGGCGCAAAGACGCTGCCCGTCACCGACGGCTCAGGCTCCCCGGTGAAGGTCGGCCCGATCGGAAGCGCCGGCCAGGGCGGCTGACCCGCACACTCCAGGACATCAACCATCAACTCCTTCAGGAGGGGAATGTCATGAGCAGATTTCATGTCAGGCGCGGGGCAGCTCGTTGCGTGGGCATCAGCAGCGCCCTCTTACTGGCCCTCGCGGGAACCACGGTGGGAGCGGCGGCGGCCCCTGCCACACCCGCGCCCGAGGGCTCGATCTCGACGGCCGAACTCCAACTGGGCGACGCCCTCACGGCTCACAACTTCCGCCTGCAGATGGACGGAACGCCCGTCGAGTACATCAGTGAAGTCTCCGGCCTCGATGAGGCGAACCACAAGGTGACCATGGTGCGGGGCATGACCCACAGCCCCGCGGTCGACCGCTGGATCGACGACGCGATTGCGGGACGCGAGGGGCGGCTCAAGAACATCACCCTCGAGCTTCTCGACTACCAGGACAACCCCATCAAGCGTTACCACTTCGGGGGCGCGTTCGTGGAACGCATCGACTATCCCTCCACCCCGGGCGCGGACACGCTCACGGTCAGATTCTTCACCTTGGCCATCGACTGATCGTTTGTGCGGAGTGCCCGGAGGCAGGATCAGTCCGCCACCGGGGCACTCTGGCTGGGGGCGGGGTTGTTGCTCATCTGCCCCCGATGACTGCCGTGTCGCGCGCCCCAGCGTTCAAGCGATGGGCCGACGGCGCCCACAGCGGCGAAGAACGCGCCGAGGAGCAGCCAGCCAGCCGGCCGTGCCAAGGCCGAGCACGACGATGGTGAGGATGGCGGGGGCGAGCGCCTGGCCTGCGCTGAAGCCAAGCCCGAGAAGCCCTTGGTACTGGCCTTGGGCATGGTCCGGTGCCAGGCCGAAGCCAAGGGCGAAGCCGGCCGAGGACTCCCATATCTCCCCGAGGCTGTGGATGAAGATCGCCGCGAAGAACGTTTGGAGGGCTTGGAGTAGACGCCGAACTGGATGGGGTCGGGGCCGATGTTGGCGATGATGTGCTTCATCGCGCCGTAGTAGGCGTTGCCGACGTAATCGCCGTCCGCGTCGGGTCGTCCCGCGAGGAGGTGGTCGAGCGCGTCGGGATGCTCAGTTCCAGGTCGATGCCCTGGTGGTCGAGGCTGGCCTGATGCTCCAGGGCATCCTTGCGTATGTAGTCGCGAAAGGTGCGCTGCTGGTGCTCGTCGAGGTCACCGCTCAGGTAGGACATCAGGCGGCTCTGGTCAACGTGTACATCGTGATGATGTGGCTCATGCGCACCATGATGCCGATCGACTCTGACATTCTCGTTCACCACCCGCGTACCGGCCGCCCCACGCGCAAGCGCCAAGTGCGGCGAACGGCAACCAGTCCACCGCACTTGACGCACACACCTGCCGTAGGAGGCCGTGAAGAGAGAGGCCTCCGCACCCGCTACGGAGCCTCGTGCTCCGGCTGCACCACCTTGGTGAGCGTCACCACCAGCCCCTCGTCCGCCCCCTCACCGGTCGAATGGTCCGGGAAGGTCAGCGTCACCCGATCCTTCTGCGTGCGCACGGCGACCTTCCCGGTGTAGTCACTGGACCAACCACCCTCCAGCGCATACGTCTTGGAGAGCGCGGCCTGCGCCTGCTGCGGCACGCCGGGCAGGAAGTACGGCTTGTCGCGCTCCTCTTCGCTGTCGAGCCCGTCCATGACGACGGTGAGCCCGTTCTTGCCGAGCTCCCACTGCCCCGAAAGCCCGAGGATGGTCTCGGACCAAGTCCCGTCAGGGGTGACGGTGATGGTCCCCTCATGCCCCGCGCTGGTGGTGGCCGCCCAGTCCCCGGCGGCGTACGCCGCGAGCGCCCGGTCCCTCACTCCACCGCCGGAACCACCGCCCGAACCACCCTCCTCACCCCCACACGCGGAGGCAACCGCCGCCACAGCCCCCACGGCCAGACAGTGAAGCGCTGTCCGCCGCCCCATGAGACGCACGACATCCCGACTGTTCACGGTTCTCCTCCCTCGTCGATGCAGGCACACCTTCGCGAGCCGGTCACCCCCGACCGGCCACCACGTCGTAGTACATCCGGGCCAGGCTGAGACACCTCTGCTGCTGCGCCTTGGCCTGCGCCGGCGGCAGCGGTGACCAGGCTTTGCACTCGGTCTGCATGTCCTCGAGGAAGACGTTGTCCACGCGCGCCTTGATGGTCGTGGCGTCGGGGAAACTGCGCCGCCTGAACTCCTCCTCGCCCAGCATGTCCTTGTAGTTGTTGTAGCCGAAGTCGTGCCGGGCGCAGGCGTTGCGGAAGTCGAAGCCCGCCGGCTTGTCGGGGCTGTAGGAACAACTGTTGTCGTCCCACCTGAATCCGAACCGGTCCCCCTTGCCCATGCGCTGGTAACCACGCCCCACCAGCCACGCCTCCCGCGCCTGAGGCCCGGTCTGCGTCAGCTCCTCCAGCCGCTGGAGCTTCTCCTCCCGGGTCGCGGGCGACGTCTTGGGAATGCCGATGTACTTCCAGCTGGTGCCGTTGCCGGACCACAGGTAGACACCGCGCCCATTGGGCGACACCCCGAGCAGCCGCTTGTCGGCGGCGAGGAACGTGGCACCCGGACCGCCCGTATCACTCCACTGATGGGGAGTGCCGTCGTACCGGAGGATCCGACCGGTGTCGGGCGAGGTGGCGAACAGCCCGGCAGAGCCGGCCACATCACCGGTGTACAGGTCCTTGGCACGCCCGCCGATGGGAACCCAATCGCTCCCGTTCCACTCATGGACGGCGGACCGATCACCGCTCAGCCGGTACAGCTCGCCGCTGACGGCGAGCGCGGCACCACCGTCACCGAGATCGCTCCATTTGTCGGGCGCCCCGCCGTACGCGTGGACGCGCCCCGTCTCCGCACCGACGGCGAACAACCCCGCATGCCCGGCATACAGCTCCTTGACCGGCCCCCCGATCCCGCCGAGGGGAACCCACGTGCTCCCGTTCCACTCGTGCACGGCGGACCGATCACCGCTCAACCGATACAGCTCGCGGCCGACGGCGAGCGCGGCACCACCGTCACCCAGGTCGCTCCACTTGTCGGGCGATCCCTCGTACTCGTGGACGCGACCGGTCTCCGGACTGACCGCGAACAGGCCCGCAGACCCCGCGTACAGCTTCTGCGCGGGACCTCCGATCCGGTACCAGTGCGTGCCGACGCCCGACCACTGGTAGACACCGGAGTGGTCCGAGGCGAGCGCGTACACCGAACCGGCGTACCCGACGATGCTCTCGACCCGCTCCGCACCAGCCTGCCGCCCACGGCGTGCGGGGGCCGGAGCGGGCGGCGACGCCGAGGCACCCTGCTCAGGCGCCGCTGTCGCAGGAGGCTGCGATGCCGCAGTGCCACCGGCCGAGACGGGACCGGGATCCGACTGCGCCGACCCTGCCAACCCACCCACCGCGATCGCGGCGACCAGCAGCACCGACACAGCGCGCCCGGCCCGCCTGCCGACCGTGCTCAAACCCCGTTCCCCGACACCGACTTGGCGATCCTCATCAGGGTCACGACGATGGAACAACTTCACGAGAGGCCTCCGATTTCCATGGGACGAGCCGCTCGAACGGCTCACGACCCACGCTCGGCCTCACACCGAATGTCCGCTGTCCACACCGAAGAACCCCCAGGTCGCCAGCCGGACAACCACAATTGTCCGCGGACATCGAACGGACTGGGTGACGGACTGGGTGACGGACCGGGTGACGGACTGGGTGACGGACTGGGTGATAGAGGGCATGGCCGAACGGCATCACACCCGCTGCCCGATTCGGCGGGCGCGATGGAGCCGTCCGAGCCCGGACCGATCACCGGCGCATGGGAGAGTCGCGACGAAGACCTGGTCGCGCTGGACGCGCAACGCCTACGAAAGCGTTGCGCCGCCCCCAGCCCGCGATGCGGAGGACTCCCCACACGCACTGCGATCAGTGCGTGTCGAGATACACCTTGGCGTCCCTGCCGTAGTGCCAGCCGCTGATGTACTTGGGGCTGTGCGCCCCCTGCGCCTCGTTCCACGTCCAGGTGGCCTCCCACCTGCCGATCTTGACCGTGCCGTACGGATCCTCGCCGTAGCCCCGGTCCCACAGGTACAGGGCCGTACTGCTCTGCACCCTGCCGCCATAAGTGCGCCGGCACTCCATGTACTTCATCGTGGCGCCGATGATTTTTACCGTCCGCCAGTTCGAGCAGGTGGTCGCGCCGGCACCTGCCGTGCCCCCACCCTGCGTTCCGCCCGCAGCCATGCCAGGCGCAGCCGCGCCCACCGTCAGCGCCAGCGCCGCCGCCCCAGCAACGGCCCATGTACGTACAGACATTGTGATCCCCCTTCTGAGAAGCTGATGTCCGCCCGCTATCGAAGGTCCACCCAGGCGTGCTCATAGCCGTCCTGGTAGTTGCAGCTCATCGAGGACTTCTGGCCGGGGCTGCGCCAGGGGCCCCACCGCGTGTACTTGACCATGGGGTTGCGGTGGCTGACACACGTGGCACGTGCCCGGTGCTTGCGCCAGGAGGGCTGGCCCGAGCAGTAGGTGTGCACGCCCTGACGGAAGAAGCCGTGGGAGTGGACCTTGCACGGCGGGCCCGCAGCGAGCCGCGCCGTCTCGGCGGCATGCGTTGCCGCAGAGGCCCCCTGGACCGTGGACCCGGCGTGGGCGGGCGCCGCGACGGTCGCCCCTCCCAGAATCGCGATTCCCATGACGGCGGCTGCCATACCGCGCCGAAGGACCATCCGGTGTGCGCTCACGACGATGATCTCCTCCTTCTCCGACGGCCGGTCCCCCGGCCGGGTCCCGCTGGGCCGCCGGTCGATGAACAGACTGTCGCCAGGCGCCGTCCCACCGCGACGAGAAGATGTCCCCTGACACCTTTGAGGGACGCCCCCGCTGCGACGTGCTGGGACGCCGTGCTGAGCGAGACGCCGAGGGACACCGAGGGACACGGAGGGACACGGAAGGCGCCATTGGCCCGGAAAGACACCCGCGCACACTGGGTGCCCGAACGCGTCAGACGCCTGACGCCGCTGGCCGGCGGTCCGCTCACCGTTCAGACAGGCACGGATCGTCTTGGCGTAGGCCCTCAGTGAGCCGGCGTTGCTTCCTCGGCGTAGCGGGCCAGCCCTTCCGCCATGTCCTGCATGAACTTCTGGAGATAGCGCGGCATGACCCAGCGCAGCAGCCAACTCGTCTCGTACTCGCCAGACCACTGGATGACCGTGCCTGAGCTGGATGTTGACGTCAGCTCCGGAAAGCCCGGGCGGCACCGACGCCGTCGTCACCACCGGGGTCGAGGCCGACCGACCGTGTCGCGTCCAGACGGTCCACCTTGGACCACAGCGGCCAACTCGCGGCGTCGACCAGCAGCTTCCAGACGGCTTCGGGAGAGGCGCCGGTGGTCACCGCGACGCGGTAACTGTGCATGGTGGAGGGCTCCTACGGGGTGAGCGGGGCGGCATGGATTCCGGTCCGCGGGTGCTGGTCATGGAGGGGATCAGCGGCCGGTCGAGCCGTCGATCAGTTCGCGGAGGATGTCCGCGTGGCCCGCGTGCCGGCCGGTCTCCTCGATCATGTGGGTGAGTGCCCAGCGGATGCTGGGAGCGGAACGGTTCGGCTGTGGTCGAGGGACCGGTGCGCCGAGATCGGTGCACCGGTCGAGCACTTCGTTCGCGCGCTCGACCGCGTCTCGGTAGCGGGCCACGACATCGGCCACGCTGTCCGCCGGCGCGGCCTGGAAGGTCACCTTCCAGTTGGTGACGTCGTCCCCGAGGAACATCGAGCGCTCGACGAACGTCAGATGGTTGAGAAGCCCGAGCAGGTTCGTGCCCGTCGGCACCGCGGCTGTGCGCACCTGCGGTTCGGGAGCCCCGTCGACCTTCGCGGCGATCGAGGTCCGGAGGTAGTCGAGGAATCCGCGCAGGACCTCGCTCTCGCTGTTTCCGGTCGGGGGCGGCGGGGTGTCGCGGCGGCGGTTGCGGCGCGTGGTGCTGGGCACAGGGGTCTCCTTGCCTTCCGGGAGGGGACGGCCGCCCGGTCAGGCGGTGCGGCGGATGAGGAGGACGTGGTCGGTGACCTCGGCGGTGCGCCCGCCCGGGCCAGTCGCGATCCGGTGGGGTGTGTCGGCCCGCTCGACCGTCCATGTGGCCGGGTCCAGATCGATGTCTACGGCGACTTCCCACGGGCTCGGACAGTGAATGTCGGGATTCTGGTCCCACGACCACGGCGCGGCCGAGCCATGATCGACAACCAGCAGTCGCCCGCCCGCGCGCAGTGCCTGCGCGGCCGAGCGCAGGACGCTTGCCCGGTCCAGGTCAAAGGGGGTGTGCAGGTAGTGGGCGCAGATCAGGTCGAATCCGCCCGACGGGAAAACCTTGTGCAAGTCGTGCCGTACGGCGATGACACGGTCGCCCAGGCCATGTGAGCGGACGAGGGCGGCGAGCCGCTCGACCGCCACGGCCGAGATATCGGCGGCGGTGACGTGCCATCCCTGGCGGGCGAGCCACAGTGCGTCGCCGCCGTCGCCGCATCCGAGGTCCAACGCGTCACCGGGCGGCAGGCTCGTCACCGTCTCGGTGAGGCGAGCATTGGGCTGCGGGCCGCTGGCTGCCGGTCGGGCCGCATATACGCCATCCCAGAACGCGACCGCATCGGTGGTGGCCATAGAGACTCCTTGTATCGGCTGTATCGGCTGTATCGGCTGTGTCGGCTGTGTCGGTGTGCGGTCAGTCTTGCCAGCCACCTCACGACTTGGCACGGAATCTTGCGGTTATGGCAAGGTGGCCTGATGGAGCACCCGACGGACGACGACGTGCTCGATGCGGTGGGCCCGCAGCTGCGTGCGCTGCGTCGTGACCGCGGCATCACCCTGGCAGGCCTCGCGGCGACGACCGGCGTCTCGGAGAGCACCCTGTCCCGGCTCGAGAGCGGGCAGCGCCGGCCGAGCCTCGAATTGCTGCTGCCGTTGGCCCGTATCTACGACGTTCCGCTGGACGACCTCGTCGGCGCCCCGCGGACCGGCGACCCCCGGATCCACCTCAAGCCGATCAAACGGTTCGGCATGACCTTCGTACCCCTGTCCCGGCGACCGGGCGGAGTGCACGCGTTCAAAATGCTCATCCCCGCCCAGCCGAGACCACTCGAACCGACCCCGCAGACCCACGAGGGCTTCGAATGGCTCTACGTCCTCAACGGCCGCCTGCGCCTCGTGCTCGGCGAGCGCGACCTGACATTGCCGCCCGGTGAGGCAGCCGAGTTCGACACGTCCCTGCCGCACTGGCTGGGCAGCGCCGACGCCGGCGCGGTAGAGCTGCTCATCCTGTTCGGTCTGCAAGGGGTACGTGCGCATGTGCGCACCGGCGCTGATCGGTCGTCACAGGCCGGGAACGAGCGGTGAGTCCCACCGGGCAATAGCCGCAGTCGGCAACGGGCGTGAGCCACATCGCACGGCCGCCCTACGTCACCGGGATCACCGGGAAGGCCACCGAGGTCGACAGGAGACAGGCGTTCCGGCCGGCCGAGATCGCCCCGGTTCCGGGGACCGATGAGGCATGGGGCGTCGGCGCGGCCGAACTCGGAGCGTTCGGCGACGCGAACTTCAGCCGTGCCGGTCACCGCCGACGACCCTGTTCCAGGGCCCGCCGGCGGTGACCGGAACCGCACAAGATCGTTGGCCGTGTATGAAGAACACCAAGCGCGTGCTCGCCGCCCTCATCGGGGCCGCCACCTTGCTCCTCACCGTCCCCGGCTCCGCGTCCGCGGCAGAGGGCGAATTCCGGTACACGTATGTCACCGCCGGCGGTGACGAAGGGAAGGTCACCTTGCACGACCCGGCCAGCGAGGAATGCATCACGCTCCCCGAGGCCGCGGTGGAATACGCCCAACCGCCCGCCCACTCCCCGAAGAACCGGACCGACTCCACCGCGGTCGTCTTCACCAACGCGGACTGCACCGGAGACTGGTTCTCTCTCAGGCCCTTCACCGGAGGCGCATCCGAGCGCCTGAAGCTCAGGTCGGTCATCTTCTCCTGAACCGCCCACACCCCGGCGGAACGCTGTACGAGCGCAGGCTGGGAGCGGCGTTGTGGGCCTCTGTCCATTGCGCCGCGCCCGCCGACCCTCACCACAGAGACGTACCGCCGGGGCGCGTGTCCGAGATCAACAGAAGGCTCACCGTTGACCACGGGTACTCCCTCCTTCGACGCGGACGGCGGCGCGGTTCCTCAAGAGTGCCGGTGGTACGCCTTGTTGGTGATACGCCAGGTGCCGTCCGTGCGGCGGACCAGCAGGAAGATGTCGGTGAAGGCGTCCGTGCCGTGCAGGAGCGTCATCGTCGCGGTCGCGACGGTGCCGTGGACGTCGACGGTGTCGATGCGGCGGGAGCGGGCCGGTTCGTCCGGGGCCGGGTGGCCGGGGAAAAGGGCGCAGTACTCGTCCAGGGGCCATGAGACGAAGACGCCGTCGCGGATTCCCTCGATGCGGGCGGTGGGCAGGAACGCGTCGCGAAAGTGGGTGGGGTCGCCGGTGGCATGTCCACGGATGTAGGCGTGGAGTGGTTGGAGTACGGCATCCTCCGGCGCGGGAACCGTGGCGGCGACGGCGATGTCGGCGTCGGGGTCGGCAGGGGGGTCGGCCAGCTGGGCAGCGCTGCGCAAGGGGGTGTTCGACGCGCCGGCAAGGAGTGTCATGTCCTTGGCCAAGGCTCCGATGGTGAAGGTGGCCGGGACGGAGACAACGGCCGACCGGTCGGCGAGGAAGGGGCGCTTGCGGGCCACGAGCCCGCCGAGCTGGCCGAGTTCGAGGACGTCGAGCACGTGGGAACGGGGCAGGCCCAGGGCGTCTGCCTGCTGAAGCGCCTCGCGCAGCGCGAGGACGGAGCCGGCGAGGCTGCTGTTGACGATCAGCTTGAGCGCGGCGGAGGTGGCTGCGTCGTCGACGCACCGCACGGTGCCCAGAGCGTCCAGAACCGGTCGGGCCCGGTCGAGGGTGTCCTGGCCGGCAGCGGCAAGGATGTTCAGAGCGCCGCCAACGGCCGCCGGGACAGAGCCGAGTACGGGTGCGTGAACGTAGGACGGGCCGAACCGCAGGGCCAGCCGCGATGCTTCGGCGGGGGAGACGGTGCTGGTGTTCAGCACGATCGTGTCCGCACGCAGCGAGTCACGGACGTCGTCGAGGACCTGCTCGCAGGCCGGACCGTCGAACAGCGCCAGGAGTACGAGGTCGGCCTGTGCCACCGCCTCGTTCGGATCGGCGGTCGTCCTGAAAGCGGTCGAGGAGCGTCCGGAACGTGTCCAGCCGACGACGTCCCAGCCCTGGTCGGCGAGTCGTGCCGCGAGGGCGTAGCCCATGCGCCCCAGGCCAAGGACGGCGACCGTGCGAGGTGTGATCATGCGTGCCAGCGTGGCGTCCCGCGGCACCCGCGACAAGCGCAGATCGTGCACAGCTGCCCTGCGGAACTCGCATACCTGCCGGGCATACTGGCGCCATGGAGCTGACTGTGTGGCGGACCTTCGTGACCGTGTGCCGACTCGGGTCGCTGTCGGCGGCGGCTGCCGAACTCCACCACACGCAGTCGGCCGTCTCCCGGCAGATCGCCGGGCTCGAGCGGCAGCTCGGCGTGGATCTGATGGAGCGCCATGCACGCGGTGTGCGTCCGACGCCGGCCGGCGAGGTGTTCCGGCGCCATGCCCAGGCCACGCTCAACGAGGCCGACCGCGCTGTACGCGCCGCCCGGGACGCCGGCGACGGAACCTCCACCAAACCGCTGGTCGTCGGCGCGACACCCTCACTGGCCGCAGGGATCGTTCCCGAGGCCGTCCGGGGACTGCTGGAGCGCGTGGGCCCGCTCAACTGGAGCCTGCTGCCGGGCCTGAGCGCACAACTGCACCCCCGCGTGGTCGACGGCGATCTCGACCTCGCCGTCGTCACCGACGCACCGCCAGGACTCCCCGACGATCCGCGGATCGAGCGACGGCTCCTCGGAGTGGACGACATGGTCGTCGTCCTGCCCGCCGGACATCCACAGGCCGGGCGGAACCCCGTACACATCCAGGCCCTGGCCGAACAGACCTGGGTGGAGGACAACGACGGCTCGGCGGCGCTCCTGCGCCGGCATGCGGCTCGCGCGGGCGTCAGCGCCCGCATCGACCTCGCCGCGGCCGATCTCCTCGGCAAGCTGGCCCTGGTCGCATCCGGCCACGCCATCGCGCTCATCCCCGGGGTGCTGAGCTGCGCGCTACGGGCCGACGTCAGCACCGTGCCCCTCGTCGATCCCCCGACCCGCGGCATCTACACGATCACCCCGCGCCGCGACCTCCACCCCTCCACAGCACCGCTCCTGGACCAACTCGCCATTGCCTTCGCCGCGGCCCGCCCACCCCGAGCCGCTCACCGGCCGACCGGGACGGACGCTCACCCCGAGGCGTCGGCACCGTACATGCCCGGCCCGGCGGGGTGAACGTCCAAGCCGCCCTCGCGGTTGACCAGGGCGCGTCGCCCCGGGCACGTGCGCTCGGCGATGACGACGTCCCGCTCGTCGAACACGCAGGGGAGAGGCAGGGGAGCGGTGGGGAAGAGGTGCGCGCATGGGGCCGGTTCGGGTTTCCAGGCTGTGCGGCGAAGCTGGGTGACGGCGGCGAAGGCTTCGCTGCGGGAGGCAGCCCACCACTGGTCGGTGGTGGTGGCGTGGGCTCTGAGCGGGTCAGCCCTCGCACTCTCGGGGCCTGGCACCTGAGTAGGCCTTCTTCTTCACCTGAGGATCATTCGCCAGCTGTTGGGGCAGTTTCGTGGCCTCATCAATCTCAGCCGACAAAACTTGGTCAAGCCTCACCGCAGCGCCCTGCAGGTTCGCTCCATCAAGTTTCGCGCAGGCCAGTTCCACATAGAGCAAGAGCGTGTTGGGCAGCGCTGCGTTGGTCAGGTCCGAGTGGCGCAGGTCGGTGCGCATCATGGTCGCGTGGCTCAGATCCGCGTTGCTCAGGTTCGCGTTGCTCAGGTTCGCCCAGCTTACGTCCGCCCAGCTCAAGTTCGCCCAGCTCAGGTCTGCGGTGCTGAGGTTCGTGAAGTTCAGGTTTGCTTCGGTCAGGTTCGCCCTGACCAGAGAAGCGTTGGACATGTTCGCGAAGGGAAGCTCCGCGTCGCTCAGGTTCGCGAAGAGCATGGCCGCATTGCTCAGATTCGCCTTGGACAGTTTCGCGTGGCTCAGATTGGTGAAGCGCAGGTCTGCCCAGCTAAGGTCCGCACGGCTCAGGTCGCTATGGTTCAGGTCCGCATGGTCCAGGGTGACACCATGCACGTCCGCGTCATGCAGGTCGATGTGCACGGCGCCGTCATTGCGGCTGTCCCGGGACTTGAGGACAGCAGTTGCCTCAGCAATGTCACTGGTCACGCTTTTCTGGCCAGTACCGGTTTCCGGTTTCTTTCCGTGGGCGCGGATGAAGGCGGAGATTACGTTGATCACGGTGGGCTGGTCGCGTGGGGAATCCTGCATGACACGTTGGAGACCGTAGATGCCGCCGAGTCGCACATCCTCGGAGTCCTTGTTGCCGAGAAGCTCAACGGCGGCCATGTATCGATCGGTGATCTGTCCCTCTCGGGTAATGGCTTGTTCGCTGTTGACTTGCTTGATCGATTTCCAGGTGAAGCCGACAACTGCGATGGCGCTCAGCGCCGCCAGCAGGGCGACAGTTCGCTCCAGCGTTTTCCACGTTTTCATACGCGCGCGGGAAGGTGGTCGCCGCCGCTGCCGCCGGGCGAGCTGCTGCAGCAGCTTACTGCGCGCCGCCCGGGGTGCCCTGGTCATATGGCTATTGGAGCTCCCCGCAACAAGGTACGCACGTTCAGACTGCCGGGACGGAGCACGCGTCCGTGGTCCAGGTCCCCTACGGATCCCGCCTGCTCATGGCGCTCCTGGCTGCGACGCCGCCGAATGACGTCCGTCGGACGTCCGGACTGCGAACGGGGCACGCTGAGCCGCAGCCGGCACCGGCCCGCGGCAGTATCGGTCGCGGGATGTCGCCGAGCCCCTTCACCGGGCACTACGTGATGCCTCCGACGGCTCCGTCTGCCACGTCGGCAGCCTCGACAAGGCAGCGAGGCCCTGACCGACGCAGCAGGTCCTGGGACCGAGCCCTTCGATCATCCGTGGAGGTGTTCACCCGGCACGGAGACAGCCATGAGGTAGTCGGCCAGGGCTGCCGCGGTGTCCGCGAGGGGGAAGCGGGCGCCGAGCTGCCCGTCGGGGCGGACGACGAAGCCGGTCGGGCCGTCCGGCCGGTAGAGCCGGGCGAACTCCCCGGCGGCGTCGCGGTATCCGGGAACGGCCAGGGTGTCGGCGACGTGCGGTGCGGCTTCGCGGGCGAGGACGGCGACCGTCTGCAGGTCCGCCCCGGGGACGGGGTGCTCAGGGCCGCGACGGCCACCGCCGTCCGCCGCGGCTCCGGCCGCCTCGGCGACGTCGGCGATGTCGGCCGCGTACAGGAGCACCACGTTCCCGGTGCGGCCACGCAGGATGTCGAGCAGGCGCAACGGGTAGGTGGCCAACGGCCCGGTCAGCCCGGCGCAGTCCGGGCCCCGGTCGCCGGGCTGGGGCGCGTCGGGCGGTCCGTACGGGGCGCGGGCCAGCGGGCCGCCCCGATGGCCGACGAGCAGCTGGGCCTCGCGGAGCATCACCGTCCGCGGGTCGTCGGGGTCGGTCTCGATGCCGTGGGTGGCGTGCCGCACGGTCCGGCCGACGACCTCCTGACGCCGACCGGTCGACGCTCGGCGTCATAGCTGGTGAGCAGTGCGGGCCCGGCCTCCCCCCCCGGACCACGAGCGCCAGCTTCCAGGCCAGGTTGCAGGCGTCCTGGATGCCGGTGTTCATGCCCTGGGCGCCGGTGGGCGGATGGATGTGGGCAGCGTCGCCCGCGACGAAGACGCGCCCGTCGGCATAGCGGTCGACGATGCGGTGGCTGATGCGGAAGACGGATGACCAGCGCATCCCGGAGAGCCGGGCGGGACGGGGCGCGAGGCGGTCGACGACCGCCTGGAGGTGGGACAGCTCCGGGGCGCGGCTGCCCTCCAGGCCGTGCGCGATGCCGTCATCCTGTGCGGACCCCAGTCCGTCGTCTTGGTGGAGAGTTCGGGCAGGACCAGCGCCGACATGCGGTAGCGACCCGTTCCGGGCAACGGGATACAGACCAGCAGGTCATCGGTGGAGCCGTCGTCGGCCCGGTGACTGGACCGGATGCCGTACCCGTGCGGCAGATCCCAGTCGGCCTCGACGTCGCCCAGCATGTACTCGTCGGGAAGGCCGCGCCCTCGAACGTCAGGCCCAGGCCCCGCCGGACGGTGCTGTGCGCTCCGTCGCAACCGATCAGATAGCCGGCGCGCAACTCCTCTTCGACGCCGGAAGCGGTGCGCAACCGGGCGGTGACCCCGTCCCGGTCCTGAGCGAACGACAGCAACTCCGTCCCGCGCTCGATGACCGTGCCGAGGCCGGCGACGTACTCCTCGAGCAGGCGCTCGGTCTCCTACTGCGGCAGCGCGGCGAATCCGTAGGCACCTCGGGCGGCAGCTCAAGCTCTGTCCGCGCCCGTTCCCGGCCGTTGACGTAGATCAGCTGGCCACGCATCGGGACGGCGCTTTCCATGACGGCGCGGGCCAGACCCATCCGGTCCCAGATCTCCAGGGTGCGCGGCTGGATACCGACCGCCTTGGCGTAGGGAAGGCGTGCGGGCAATCGATCGACGAGGCGACAGCGCACCCCGTGGCGGCGGAGCTCGTCGGCCGCGCTCAGCCCGACGGGGCCCGCGCCCGCGATCAGTACGTCGGTCGTGTGGGTGCGCGCCACGAGAGCCTCCAGTGCCTGGCCCCAGGGCCGGTCTCGTCTCCATGGTCACCCGGTAGCACGCGGGCGGCGAGCTGGGCAGGCGGTACGGGGCCTCGCACCGCCTGGATCAGGCGTCAGACGCCGGGCGGCCTGGCCCGTCGACCTCGCGGCGCGTCGGAACATAGCCGAGTTCTGGGGGGCCTCATACAGGCTGTAGTCGGTGCGGGCGAGGCCTGGACATGCGCTGCCGAGCCCCACCGCATGCGTCCGGTAACCGCTCGGGCGGACCGGTCTTGTTACCTTCTCCCGTCGGCATCCGTCATAGGTGTGACGACCGGATACGAACCGTTGTCGCACCAACGAGTGGAATCGAGAACCGGATGCTGACCAACATCATGTACGCGACGATCTACGTCACCGATCAGGACCGCGCGCTGGAGTTCTACACCGAGGGGCTCGGCCTGGAGAAGCGGATCGACTACCCGGGGCCCGACGGACGTTTCCTCACCGTCGGCGTTCCCGACAGCCCCGTGCAGATCATCCTCTGGTCGCAGGCGGCGGCCGCGGAACAGCCGGCCGACGTGGACCGGCCTGCCGGGCCCGGTCCGCTGATCCTCGAATCCGACGATCTGCGAAAGGACTTCGAGAACATGCGCCGGCGCGGCGTCACCTTTGAAGAGCCCGAACCCGAGGACTATCCGTTCGGGCTCCGCATCGAGGCGGTGGACCCGGACGGCAACCGAGTCTCGCTCCGTCAGCCGCGAAAGCCGTGACCGCCCACCCGCCCGGTCTCGTGACCGAGGCGTTCGAAGCCCAGCGCGACCGGCTGCGCGCCGTCGCGTACCGCGTGCTGGGCTCGCACGCCGACGCCGAAGACGTGGTCCAGGAAGCCTGGTTGCGCCTCGTCCGCCAGGACGAAGCGACCATCAGCAACCTGGCGGGTTGGCTGACCACCGTGGTCGGCCGAATCAGCCTGGACCTCCTGAGATCCCGACGAGCCCACCCCGAGACCGCCTACGAGCAAGAGTTCGCGAACCTCGTGGTGATGCCCGACGACGAGCCCGCGCCGGACGAGCAGGCGGCGCTGGCCGATTCGGTCGGCCTCGCCCTGCTCGTCGTGCTCGACTCGCTCACCCCGAGCGAGCGCCTGGCGTTCGTCCTGCACGACATGTTCGCGGTCCCGTTCCGCGAAATAGGCCAGATCCTGGGCAAATCCGCCGACGCCACCAAGATGGTCGCCAGCCGTGCCCGCCGCAAGGTCCAAGCCACGGACCGGCCGGCGGGACACGGCCGCTCCCACCGAGAGGTCGTTCAGGCATTCGGCGTCGCCGCCCTCAGCGGAGACTTCGAAGCGCTCCTGCGTGTCCTCGACCCGAACGTGAAGCTGACCGTCGACACCCCCGACGGCATGGTCGTCACCCTCGGCGCCACCAAGGTCGCCGCAGGCGCCCGCATGTTCTCCGGCGAAGTCGCCCGCCAACGACCCGTGCTGGTCAACGGCATCCCCGGCCACATGTCCTGGCGCCCCGACGGAAGCCCTCTCTCCGTCATCGCCTTCACCGTCACCGAACGCCGGATCACCGGCATCCACATCGTCGTCGACCCGGCCAAACTCGCCTCGATCCAGCTGCCCGCCCCGGCCTGACCCGGCCCGCCGACCAACTCGCGTACGACCATGCGCCTGTCGGCACATACCTGCCCGACTTCGCTGATCGCCCTGTCGCCCCTTCACGCGCTGAGCGCCGCCGCACGGCCCATCGTCCGCGGCCCAAAGCGGAGTTGAGAGAGAGGGCCGCCGGGAAGGAGACAACGGCGAAGCGGCGCGGTGCCTAGCCGTGTCGTTCGGGCGGGTCCGGCTGCTGGTGCCCGTCCTTGAAGAGGAACTCGTACATCCGGTGCAGGTACTCGTACAAGGCGCCCTCGTCAGTGAAGGCGATGTCGGTGAGCCGTTCGTAGTCGGCGACGGAGAGGTCTCGCGTGCGCAGCACGCGCTCGAAGCCGTCGCGGACACCGTCGACGTACTCCTTGCGGAAGGCGTGCAGTGTCGGGCGCAGCCAGCCCCTGACGTCAGAGGCCTGCTCCTCACACAGATAGATGTGGATGAATCGTTCGAGATCGCTGGTCATGGCACCTTGAGCAGGATGGCGGTACAGAGCGAGCGGCGTACGCCCCCCTGGCGACGAACACCTGGCAGGGCGCCTCCGCGGGTACGGCGACACCCTAGGCGCCCTGGGTGTAGATCCGCCCGGTCTCGTCGGTCCACGCCTGCAGGCGTGGAGTCTGGTCGCGGGAGGCGGCGCCGCCTCGACCCAGCGCCATCCCGCCGGCACCGACCGCACCGCCGGCGGTCGCTGTGGCGGCACCGCCGGTGAAGACGGCCAGCCCTGCAAGGACCAGAGGGATGCCGAAGACGGCACCGATGATCGTGGCGGTCAGGAGAACACCGAGGATGATCATGCCGATCCCCGCCAGCGCTCCGGCGACACCGACCCCACCGACCGCGGCACCGGCGGCGACCATCCCGATGGCCACCTCACCGTTGGCGAGGTGGGTCTGGGCGAGCAGCACGGCCCCGGGCATGCGGTGAACCTCATTCCAGCCCCGGGCCACCATGTATCCGACGAACCGCGTCAGCTCGGCTTCCCGCTGATCGGCATCGATCCGCTTGCCGTAACCGGGGAAGTCGATGTGGGCGGGTGCTTGCGCGCCCCATCGGGGTGTCTTCAGCAGTGCGGTCTTCTCGGCCTTCGACGGCCGAGGTTTCCGCGCGCGGCCCTTCATGTCTCTGCTCTCCGCCCGAAACGCCCCTTCCCCTCCATTACACACCCGGCATCTCTCGACCGGCAGACGTGCAGACGTGCAGACGAACGTCGACGGTGCGACCGAGTTGGCCCGGGCGAGCGCTGGAGATGGCGCCGCCGGGCCGGGGAGGGGGGTACCTGCCCTGTCGCAGCGCAGGTGGCAGATGCTCGGTGCTTCGCGGTCCGGGTCTGCGGATTCTCACGTTCCAGAGCGGGACCAGACAGCGAGGTCTCCGCCGGGCGACGAGACGAAGCGCCATCCTCGTGGTCCTGTGATCTGCCAGGCTTCGAACGATGTGTCGGCCGAGCACGTCAAATGCGTGCCGCTGTCGAACGTCATCCGCAGAGAGCCTGACTTGAACGCGACCGCCGAGACGACCCCCACCCTGCGTCGAGGACGAGCGACAGCCGAAAGTCGATGCTGATCCTGGCAACACTCAGGCCTCGGAGGTTCAAGAGCTACCGGTCCTCATGCTCGACCGGTTCCACTTCAGTGCTCATCGCACCACCATGGTCCACTCTGTTGCAGGCGCCAAGGGATTTTGCTCCTTGCATGGGGGCAGCTCCGGTTGGCATGGGCTCACGGCATCCGGCCGTGTTTCTCTGCAGGAACGAACGATTCCGCCTACTCCAATCGAGTCAAGGCAGTAGCCGCAACGGGGGCGGCCGGGAGATCGTTAGAGGGCTCGGTCTCTACTTGGCCATCAAAGCAGCTAAGGAACAGGTCGATTCGTATGGCGGTCAAGTCACCCACGAATACGACACGGTCCTGAGGGGGTTCAGCGCACACATGCCCGTGAACATGGTGTCTACGGTTGAAGCGAACGAGCACGTGAACTATGTAGAAGTAAATCCGGCTGGCTAATTGCTGGCCAGTGAGCGCGATAGTTGGCCGATCTGAGTACGATCCACCACTTCCTGAATTGAGCCGGGACACGGTAGTTGGAACCTGGCCACGGGAGTTGGAGCCAGTGTCGGGGCGGTAGCCGGGGGCGGCACCGATAGAGTCGGCTGCCTGAGCCAGGGTTCTGCCATCACACTCTCAGACGGAGCTGCGGGCCTCTTCGTAGTCCGGCTCCGGTATCGGACGCTTCTTCTTTCCGAGAGCAGGCAAGGTAATCAGCAGCACAGCTGCTCCGAGGAGTGCGGTGACCGCGATCCAGCCCGCGCCGACGTGCATAGCATGGATAAACGCATTGTCGGCAGCCTGAGCAAGAGTGGGCCGGTGGATACCGGTGGCGACGTGGCGGGCCTGTTCGGCGGAAACTCGCGCTTGATCCTGCACCGGACCGGGTGCACCCTCCAGCGAAGGTTCGATCGCACGTCGGTACTCGATCGACATGATCGTGCCACCTACTGCGATTCCGATCACACTGCCGGTTTGTCGCACGGTGTTGGTGACGGCAGATCCTGCACCGGCCTGTTCCAACGGAAGGTCGCTGATCAATGCGGCCGTAACGGGGCCGATCACCATGCCGATCGAGAGACCCTGTATCAACAACAGGATCTCGATCCAGACGAGTGGAGTTTGCAGCCCGAGGAACCCGTACCCGCCCATGGTCAGCGCAGCCACGGTTAGTGCCGGCACGGTGACAAGCCGTAGCGACAGGCGGCGAACCAGGCGCGAGGCAAGGGGCGCCCCCGCGAGCGCGCCGAATGCGGTCGGGATATTGGCCAAACCCGCCTTCATCGGCGAAAATCCGAGCGCGCCTTGCAGATAGAACGCGTTATAGAAGGTGATGGCGGCCACACCGAAGAGCAGCAATCCGAGCGCCACATTGCCGCCACCGAATGTGCGTTGCGCGAACAGTCGCGGATCAAAGCTGGGCACTTTGACACGCAGTTCGACGAGTACGAAAACGGCCAGCAGAATTAGACCGGCAACGATCGGCGCCCAGACGTCGGTACGACTCCACACCTCCACCTGCCCCGCCCGGATCAGCCCGTAGGCCAACGCCACGAGCCCACTGATCGACAGCAACATTCCAGCGGGGTCCAGTGGTCGCAGAGTGGGGCTGCGGAAATTTGGAACCAGCACGGCGAGCCCGACCAACGCCAATACCGCGACCGGGACATTGATCAGAAAGACCGAGCCCCACCAGAAATGGTCGAGCAGGAACCCCGCCAGCACCGGGCCGGCAGCCATTCCGACACCGGCCGACGTCGAGAAAATGCCGATCGCGGCAGCCCGAGCGGGGCCAGTAAAGGTCCACATAAGGATGGCCATCATGGCGGGCGTGATCAGCGCGCTGCCCACCCCCATCGCGGCTCGAGCTGTAATCAGCTGGCCCGCATCGCTTGCGTACGCCGCCCATAGCGAAGACCCGGCGAAAATCACCAACCCACTGGAAAACACAGTCCGGTGACCGAACCGATCGCCCAATGCGCCTGCAGAGAACATCAACGTGGCGAAGGCCAGAGTGTACGAACCGGTCGCCCATTGCAGCTGACCGGGATTGGCCCCCAGTCCACGGGTCGGGTCTGCAAGGGTCTCCAGCGTGGCACTCAGGACGGTATTGTCCAGCCAAATCAGCAGCGAACACAACATAAGAACGGCAAGAATCAACTGCTGCCTGAACTTCGGCAACGTTGGAGGCGCGGTCATGAACACCTTCGGATATCGATCGGCGGGAACCTGAACGACTGGACCATAAGCAATCTCTACGACGCCGTCAAGCTTAGTATTTCTCGTCAATACTGTTGCGGCTGCACGGACTATATGCCCTCTGACGGATTTGCGGACTGAATAATTTTGTGCCCTCTGGTGGATTTGCGAGTTGGAGGAATTCATGACTTCCGGAGGGTTGCGACTGCGCGGATTTCATGCCCTCCAGTGAAGTTCCACCCTGATCTTGGACGGTGGGTGGTTACGCTGCGGGGGTGAGGTCTTGGGTCACCAGGGCTCTGGTTTCGAGTGGGGTGACGTAGCCGTACTCGACGTGCTTGCGCAGGCGGGTGCGGTTGTACTCGGCCTCGATGAAGTGGAAGACGTCGGCGCGGGCCTGTTCGTGGGACTCCCAGACCGTGGTGCCGATCTCCGCTTTCAGCAGCCCGAAAAAGCTTTCGGCTGCGGCGTTATCGCAACATGACCCGGTTCGTCCCATGCTCTGCCTCAGGTTCAACTCCCGTATCACTGCGCGGTATTCGCCCGAGGTGTACTCACTGCCCCGGTCGGAGTGCGCTATGCAGCCCTCCTTCAGGGCACCGCGCCCGGAGGCCATGCGCAGTGCGTCGACGACGAGCTCGGCGCGGTGGTGGTCGGCCATGGCGTATCCGATGATCTCGCGCGTCGCCAGATCGATGACCGTGGCCAGATGCCACCAGCCGGCCGGCGTCGGCAGGTAAGTGATGTCCGAGACCAGCTTCTCGCCAGGCGCTTGCGCGGTGAAGTCGCGGCCGACCAGGTCCGGGGAGGGCGCGGCCTTGGTGTCGGCCTTCGTGAGACTGCGGCGCTTGCGGCGGGTGATGCCGCGGATGTCGTGCTCGCGCATGAGCCGCTCGACCTTCCTCCGGTTGATCCGCCGCCCCTTGCGGCGCAGCGCGGCGGTGATCCTGGGGGCGCCGTAGGCGCGGCGCGACTTCTTGTGGATCTCCCGGATCTCGGTGACGACCGTCTCGTCCTCACGCTGCCGGGCCTCGGCGGCCGGGCGGGCGGCGAGATGGGCGTAGTACGCCGAGCGGGGCACGCCCACCGCCCGGCACAGCAGGGCCACGCTGTATCCGCCGGGGTTGGTCTCGGATGCCTTCTCCGCGTCGATGAACGCGTAGCGCGCGGCTACTTCGTCTTGTGCTGAGCGAAGAAGGCGGTCGCTTTTCCCAGGACCTCGATCGCCTGCTCCTGCTCGCGGACCTTGCGGCGCAGCCGGACCAGTTCCTCCCGCTCGGCCGTCGTCAACGCGCCGGCCGGGCCCTCGCCCTGGTCGATCCTGACCTGCTTGACCCAGCCGCGCAGGCCCTCGGCGCTGACCCCGAGCTCCCGGGCGACCTCCGTCACCGTCCGCCCGGAGGAACGGACCAACTCGACCGCATCCCGCTTGAACTCGGCCGTGTACCGCTTGCTCGTGTTGCTCTTCTTACTCACTACCTGGAACTGCTTCCTCCGGGACCATCGGACCCAGTATCAGGCTGTCCAGCTCCAGGGTGGACCTTCGATCGAGGTAACGATCACTCCGCTGATCTGGGGTTTTTGCGCTGGTTGGCAATGAAGCGCGCCTTCTTCTGGCGATTCCCGCACGTGTTCATGTCGCACCATTTGCGGGTGCGACTTTGGCTGGTGTCGAAGAAGGCGGCTTGGCAGGTTGGTGATGCGCACAAGGCCAATTTTCCGTCTCGTTCGCCCGCGATGATGCTGATCGCGTCGGCGGCGATCACGCTGAGGGCATCTTCCACGCAGGAAGCCGAGCTGAGCCGCCATCGCCGCTTGCCCTCGGGCGTCAGGATCGCCGCGGCCCGACCCTGAGCGCTGCAGTCATTGATGACTTGGACAGCAGACGCGGGGAGAGCGTCCTGGATCGCGGCCGCTGTCGCGGCGGCGTGAATCGACTCCCTCAGTTCCCGGGCGAGTTCGAGCTGGGCGGTGGTGCAGGAGTCCACGGCGAGGCCGTTCACTGCCAGCCAGTCGACAAGTCGGTGCGGCGTGGGAATGCGCTCCACAGCGTCGCCATGACGCTCCGACAGCGTCCCCGTGAAGCTGGTCGCCAGCACGTTGCCGAGGCGGAAGTCAGGGAACCCAGTACGCATGGAACCACCTTAGCTGGTTGCACGCCGGCGTGAAGGCTTGGTAGAACCGTCTTAGCCGGTTCGCGATAGGTCGCAGCCGGTTCCGCGATGGCCAGGAGGTCTCATGCCCCGTCCAACCAGCGACGTGCAAGCATTTGAAGCCCACGCAACTGACGCTGACCTCGACGATCTGCGCGCGCGACTGGCCGCCGCTCGGCTGCCGGAGGCTGAGACGGTCCATCGCGCCGCACCCGACCCTCACCGATGGGAACAGGGCGTTCCTCTCGCCGACCTCGTCGATGTCGTGAACTACTGGCGCACCGGGTACAACTGGCGGTCGTTCGAAGAGCGCCTTAACCGGATCGGCCAGTTCCGTACGACCATTGACGATCTGGGAATCCACTTCCTGCACCGCCGGTCCGCGCGCGCAGATGCCACTCCTCTGATCCTGACGCACGGCTGGCCAGGCAGCATTGCCGAGTTTATCGATGTAGTAGACGAGTTGGCAGATCCGAAAGATGCAGACGCGCCGGCGTTCCACGTCGTGGTCCCGTCGCTGCCAGGCTTTGGTTACAGCGACAAGCCGGCCACCACCGGGTGGGGAACCGAAAAGATCGCGGCCGCATGGGTGGAACTGATGGGAAGGCTCGGCTACGGCAAGTTCGTAGCCCACGGCGGCGACTGGGGAGGCGTGATCACCACAATCCTCGCCGGCAGGTTCCCGGAGCATGTGCTCGGCATCCACACAGTGCTCGCGCAGGCACCGCCCGGCCTGACAACGGACGGGCTGACGGCGGTCGAGCGCAAATGGACCGAGGAAACCCGCGATTTCTGGCGCCACCGCGCGGCGTACGCGAAGCAGCAGGCGACCCGACCGCAGACCATCGGCTACTCGCTCGTCGACTCACCGGTCGGGCTTCTTGCCTGGATCCTGGACAAGTTCGCCGAGTGGTCAGACACCGAAGACAGCCCGTTCGAGACGATTTCCAGAGACAGGGTTCTTGACGACGTCACCCTGTATTGGCTGACGCGGACCGGCGCATCGGCGGCCCGCATTTACTACGAAAGCCACAACTCGCTGGACCCCGAACTTCGGGTCGACGTCCCGTCAGCAATCACTATGTATCCCCGCGACATCGAGAAGTGTCCGCGCCCCTGGGCACAGGAGCGGTACCGACAGATCGTGCGATGGAGGTCGGCCGAAACCGGGGGACATTTCCCGTCGCTGGAGGTTCCCGAGTATTTCGTCAAAGATCTACAAGAGGGCCTCGCGGCAGTGCTGGCCGCTAATCGGTGAACGCGGCTGGGTGGCCGGCACTCGATCACCGCCTGATCCGGCTCAAGGCGTTGCCCGACGGCTTCCAGGCCGAGTTCATCGAGACGGCAGAACGTGGTCGGACAGGGCGCGGCAGGGCGCGGCAGGGCGCGGCGAAGATGGTGTGGAGCATGCCGAGGTCTTTCGGATGGTAGACCTCGACGCCTACCCGCCAACGCCCCCGACTGCACCCTCAAGTGCGAAGAGCCGCTTTCGGGTGCTCCGCGTGCCGTGTCAGTACGCCCTTGCGGGATGGGGCGGCGGGCGGACTCTGCCGGTACCGGGCGGGCCGGGGGTTCCTCCCGGGATTCCTCGCGGCAAGGGTGGCCGTGCTCCGGCCGGGCATCGATAACGGCTTCTGCCCTTGTTCGCAGGCCAGGTGAACCTTCGTGGTCCAGCCCCCGCGGGACCTGCCCAGGCCGTGGTCATCGGGGTCGGCCTGGCTGCCGCCTGGTGGCTTCTTCTGGGCTGGCCTGCCCGTCATGCCGGGGACCGGCCGCGTGCTGATGAGCCCGGCAGATCGTGGAGTCGACGTCGACTCCCAGGTGATCAGCCCGGCCGCGTCCGCCCGAGCCTGCAGCCCGGTCAGCACCCATGCCCACGTTCCGTCGCGCTGCCATCGGCGGAAGAGCCCGTAGACCGTCTGCAACGGACCGTACTCCGCGGGCAGATGCCGCCACGGAGCACCGGTTCTCACACGCCGGCGGATCCCGTCGGTCAACCGTCGCCGACATACCCACGGCCTGCCCAATACCGCGACCGGCAACAACGGCCCCAACACCGCCCACTGGTCATCTGAAAGATCCCCTCGCCCCACACCGAGATCATCACGGCACGAGGTGAGACACGGACACTGGTTCTCAGCACGGCCTAGCCGAGTGGCAGGTTTCTGGACGTAGGCGCCGGAGTGCAGCAGATCCCAACGCCGCGCGGCAGCGCCGCTCACGTCCCCGACGGCCGCGGCTGCTCCGGCGGAACCGAGCTCTCGGCAACCGCCATCCACTGGTCCAGGTCGGTCTGGGTGAATTCTGCCCACGGTGGGATTCCGGGGAGCTGGCGGAGGAGGTCGTAGGCCTCGGGGATCTGCGCTCCGCGGAGGACCGGGCAGTGGCAGCCGGCGATGACCTCGGCGTTCAGGTGTTGGAAGTCGGTGACGACCGTCCCGAACTTTTGGGCGTCCAGCAGGGCGACCCAGGGGGAGACCAGTCTTCCGCCGAAGAACTGGCCGTCGCGGAATTCGTCTGGCGACAGCGCCGCCATTTCGGGCACAGGGGTCGGCACGTTCGTGGCGAAGGTGTCTACGGCCCACAGGACGTTGGCCTTCGGGTCGAAGAGGGCGCGGGTTGTGGGGTTGTCGTACAGGGGTGGTCGCTTGGCGACCAGGGTGCGATCGCCCGCGTCGATCGTGTCGCCGTCGGTCATGAAGCGGCACCGGTTGATGGGAGTCTCCCACTCCTCGGCCATGCGGCCGATGGAGAACCATGTCGTCAGCAGGGTCGCGTTCGGGCATTCCGCGAGGACCGCCAGGAGGTTGCCGGCGTGGTCGCGGTCGTCGTGGGTGAGGAAGATCCACCGTACGTCCAGGGGATCCACGATGGACCAGGCTGCCTCCAGCCACTGGGAGCGCACTGCGGGCGCCCCGGTGTCCACGAGGACCGGTTCGGTTCCCCGGATCACCATCGAGTTCATCGGGAAGTGGCCGACCGGCGGGGCCTCGAGGGCCCACGGGATGACGAACGTCTCCTCGGCGATCTTGTACGGCTGCAGAAGGCTGAAACTCTCCATGGTTGTCATCGCTGCTCTCCCTAGGACGGAGTCGCCGCAGCATCCATGAATCCAGTGCAGCCCCATGCCGGGCTGTCGTCAAACGCAGAACTCGTGACGGTCGGCTTCGGCGAGCGACAAGGGGTGCACGGTCGGTGTCGGCCGGTCCCGGGCCGTGGTTGGGCGGGCGGCCGTTAACACCCGTGGGTACTGTGCGGGATTCTCAAAACACCCCCTGGCCGTACTGCTCGTCCCAGCGAAGAAGACTGGAGACTCCGGGCGTCCCATAGCCAGCTTTGGCTTTCCCTGGCCTTGGGCTTGTCGCCTGGTCGGCAGGTCTGCTGCGGGTAGCGGCACGCGCGCGGATACGTACGAGGTGGAGGCCTGGATCGCGAAGGACCAGCCGACGATCGAGCCGGCCCGCACCACGGCATCCACCTCGGGCTGGAGGAAGCCCAACTCCTCCACGGCCTCTACATCCAGGTCGTCCAAGTGGTCCAGGTCGTAGGGCTCGTCCGCCGCGTTGCGGACCTCGATCTAGGGGTAAGGGTCGCGAATGTGCTGGGCGTGTGACGGGCAGGCCACGTCTCGATGCGGGTTCAGGACTCGGACATCGACGAAGTCATCCTGGGATCGTGCCAGTTCGGGCCACGGTGACGGCCTCCCGTACGGTCTCGTGCGCCACCGCCGCCGCGCTCACCCCCTGGTTGCGTTGCCGAGGCTGGCCTGCGACGAGGGCGAGAAGGCCGGCTCGAGGTTGCGACGCGGCTCGGCGCGCGGGATGCAGGCCGCTGCCTATCGGGGGAGAGCCTGCGCGGTCCGCTAGTCTCCGCACCTCTCCCACGGGTCCGGAGTGCCATGGGAGAGGACCAGGCCGTACGACTCCGGTACCCCGCAGTCATTTTGCTCAGTCCACTGGTAGGCGAGGATGGTCCAGATCGCGACCGCGATCACCGCAGCCACGCCCGGCAGGCTCCAACGCGACCGTCCTCCGCGGCCGCCTCCGCTGTTCTCGGGCGGGCCGCTGGGCGGATCCTTGGGTGGTTCCCACCCCGGTCCCTTGTACCCCCGAGGCCGCCACCCTCCCTCACTGCTTGGCATGCCCACCAGTATCCAAGGAACGAGCTCAACTGCACCGCGTTCGCACGAAGTTGGCGACCTTGCCCCCCTGCCCGATGCCCGCCTGGTCACCACCCGGGCCCTGCTCACCGCCAGGGAGAATCTCACCGACACCATCAATGCCCGCGCGATGATGTGCCTCCACGGCCGTCAGCTCGGAGCGTCGTAGGCGACGCGGGCGTCATGCACCTCGTCCATGTGCTCCTCCGCCCAGCCCTTGATCGCGCGCATGACCGGCAGCAACGAGCGGCCGAGCGGGGTCAGTTCGTATTCGACGCGGACCGGGACGGCGGGGATCACGGTCCGCGACACCAGGCCGTCGCGTTCCAGATGCCGGAGAGTCTGGGTCAGCATTTTCTGGCTCACGCTCGCCAGCCTGCGTTGCAGTTCGCTGTACCTCTGCGGCCCGTCGGCAAGCGCGTTGACGGCGAGGCTGACCCACTTGTCGGCGATGCGATCCAGCAGTTGCCGGGCGGGGCATTCGGCGAGGTAGGCGTCGTAGATGATGCTCGCCTCAGCCCGGCGCTGGGCGACGGTGCGGGTGGGCATGGCTCTCCCTCCGGTGCCGTACGCACCTCGAAGTGCGTACTTCCCCATGGAGAGTAGCCGTTTCTACGGTGTGCTACATGATCACTGAAGAGAAGATGCAGGCGGTGGTGGCCCGCGGCTATGGCGGGTCCGAGGTGCTCGAGTTGGTGACAGTTCCGCTGCCGGAGGCCGGCCCTGGGCAGGTGCGGATCCGCGTCGAGGCCTCGACCGTCAACCCCGTCGACCTGGCCACCCGTTCTGGTGCGCTCGTCGAAGGTGGTCTGATGGCCGCCCGCGAGCGCACGGGCATCGGGTGGGACGTCGCGGGCGTGGTCGACCGGCTCGGGGCGGGTGTGACGGCATTCGCGCCGGAGCAGCGGGTGATCGGGCTGCGCGACCTGCTCGACGTGTCTCTGGGTACCTACGCCGCATACGTGGTCCTGGACGCCACAGCAGTCGCGCTCGCGCAACCCGGCGTCGCTGCTGTGGCGGCGGCGACGCTGCCGTTGAACGGCCTCACCGCCGTCCAGGCCCTCGACCTGCTCGACCTCGCCACGGGCGACACCGTGCTGGTGACCGGAGCCGCTGGGGCGGTCGGCGGCTTGGCCGTCGAACTGGCGGGACGGCGAGGGCTGCGCGTCTGCGCTCAAGTCGGCGTCGCCGACGAGGAGTTCACACGAAGCCTTGGCGCCGAATGGATCGTCGACCGTGAAGCGTCCGACCTGGCGGCCGATGTCCGTCGCCTGGTACCGGGCGGCGTTGACGGCGTGCTCGACACGGCAGGACTCGGAATCCGTGCCCTGGCCGCTGTTCGCACCAGAGGCGACTACGTCACGGTGGTCGGCGGTTCGGCCCCGATCCCGTTGCGCGGCATCCGGGTCCACCAGCAGTGGATCAGTGCCGATGGGGCCGCCTTGGCCGAGCTCGCCGCCATGGATCTGACGCTGCGGGTCGCCGACGTTCTCCCGCTCGAGCGCGCGGCCGAGGCGCACGATCTGCTCGCGGCGGGCGGGATACGCGGTCGGCTGGTGCTGGTTCCCTAGTTACTGAACAAGGGCGGCACACTCACCGACCGCCACAAGAATATCGTTGTCGCCACACCAACCAGGTTCACCGGCACAAACGGTGGGCATGCCATGCGCCGTTCCATCGCGTCCGCAGCAGCAGCAGCAGCAGAAGAAGAAGTTCGACGCGATGGAGCCGGTCGGCTGCGGCAACGACTGACCCGTACGACCCTGACCTGATCCGGTGCCGACACTGCGGGGCCACCCTCACTATGGGGGTGGCCCCGCAGCCGTACCGGAGGAGACGAACATGCCCGGCCCGATACACGCCACCGTCAGCACCGTCCACGTGGACGCGACCACCATCGACCTGGTCGGGGAGGACCTGGTGGCGGAGTTCGAACCGGAGTGGGCCAGCACCGGCCTGATCGCCGCCGACCCCGGCGGCGACAGCGCCCGCATCCTGTGCGGGCAGGAGATCGGCAGCATCCAAGTCACCGCCCAACTGTGGGACGACATTCCGCCGCTTCCCGACGACATGGACGCCTGGCAGGACGTCGCCGAAGTGTCCGCCGCCTGGCGCACGGCGTGGTTCGACTTCGGCACGACGGACAGCGGCGACGACCCCGAGAAGCGGCTGCCCCTGTCCGGCCCCGGCGACTACCGGATGCGGGTTCACGGACGCCACCGTGACGACGGCGACCCCCGCCCCGACGACGCACCCACCGAGGAATACCTGATCCAGCTGTGGCCCGCCCCCCACGGTGCGGACCGGGTCATCAAGACGACCAGCCATACGGCCCGTCTCTGGCGAAGCTGAAGGCGCCGCGGCTCATGCGCAGGCCGCAGAAGTCACCGGCGGCCCAACTCCTCGGCAACCAGGAGCTCGGCATCGCACACACCGCACTGCACGGGACGGCTGCTGTACTGGCCAGCGGAGACCAGCACCCGCATGTGAGGGGCACGGCGTCGGTCTTGACCATCGGGGGCGGGGTGGGCGCGGGTTGCCCTGCGGGTGATCGTATTGGCCGGACACTCAGCTTGTGACACGACAGCGCCCCCGGCCGGACGGAGGGAGGCCGAGGGCACTGCGCGTGCTGTCACACGGTGAAGGTCACCAGACGATCGGCAGTCGCTCGGGGATGCGCTTCATGAACCCGGTGCGCCACACCAGTTGCTCGATCGGCACGGCCAGATCCAGGGCGGGCATCCGGTCCAGCAGAACCGAGATCGCGGTCTGGGCGTGCGCTTTGCCCAGCGCGGTCGCCGGGCAGTAGTGCTGCCCTCCGCCGAACGACAGATGCCCGCCCGCATTGGGCCGGTCCAGGCGCACGGCGTGCGGGTCGGCGAACTCGTCCGGGTCGTGGTTGGCGGCCTCGACCAGGACCAGGACCAGCTCACCCTTGCGCACCGTGACGTCACCCAGCTGGATGTCCCCTGTCGCGATGCGGGGCAGACCATCGGCGATGGACAGGTTGATGCGCAGCAACTCGTCCACGGCGGCCGGGATCAGGGACGGGTCGGCGGCCAACTGCTTCTTCAGCTCGGGGTGCTGGATCAGCGACACGATCGCCATCGTCAAGAACCCCATGACGGAGATGACTCCGGCACCGAACATCGTCACCCCGACCGTGGCCAGCATCTCGTCACTGACGTCGGTGTGGTCCGGCGTACCGCGCAGCGCGGCCAGGTCGCCCATCAACCCGCTGTCCGCGTCGTCCAGCCGGTCGGTCATGTAGGCGATGTCACGGTCCCAGTTCATCTGGGCACCGGGGATCTCCCGGGGGCTGTTCATGAACGCGATGTTCAGCGACCGGTACAGCAGACCGGCGTCTGCCTGCGGGATGCCCAGGACGCGGCAGTGCAGCCCCGTCGAATAGGGCACCGTGAACCCCTGGCGGAGATCGGCCGGCGCTCCCTCCGTCATGAGCTGGTCGACGAGCCGTACGGCGTGGCCGCGCATCCAGTCGTCCAGGCCAGGAGCCTTGGGGTTCAGGGCTTTCATCACGGCCCTGCGCAGCCCGGCCCCCGTGATGTTGCCCATATTGTTGACGACCTCCGGCGGGATGGTCAGCGCGTACTGGCGCGGCACCCCCGCGGCGGACGTGTCCTTGAGGGAGAACCGGGCGTCGTCCAGCACTTGTTTGCACAGGGCGTACGACGACACCAGCCAGGCGGTATCCCCGGCGATGGTGCGGACCCGCTTGATCGGCTCACGGCGCAGCAGGGTTTCGATCTCGGGCGGGAGCTGGTCACCGCGGGGGGAGAACGGGAAGTCGAGCAGGTGCGTGGTGCCCGTGGTCATACGAGTGCCCCTTGGGTGGCGTCGGCGGGGGTGACGATGGCGTGCCCCTGGTTGCGGGACGCGCGCAGCCCATGTCCCCGCGCGTACAGCAGGTCGGCCATCGGCAGGGCCTGGTGGTAGCAGTTGAGCGAGGACGCGACATCGAGGATCGCCGGAGTGTCCAGGAACAAGGGAGCTTCGGCGATGACGTAGGCGCGGCACACATCGCGCTGCCGGTCGGTGGGCGCCTGGCCGTTGAGCACCTTGTTGGTGAGGAACTCGTCCACCAACTGGTCGCACACCGTGCGGAACTCCCGGTCGGTGGCCAGCAGATCGTCCAGGTGGGCGCGAAGCTGCCGGTAGGCGGGCAGGTCGAGCAGCGCGGACATGGGTCTGCCCCGCAGGCGCTTGCCGTCCGGGTCCAGGCTGGTGACGGCGGCGGTCACCTTGGCGCGCACTCCGCGCAGCTGCTTGACCGCCTTACGGCGCGCGTCGTCGAGCGGATAGCCCAGGGCTTCGTACATGTCGGCGACGTGCAGATCGGTCCAGATCAGATCCACTTGCTCGAACTGGCCGAGCCCCCAGGCGGCCAGTTCGGCGATCCGCTGGTGCGTGAAGTAGCTGTTGCCCGGCGAGATGCCGATCACTGCGTGTGCGCCGTCGTCGTGGATGACCTGGCAGTGAGGTGTGTATGGACGAGCCTTGATCATGTCGGTCGTGGTCGTGGTCAAGGAGTGTGTCCCCTACGGCGCGCTAGTCCCTGCGGGGCCTCGTGCCCCCGGTGTGGCGACGCCGTCATGAAACTAACCGAACAGGGGTGCCCGCAGTGGGGTAACCAGACAGTAACTCTCTGGTATTTCCGCAGGTTGAAAGCTGGATCATCCTATCGCCGGCGTGCTGGCCCACTTCGCCACGATGGCGACGTTCCGCCACCCGTGGGATCATTTGTATGAAGTGACAACAGACACGAAGAAGGCAATAAAGAGGGCAAAATGTCTACGATCAAGGAATCCATCGACATTTCCCGCAGCCCCGAGGAGGTCTTCTCCTACGTGACCGACCCGACCCACCTGCCCGACTGGCAGGAGAGCGCCGTCTCGGTCCGCCTCCTGGGCGACGCGCCCATCACCGCCGGCTCGAAGGTCGCCGTGACGCGGCGGCTGGGGCGTCGGGAGATGGTCACCACCATGCAGGTCATCGACCTCGATCCGCCGAGGAGTTGGCACATCCAGGGCATCGACGGTCCGGTGCGCGGCGATGTCCAGGGCACGATCGAGCCGATCGACAACGGCGAGCATTCACGTCTGACGCTCGCCCTCGACTTCGAGGGCCACGGCATCGGCAAGGCGCTGGTCCCCCTCGTGGTACGCCCGCACGTACGCAAGGAGATGCCCAGAGACGAGCAGACCCTGAAGGGCATTCTGGAGGCGGGGGCACCCCGGTGAGGCCCGTGGGCTGTCGTGCACCCGGCCGCGCTGCACTGGCAGGCGCTGGCAGGGGCAATCGCTCCATGTGATCAGCACTGCCCTAGGGCTCTACTCCGGCACCGGCGTGAGCCTGCCCAACCCCTGCCCCTAACAGCGGGGTTGGGGGCGGCTGTTGTCAGTGGTGCGGCCCGGTGGATCGGCCGTGAGCAGCAGCTGGTCCACCAACGCACCCCGTGGCCGTGCAAGTTGTCGCCCGTGAAGATCGCTGCCGCGGCCGGTATGAGCTGGGACGACGTACTCGCGGCGTGCGGCCATACCGGCTAGTCCATGTGGGCACCGCGCTGTGTGAGTACGCCTTCGAAGAGATGCGGGCCCTCGGCGCCGAAGAGGGCTTTGGGCTTGCGCTTTCCGTTGCGGCAACTTCTACGGTCATGTGTGTGGCCGGAGAGACCGGCCCGGCGAGGGAGGCGCCGGCAATGGCCTGGTCGATCGCGGAGGTGGCGCGGATGTCCAAGGTGACATCGCGGACGCTGCGGCATTACGACGAGATCGGCCTGCTGCCGCCCGCATGGATCGGGAGCAACGGGCACCGCTACTACGAGGAGGCCGATCTGCTGCGGTTGCAGCAGATCCTGCTGATGCGGGAGCTGGACCTGGGGCTGCGCGAGATCCAGGCGGTCCTGGACAGTCGGCTCGACCAGGTGGCCGTGCTCCGTGAGCACCACCAACGGCTGCTCGCGGAACGGGACCGGCTGGAGACGCTGGCCCGTACGGTCGGCCGCACCATCGCCGAACTGGAAGAAGGTAAGGACAAGAGCCATATGACGAAGATCAACAAGCCGGAGAACCTGTTCGAGGGGTTCCAGCCCCCCTCCGAGGCCGAGGCCGAGGTACGGGAGCGGTGGCCGCAGGCGTGGGAGCAGTCGCGGCAGGCCGTCGAGGCGATGACCTCCGAGGACACGGAGCGCTGGCAGCGTGAGGTGACGGCGCAGATGATCCGTATGGCGGAGTTCATGGTGGCCGGCACGCCGGTGTCCGACCCTGCGGTACAGGCCGAGGTGGACGCCAACTACCAGGGCATCCGCCGGTTCTGGACCCCGACTGCGGCCGCGTACAAGGGAGTGGGCCAGACCTATGTCGACGACCCGCAGATGCGGGCCAACTTCGACAAGATCGCCGACGGTCTCGCCGTCTACCAGCGTGACGCGATGACCGTGTACGCCGATGCCCGGCTGAGCTGACCGCACGCGGGCTTGTGGAGCGACTTGTCGAAGCCGGTGGGCCCACCGCCCCGGCTGCCACGGTGCTGCCTGCTGGCCCGCTGGTTCCTCGGTTCGGGGACGGTGTGCTTGATCTGGCACCTGCGCAGGTACCGGCGGTTACGCCTACACCGTCGGGCGCAGCCGCAGCCGCAGCCGCAGCCGCAGCCGCAGCCGCAGCCGCAGCCGCAGCCGCAGCCGCAGCTGCTTGGGCTGCCGTGTCGCCGGCTCAGGGGCTGTTGCCTGGTGCGGGACCTTCTGGGAACGTGCGGTCAGATGCTGAGAGAAGTCCGTTGACGGCTCGGCGGGCCATCCACCACAACTGCCGCGTTGGTCCGAGGACGACCGCCTTGCCTGTGAACTGCATGGCGTACAGGCTCAGTTCGACGCGCCGGGTGCCCCAGATGGAACAGACGCGGTCCTCTAGATGGTCTGCGTTCTTGTCGAGCGAAGGCCTGTCCAACATGCCGATCAGCCCTAGGTGGTAGGCGAGCGGCTGAGAGCCGACGACGTGGTCCAAGAGCCGCGCTGCGACCCGAGTGGACTGGCCCTTGCTGGAGTCGTGGAGGCGTTGGAAGTTCTTCAGCAGCACAGCTACATGCCCGGCTGACTGTTCGGGGCCGGCGGCTGCGAGTACGGCATCGAGGTGTGTGCTGAGACGGGCCGTGTCCAGGGCGAGGCTGAGGTTGACCACGCTGGAGGCGGTGCCGGTGCGGGCCTGGACTGCCAGGTCGGAGGGACTCAGGTACTGGGGACGGGTGGTGTGCAGCCTGAGCAGTGCGGCGCCGGCGTGTCCCGTGGGCCGGTCCTGTGTGGTGCAGGTGTATATGGCGTCGGCGTGTTCGTGCAGGTCGCCGTCGAGAAGGGCGACGAGCATGTCTGCCGCGTGTTCGGGACTGCAGCGGGTGGCTGCCTCGGCCAGCAGGGACAGGGAGTTCATGCCGGGGTGTATCTGGTCCAGGCAGTGCAGCAGGACGTGGGTGTCGGCCTGTGTGCGTGAGCGCACGCCGGCCGTCAGTGCGTCGGAGGCTTCTTTGTGACGGCCTGCGACATTGAGGTCGATGATCAGCTGGGCGAGCTCGGGTACCGGACGCGTCAGGACCGCATGAGTGAGCACGTCCGAGGCGGAGTCGTGCATGTTCGCCGTGTGCAGGGCGGACACCAGCGCCACGAGATGGCCTGTGGTGCGCTGCTGGGTCTGTGAGAAGACGGCGGCCGCGGCTGCGGCAAGTCCCGCTCTGCGCAGGGCACCGATCAGTTCCGCGACGTCGGTGGCCACTCGGCTGCGCGCCATCGCGCTCTGCAGCGCATCGGCGAGGGAACCGAAGCCGGATTCGTGCAAGGCGATGACCAGTTCGGCGAGTTCAGCACAGACGCGATCCTGCGCGGGGCAGGCCACGGCCTGCGCCAGGGCGTCATCGAGAGCGGGATCCGCCAGCAGGCCGCAGACAGCCAGGATCTCCGGCACACAACGGTGGGCCACCGTGGCACTGAGCAGGACCAGCACCGCCTCGTGATGACCGCGACGGTGCAGGATCCTGGCCAGTTCGGCGAGGCCCTGAGGGCTATGCAGTTCCACGGACGCCTGCAGAAGCGCGGCAGCGGGCTCCTGCAGACCGGCCCTCAGCAGTTCCCCGATGAGATCCGCCGTGTCACCGACTGGCCGCACCGCCACCATGGCCGGCAGCGCGGCTTCGGCATGTTTGTGCAGTCCCGCTCCATAGAGGGAACCGAGCAGAGCCTGAACCTCGGCCACCGGACGGCACCTGCTCACCGACGTGACGAGTTCGCTGGCAATGGCCCCGCGCGGGCCGGTGGCAAGCCCGCCGACCAGCTGCACCAGTTCGGGCACGGAAGCCGTACGGTCCGCGGCTTCCAGGACCTCCATCAGGGACGTCCCCGAAATGCCCTCGTTGAGAAGCTCTTCGGCAGCATCGAGCTGCTCCTCCAGGACGTGGCAGCGCTCCTCGGCCATCCGCAACTCGACCCTGGTGTCCTCCAGTTGCCGCCGCAGATCGGCCACCTCGTCCCGCAGGGCACTGCCGGCCTGCATCAGGGTGCCGCAGCGCTCCTGCCACACCTCGACGGCCGTCGTGTACGTGTGCCGCTGCTCATCGAGCTCAGTCTGTAGTCCCGCCTGTTCCACCGACTGCCGTGCCAGCCGCTGCTGGCGTTCATCGATGGCCTCCAACAGAGCGCGCTCCCGTAGCCGCAGCTTGCGCACCTCTTCATCCTGCGCGAGAAAGCGGTCCTGCAGACGCTGCAGGTCTGTGCCCGCAGAACGGCACGCACTGGCCGCATCGTGGAGCCTTCGCAGTGCCGCGATCGCATCCGGAGTGACCGGCGCCCCACAGTGCTCCGCCACATCAGCGAGCAGGGCGCTGACGAACGACCAGGGCGTGCGCCGGCTGCCGCTGAGATACCGGCTCACCGTCCCCGGATCCATGTGCCGACGCCCCGCGTACGCACGGACGCTGACGCCGTCCAGCCGGGCGAAGTATGTACGCAGATCAGTGACGAACGCTTCCACCGCGGGCGGCAGGTCGGCGCTGAGCGCAGCCAGCCCCGTGGTCCTCGCTTTGGCGTCCATGAATCCCGTCCCGCTGTTCCGTGAGCGCTGCCATCAACAGCACAACTATGGCGAGCAGGAAGGGAGTTCGGCTGCCTTTAGGTGTTTCCAGCCTCATCGGCAACAGTCGGTCCGTTGCCAGCACAGCTGGCTGCTGATGCCCCCTGCCCGGCAACGTCCCACGCACAGCAGGATCAGCTGTAGCCGGCCGGCAGGCCTGTGCCGGCTGATCGTCCATCGCCTTGCACAGCAGGAGACACAGTGTCCCTCGGCAACAACGACGCTCACCCCACCCCACCGCAGACCATCGCGCCCCCACGAGCCGCCCGCGGTGGCCTGCCCAGGCAGGAAGGGCCCGGCCGGGTAACCCTCGAAGTACATGCGCCCCGGCGGATCAGCGCGACCGGCAGCGCCGCAGTCCTCAGCCACAGCCTGCTGGTCACCGGTCTGATCAGCGGCCAGATCCCGGCCACCCCCACACTTGTGTGGCCGCTGGTGGCCCTGAGTATCGCCAGCATGGCCTACGACCTCGGCCGCAAGGCGATCACGCTCGACCGGCTGTGAAGCCAAAGTTGTTTACGCGTCAGATGTCCGAGCTACATCTGTGCGATGCGCCGGTTCAGGGCGTCGATACAGGAGGCGGCACCTGATACGGACAAGCTGTCCAGCCACGCGGCGAGAGGCGGGACCGGTGCGTCCGGCTCAAGGCCGAGGAAGTCGGCGAACTCTCGGCTCATGACCTCAGGGGGGAAGCCGGCCTGGGGCAGGAGGGCGAGCAGTAGTGCCCGCTGCTCCTGGGCGGGGCCGGCGCGCAAAGCGGTGAGGTCGAGCGCGTCAGCCAGATGTTTGGTCACAGAGTCGCCGTCCCGCACCTTGGGAAACTTGAAGTACAGGGCGTGGGCATACGCGGGGATGAGCCGCTTGGGCCTGTTGCCCCGCACGGGGATGTCATCGATTCCGCTTCCGAACAATCTCCGGAGAGGACCGCCGAACCAGTCGCCGAAGATTCCGAAGAATGAGGGGGCGGCGGGAAACCACAGGTTGGTCCACCGTACGACGGCGAAGGGAGACCAGTCGTTGAGCACGGCCGCACCTTTCCAGCGGTAGGTGTACGGCCCCCCGCCGGGGCGGATTGGCGTTTGAGGAACCGGGGGGCACGTGACCAGCTCGTGCCGTGATACCCGCTCCTCGAAGTTCTTCCTATTGCGTGCGTACAGCAGGTCGGCGAAATACATGGGTGTGCCGCAGCTGATGAAATCGGTGATCAGCCACTGGTTGCCGCGCGCGCGGAGATCTTTCCATAGGGTCCGCTGGGCATTGCGGTAGGCGGACAGCTGGTCAGGGGTGGGTGTCTGGTCCGCATCCCGGCTCGGGAGCGCCGCTGCTTGCTCCTGGAAGTCTGCCAGCGACGGCGGATCTCCGGTCACGCCCGCATGGGTGCGATTGTTCATCTCGCCCCACAGATAGCTGATTCCGTCGTAGGCGATATAGGCGCCGAGACTGTGCGCGACAATAATGATGCGCTGGTACCGGGGCCGGTCCCGATATTTTGAGTTGTGTAGCTCCTTGAGGAGGTCGATGAATTCCTGGCGGATATCGTGCCGCACCGCATAGGAGCGGGGCGACGTGTCAAGATACCGCACCACGTCGACGAGGCTGCTCGTGATGAACTGCGGGACCACTTTGGTGACCAGGATGAGCAGAGCAACCCCGACCACCCCTGTCCCGAGAATCGCGGTGAAGAGGGTTTTGGCGAATTCTTCCTCGCTGGAGACAGGGTGCAGCTCGTAGATCTTCCAGCCAATGAAAAGAATGATGGCCCAGGAAGCAGCCCATGCGAAGCGAAGACCCGGCGGCCGCGGAAGCCTGCAGAGCAGCCTGAAGAATGTCGGAACCATGTCCCACAGCCGGTTGCCCTGCATCAGGTGTGCCCAGTGATACTCAAAGAACTCCGTCTGCGGACGGGCGCCCTGTGCGGGCGCCACGAACCGGCGGGATTCAAACGAGTCGGACACGATGTCCGGCCGCGAGTCGAACTCCCACTCCCAGACGTCCGGCTTCACCGGAGGCAGCCCGGCCCGGATGAATCCCGTCAGTGCGTCCAACGGGCGCTGCTCACCCATCCCGTGCACGATCACGACCGCCTGACGCTCGCGCCCGAGCCCGGCCTGTGGAGGATCGGCCATGAAGCCCCAATCATCGGATGCGGCGACGGCACCGCAGCTTCCCCCATAATCGGCTTCCTGGGCAGGGACCTTGAACCCGCCGTTCGGGTTCCTGGCGTACGCGCGCCGTGCCCGAGACCATCCGACCGACATGCTCCGCCGGAACGCCCCGACCAGCGAGTGGCTGCGGTGAGGTGTGGAGACGCGGCCGTCATGGCGACGACAACTCAGGCTCGCCAGGGGTGGGAGTAGCCCTCCAGCAGTGGTCCGCCGAGCAGGTCGAGCACCTGTCTCACCGCAGTGGCCAACAGCCGGGTATCGGCGTGCTCGGCTACGGTCTGGTGCCCATCCAACAGCGCTTTGCCCAGGGCCGGGTCTGCACTGAGCAGTCGGCGGGGGAGCCATTTGCCGATACCTGTCCAGGTACCGTGGTGGGCGGTGAGGTCTGCCGCTTTACGCAGCACCTGGTCGGCGAGGGAAAGCTGTTCGTACCGGCTGTCCGGTGGGGTGTCGGTCAGGTCGTCCAAGAAGCAGGTAAGAACGTAGCGACCGTGTTCCCACTCGGCTGCGCTGAGGGGTGGAGGCCCAGAGGCGAGGACGTCTTGGGCCAGCTGGCGCGTATAGGCCACATGCCCGTGAGGATCTGCCAGAGGCAGACCCTGGTCATAGACGAACAGGACGGTCCCGCGACGCCGGGCGCGGTCCCATGCGAAGAACTCCGGTATGTCCGCGAGGGTGTTCAGGAACAGTTCGACGATGCGGCCCTCGTGACGAATCACCTCCCGCCGACTGACATCCGAGTCGGGAAGGAGCACGGCTACGTCCAGATCGCTGGTCGCAGTGGCGCGCCCTTGAGCAGCGGAGCCTCCGAGTATGGAGCCCAGGGCATCGGGAAAGAGCTTGGTGACCACACGGGGAGCGTGGGCTTCAATAACTTCTTGATCATCCATTGGCGCTCATCCTGCCAGCCTGCGGATCTGTCACCGGGCTTCGAGATGGGCCGTCCAGTTGTTGGCGGCACGGTGGCGCCCTTGCTGGGCGGTGATGACGTGCAGTCCGAGCACGGGCGCGAGGACGACCGCGGAGATGTGCTCGCCGGGGCGAGGCCCGGGGAAGAGCCACCGGCGGGGGAGGGGAGTTTGCAGCCCAACCGGCCACCCGCCGACTGACTAGTTCCGTGAGGAGGACCGCGCGACTCCCCACCCCCCCGAGGTTCAAGATGGCCCCGGAGACGCGGACTTCGAGGGGCAGGGCGTTGTCGGTCAGGCACTGCTGGAGGATTTCCCAGGGGGAGTCCTCGTCGAGGCCGACGGGGTCGGCCTTGGCGCGGTGCGGGACGTGGAGGGGGCGGCTGTGTCCGCGGCGGTGGGCCCAGACGAACAAAGTCACGGACCTCGTAGGGGGTGCCGGAGTGCCCTGCGAGCCACCAGTCGACATCGCCCCCCTGGGTGACGTCACGGAGTACGAGTCCGCGCTCCGCCATGGCGGTTAGGAAGGCGGCTGCGAGGTTGATGCGGGTGTAGGCCCAGCGGATCCGGTGCTTGGAGCTTGTCGACCGTTGGTCAGCGCGGCGAGCGCGGCGAGCGCGGCGAGCGCGGCGAGCGCGGCGAGCGCGGGGCAGGAGGGACCAGCGGACGTAGGAACGTCTCAGCAGGGCGTGCTCGGGGTGGCGGCTGGTAACCCGGGCGAGGTGGCGTTCGATGCGGGCGGGCAGCTCAGAGCGTTCGGGCAGGGCCTCGTAGCTGGCCAGGATGCTTCGGAGGCAGCCGATGGTCTGAGCGCAGCCGCGGCGCAGGAGCCGGCGGCGTCCAGGTCCTCGTGAGTGAGCGGGCGTCCGATGGCGACGAGGTCGGCCAGCAGGCGGGCGGAGTGCGAGTTGCGGATCCAGCTGAGCGCTGTGCGCGGCTGTTCGCAGCCGGTCAGGGCGGCGCGCATGCGCAACATACTGACCGTCCGACAGTGCGGGGACCGTTTCGAAGAGTGCCGCGAGCTCGTCGTGAAGGGTGCACCGATCGCACAGCCCGCGGACCATATAGGAGCGCGGGCTCGCGCAGCGGGGACAGGCGTAACGATCGGTGTGGCCGACGCGGGGACCGCACACCCGGCGGCCGTCTTGACGGGCGATCAGAACTCGCGGCCTGTCGCAGCCCGGGCAGGTGCCGGGGTGGGTGCGCGACCTGCGGTAGCACGGCAGGTACACCGTCCCGAGCGGCCGCCGCGCACAGACTTGGGAGCACTCTGCATCGCCCCCGCGAACCCCTCCTTCAAGGGGCGCGGAAATCCGTGGACCGGCCCGTGGAAGATTACGTACTGTGTGGCTCCACGCCCTGAGATGGATGGAAGGAGGCGAGTGCCGTGCGGTTCACACCTTTCCAGCGCTCCCTCTTCCGCTATCCCGGCGTGGTTCGTCAATTCTGACCGGGAGCGCTCCAAGCAGCCTGTATCCCGGAGGAATCCATGACCGGTCCGGTCATCCGTGCGCTCTCCGCGAGCGACGCTCATCTCTTCGACGCACTCCCCGACCCCCTGGGCGCCCGTGAAGGCCATCGGCGTACCCGGTTCCGCCCTGACTGGAAGCGCGTTGCCCTGCGCGACGGCGAGGTCGTAGCACGCGGTGCGTGGTGGGGCGGCCCCGACGACTCGGAGCCCGTCAACATCAACTGGTTCGACGTGGCCGAGGGCGAGGAGGAGGCCGGGGCCGCGCTCCTGCGCTCTGCTCCCTGGCAGGTTGAACTCGAGATCAACCTGCCCGGCGGCTGGCGGGACAAGCTCGACCTGCGCGCCGGCGCCGAGGCACGCTTCGCCGCCGCACGAGCCGCTGGGTACGAACTCCTGGTGGAACGCTTCCTTTACCGCTGGACCCCGGAGCGAGGTCTGCCCGAGCGGCCCGGACGCCTGCGCTTCAGCGCCGAACCCGACGACGCCGTGTTCTTCGACGCGTTGCGCCGCATCCACTCCGTGACCCTGGACGCCCACGCGCTCAGGGCCATCGAGGAGGGCGGCCTCGACCAGGCCGCCCAGGAGGAACTCGACTTCTTCCACTGGTGCCCCTCCCCACGGGAGTGGTGGCAGATCGCGCACACGCCGGAGGGCGACCTGGCCGGCATCCACATCCCGGCCCACAACCCCTCCGGCCCGACCATCGGCTTCATCGGCGTTGTCCCGGAGCAGCGCGGTCGCGGCTACGCCTACGACCTCCTCGCGGAGTGCACCCACCTCCTCGTCGAGCAAGGCGCGGAGTTCGTCAGCGGAGCGACGGACCAGGGCAACTTCCCCATGGCCGCGAACTTTGCCAGGGCTGGCTTCCCCGTCATCAGTGAACGCATCAACTTCCACCCGGCGGGCCAAGCGGCCTAGCGAGGAGCAGCACGTGGTGAGTGGTCCGGTCCGAGGGCAGGTCCGGACCGCTTGTCAGTGCCCGGTGGCATGCTGGCCGACAGCGTGATCGACGGCGGGCGAGGGAGGCGGAGTTGGGCTCGACGGGGAGGTATGGCACGTGCCGGGCGACGGCGAGCCGGTCGGGGAGATCCTGATCGACGACACAGACATCCCATGGCTGTCGGGCCACTTCACAGCCGGCCCGGGATACGACGCGGTCCGCGACCTGTTGAGCCCGTGAACTCGCCCTGCTGGGGCGATACCAAGAGGAGGTCTGGGAGGAACGGGAGCGGCCTACGACGAGAGATCCGCAGGCCCGTAGACGAGGTTCATAGCGGGTGAACCGGCCCGCGATGCGCCCCATGGCCACTCAAACGCCTCCCGCAAAGGGGGCCTTGGGGCATTGTCTTATCCCAGCAATAAGCTCGGGCCATGAGTGTGTCCCTCTACTACTGCGCTAGCCGGGCAGTGGCGCTGACGCCGGCCGAGACGACTGCGGTCGAGCGCATCGTTGCTGGCCGCATGTCGTCCTTCCCTTATGAGGACGAGGAAGGCCTCTACCTGTACGACAACGACGACAACGACGACAACGACGACAACGACGACAACGAGCCGGACGAGATCGTGGACGGATCCACGAAGCTGCCGCCCGATGTCGCCCGGGTGCTGCCGGTGGTCGGCCATGTGCTGGGATCCGTAACCGAGTTGCGGCGTGCTCTGCCGGGCGCGGAGTGGCGTGTGCACCTGGACGATCTCGACGTTCCGTGGGACGAGGAGCAGGGTTACATGCTGCCGGGCACGGATGATGTGGACCTCATGGCCGCGCACGGCGACCTGTGACGGATCGGCCGTGGGCCTGCCCTGGCGGCCACGGGTGTTGATGGCCGGGTCGAGATACAGCCGTGCTCAGGCGGGCGGCTGCCAGGTGCGTATGGGGTAGGCGGCCTTGGTGGGGTGCACGCCTGGCTCTGTTCACGTCGCAGAGCAGCGATTCGACAGCAGTTCGGGCGGCAGCGCCCGCGCCGGATGTTCACGACTTCGGGCAGCAGCTCGCCGGAGACCGACGGGAGGCCATCTGCCGCCGTCCGGAGCGCGAGCCAAGGCGCTGGCTACGGGCGTGGGTGGCTGCCGCCATCGCACTGCTGCCGGGCGCCGGTGGGTGCCTCCCATTGTCATTGCTGTGCCCGACGGGCGCGCATCGTCCGGGTCGCCGGCCCCGTCCGCTTCACCTCGGCTGCAGCTGATACGGGGTGGGCTGATTCCAACGGGGGCACCTGGGCTCCGCTGTTACTGTCGCCTGCGCGATCATGACAAGCCAAGCGGGGGTGCCAGGGTGCAGTGGTGGTCAAGGCTGATGCGACACCGGGGCATGCAGTACGGCGCCGCTGCGCTGACACTGCTCGCGGTTCTTGTGGCGGGATGGTTCTTCGCCAGCGGCGGCTACGAGAATTGGCGCGATGAGAGATCCGTGGCTGCGCCGGCGACTTCTTCCAGTGCGGCGCGGACCGCCTCGGTGATCAGCTCCAGGCGGGTCAGGTCACGCACCGCGGCCAGGACATGCGTGGAGTCGGTGCGCTGGGTGGTGCGCTCGTGCACCAGGCCGGCCTCCTTGAGGCGGGCCGGCACGAGGTCGAGGAGGCGGTCAGCACGGTCGCCTTCGGCGAGACGATCGCGGAAATCGGCCAGCACGCTGTGGTGGAACCCGGGGTCATCCAGCTCCATGGCCATCGCGTACTTGAAGTCGATGCGGCAGCGGACCGCCTCGGCGGCCTGCCGGTCCGACAGGCCGAGCAGGAACTGCAGCACACAGACGGTAGCCAGTTGAGCAGGCGACAGGCCCGGACGCCCGTCACGCGGGTACCAGTCGGCGAAGTCCTCGTCACACCACAGTCCGTCCAGCCGATCGCGCACCCATATCGCCGTCGTGCCGCCCGGGTTGCTCGCCCGCGCGACCTGCGCAGTCAGAGGCGGGACCTGCTCACCGGAACGTGGGCGGAGGGACAACGGGCACCTCGACAGCTGCATCAGTCATCGGAACTACCCGAGCATGCCCGTTGACCATGCTGCCGCACCGCGAAACTCCAAGATCCCCGACAGAGTCAAGCTCAGGGGGGCGCACGGGCCTTCGCATCGACGGAAGAGCCGTGAGGCCGACGAGGGGCAGGTGCTCGCGGGTTTCCCGCACTCGTCTGGTAGCAGCGACACGATGAGGAAGCCGCGCTTCGGCTGCAGCCCGCCGTGGTGCTCGTAGGATGCCCGGATGCGCAAGCCGATACCGATGAACCGCCGTACCTGGGTTGCCGTGTGGGTGGTGCTGTGTGCGGCCGGTCTCGCCGTTACCGCCGAACTGAGCGCCTCCTCGGCACCGGATCCGTCGCCCGAGAAGTCCGTCAGTGCCGAGTGTGCCCAGTACATCGAGGACATCGAGAGGCAGTTGGCCAGGGCTGGGCAGGAAGGCGAGGAAGACGGAGTGCTGGGCTTCTCGCGAGTCCGGGTCGGCACTGAGGACGACTGCGGTGACGAGTTCCGCAACCACTTCGGCGGCGATCGGTGAGCCGCGGTAGCTTCTGGCTCGCCGCGATGGCAGGGGCAACCTTGGTCGGTGCCGGGGCGATCATCGCCGTGGGCGCCACGTCGGAAACGGAGCCGCGGCCCACGCCGCCGCGGGTGTACTCCTCCTGCCTGGCGGCGATGGTGCACCGACCCCCGTCACGCGGGTTCCTGCACAGCTTCTGACTGGCTTGATGTCGGGCAACGGGCGGCCAGAGGCTTCGGTGGCGGTGGCGGTGGCGGTGGCGGTGGGCAAGGGTGTGCCGCACCACTGAAGCGTGGTGCGGCACATCCTTGCCTATGGGGCTGTCAGCAATCGCTGGGGTCCACCCACTTGTGTGAGGAGCCCCTGTCGTTCGAGCTGAGGTCGTTGTCGTAGTTGTCGTACTCGCCCTTGTCCAGGCAGAACCAGTCGCCCTTGTAGTCGTGCTTGGTGAAGATCCGCACGGATGTGTTTCCGGTGCCGGTGCCGTTGTTGTACCAGGAGGAGTCTTTGTTCTCGATCTTGTTGCTCCAGTTCTTGGAGTTGCCCTCGGCGTGGCCCATGTATCCCCGGTAGTCCGGGTGTTGCCATGCGCAGACTTCACTGGTCGGGCAGTCGTTGAAGCCGCTGGCCCCCGCGCCGTCGGCTTGGGCGGTCGGCATGCTGAGGGTGGCGGCGCCGAGGGTGACCCCGGCGGCCGCGAGCAGGCCCGCGATGGACTTGAGCTTTCGGCTCATGACGTGTTTCGCCCTTCTCTGTGTTTTCTCTGTTTCTTTTTCTTGGCTATGTGGAACGCGCGATCTCCCGTGCCCGATGCACCGCTCTAGCGTCGATGGCTTTGAGCGCATCGAGTTCTCTCCGGTATTTCTCGCGCACCGCGGATGTGTGTTCCGCCGTCAACTCACGTGTGGCACCGGCACTCTTGCTCGCGCGCGAAAATCGACTGTCCCGCACCACTCGGCGATGTGCCAAGGCGCCCAGATTTCGCTCGATGACATGAGGGCGGAACCACGCATCCAGGCTGCCGAAGAGTTCCTTCTTCGCCGCTGCCAGACATCCGGTGGTGGACATTCCCACCGTGATGCCTTCCACCTGGGTCTCGATGTAGTGCTTACGTGGATCACCCGAGTACGTGCGGTGTACCGCCGCTGCTCGACCGCGGGCAGCCCTCTTGCGTACTGGGCGTTCCGATCCGACGCGGCCTGCGCCGATCCGTCATCGGAAGGCGGTGCGACGTGGTACTCGAACCCCTCCTCTCGCATACACCGTGCGGTCAGTACCTCTTGGGCGTGCTCGACCAATACCGCGTCGGAAAACTGCGTGTGCTGTGCCGTATGCGCCGTACAGCCGGAAAGCAGGATGATCAATCCGGTGGCCACTCCTGCCGATCGGACGTACCCCCTGTGGTCGCTCATTTCTCGATTTCTCCCCTGCGGCGATACGCTCCGATGCGAAACGACGTCCTGCGGTGTGACGTCCTCATTGCATCGCGCATCACGGACCCGGTCCACACGTGTCGGGCAGGAACGAATTCCTTGAGTGACCTCGATTCTTCGGCGTGGTGGGGTCGTTGAGCGGGCTGGTGGTTCGCCCGTAAGCTTGGGCGGCCTTTCTCGTGATCCTGAACTCTGCGACGAGACACAGGAGTTCACCAGGAAGGCCGTGGGATGAGGGTGCTCCAGCGGGCCTGCGAACAGAATGCGTTCGCGGAGCTGTCACGCTTTCGGACGGCCTTCTACGGGTGCCTTTCCGCGCGGGCCGATGCGTTCTTCGAGCTCACCGACGCGCTGCTGTGCGCGGACGGGCCAGTGAAGACGCCGAGCGGCGGATCGTGCTGACCCTGGACGTCTCCCCGTGGCTGCGCTCGGACGCGGCCTGTTCGCCCGAGCGTCGTCTGTTCTGCCACGTCCATGGTCGTTCTCGTGAGGCCGCGCAGATCATCCCGGTCTGGCCGTACTCGTTGGTCGCCGCGCTGACGCCGGAGCGCACTTCATGGACACAGGTCCTGGAGGCGGTCCGGCTCGGGCCCACCGACGATGCCGCGGCCGTCACCTCCCATCAGATCCGTCAGGTGGCCGAGCGGCTGATCGCGGCCAGCCAGTGGCACGACGGCGACAGAGACATCCGGGTGGTGATGGACGCGGGCTACGACGTGATGCGCCTGGCCTGGGTGCTGCGCGCGAACATCCTCTTCGAGCTCCTCGTCGACCGCTCGCCGGAGGCCTACGCGGCGTGGGCGTCCGAGTATTTCGAGACACCCGTCGGTGTCGAGGCCGCCCGCGCCCTGCTGTCCCAGCGCCCACTGACGCCGGCGATCGTTGCCGTGCTCAACCCGGAGGTCGAGCCCGCCGATCTGGCCGAAGACATCTCGGAGATCGGCTACCCCGCCTGAGGGGGCACGCGGTTCAGCTGACGGCGCATGTGCCGGACTTCGCCGTCTTCGCTGATGATGGAGTGCGGGTGGTGGACGTGCGGGCCCGCCGGGACACGCGCTACGAACCATGATCATCTCGTGCTCAGGATCTGCTTTCGATACATGCTCCAGGAGCCAGGAGCCAGGAGCCAGGAGCCAGGAGCCAGGAGCCAGGAGCCAGGAGCCAGGAGCCAGGGGGCTCGAGGGAACTCGCCGGGGGCGAGCGGCGAAGGAGAGATGAAAGCCCAAGCCTTCGAAGCATGTTCCCTTGAACGAGAGGAGCCCCGATGACCGTCGAGCCAGGCGTCCGCACGGTGGCGGAGAGTGATGCCTCGGTGATTGCGCGGTCCCGGGACGAGCCCGAGGCATTCGCTGTGCTCTTCGACCGATACGCGGAAGCGGTACATCGTTATCTGGCTCGTAGGCTCGGCGGAGAGTCGGCCGACGACCTCATGGCGGAGACCTTCACCACTGCCTTCCAGCAGCGGCACCGTTACGACCCCTCGCGGGCCACGGGCGATGGCGCCCGGCCCTGGCTGTTCGGCATAGCGACCAATCTGATCGGCCGACACCGGCGGGCCGAGGCACGCCGCTTCAAAGCCCTGGCCCGCATCCCGGCTCCGGCCGATCACGAGGAGCCGCTGGCCGACCGTGCCGCGGCCCGGGTGGGGGCGCAGGCCGTAGGCCGCGAGCTGGCAGCGGCACTGGCTGCACTGCCCGCGCGGCACCGGGACGTGCTGCTGCTGGTGGCGTGGGGCGGTCTCGGCTACGAGGAGGTGGCCCAGGCCCTCGGTGTCCCCATCGGCACGGTCAGATCACGACTGCACCGGGCTCGCGGCAAGCTACGCGAAGCGTTGGGCGGATCCGATCCAACGACACTGCGAGAGGTACCCGGCCATGACTGACGAACTCGAACTCCTGCGGGACTGGGACGCGGACGCGGCCCCGCTCACCGAACCGGCCCGGGCGAAGGCCCGCCATCGACTGCTGAACACGATGGCGCGCGCGGAGCGGCACACCGACGCCGCCCCCAGCCGCCGCCACGCACTCCGCCTCGCGACAGCCGCCGTGGCCGCTGTGGCGGTGACGGGAACGGCGGTACTGATCACCGAGGGCGGCGCCGGCGAGGGCGATCGCCCCGACCGTGCCGATCGCCTGTCGGGGACGGCGACCCCGCGGATGGGCAGCGTCAGCGCCGCAACGGTGCTGAACGGGGCGGCAGTGCGGACGGGTAAGCACGAGAAGACTGTGGCGCCGCGCGACGACCAGTTCATCTACTCGAAGCGGGTCATCAAGGAGACGGAGCGCAAGACCGGCGCGGTCAAGACCTATGAGGATGTGAACTGGGACTCAGTGGACGGCTCCAAGCGCTCCTTGACCATGGAGCTCGGCCGGGTGATCTGGGAGGAGCCCTTGGAGAAGGGCGAGGGCGTGTGGCCGCCTCGGGAGTGGAGCAAGCTGAAGAAGCTGCCCACCCACCCGAAGAAGCTCATCCCGAAGATCATCGGCGTCGGAACATCCAGCAAGCCGATCAGCGACTTCACAACGCACGACTGGTACGACGCCTACTTCATGCTCGGCGAGCTCCTGAAGTGGCCGGTGCTGCCCCAGGGACTGCGCCCTGCCGCGTACGAGGCGCTGGCCCTGGTGCCCGGGGTCAAAGCGATTCCGGGGGTGGAGGACTCTGCCGGGCGCACTGGGGTGGGGATCTCTTACCCCAAGAGTCCCTTCGCGAAGGGCAAGTACCTCATCTTCGATCCGGAATCCTATGAATTCCTGGGCTTCCGGGACGAGCGGACTTCGGCGTCCGGCGACAAGACGTACATCCAGCTGTCACACGTGGTGGACTGGGCGATCGTCGACCGGTTGAAGCAGCGCCCCTAGCCTTGCCGTTTCGTTCGGGTGTGGCTGTCGTCGATACGGACGCGCGAAAGTGCCTTCCTGGCCTGGGAATCCAGGCGGAGGGCACCTTCTCGGTTCGCCGATACGACGGGCTCGAAAGACAGACTGCGAGGCCTCAGGCTGGTGGCCCACAGTTTGCTCACTCTGAGCACTTCACTTAGGTCGCCGCCTGCGGGCGCATCGCCATCGCCCTGAGACCATGGCGGCGTGACCGAGCCCTCCGTAGAGCCACACCCCAAGGTCCAGATCGTGCAGGTGGACACCGCCGGCACCGACCTGCCCCTGACGGAGATCCGACGCTATCCCCAGGCGACGGTCACCGAAGTGGACCCACCTCACGCTGCTCGCCTCACCGGCACCGGCGCGGACGATCTTCCCCTCCGGGCCGGGGACCTCCTGCAAGGCATCAACCCAGCCGCCTGATCAAGCAATCCAAAGGTGGATCAGGGTGCCACAAAGAGAGCTGTTGGCCCGGCCAAGCACAGCATCCCGCCAGCCCAGCCAGGGGCCCACGAGAGCCCCCTTGCCGGAAAAGCGGGTGCTCCAGTACGAAGGGGTGGGCAGGATCCAGGCATGTCTACCGAGGTCAGCGGGACAATTGAGTGTCGGCCAGGTGTGCGCCTGTGGGGCCCGGACGACAAGGACTCCGCATGGCACGCCGCCATCGATCTGTGGCTGCTCAACATCGGCAACGCTTACGACGCGCTCGCCTGCCTTTTCGGAGTACGCAACACGTACGGCTTTCGGCACCCTGCAGCTCGGACCAGGCGATCCACGTGGTGCCGTACGCGCCGCTCATGGCGGAGTCGGCGTGTTCGGCGGTCAATCCGTCGGATGCACCGTGGCCCGAGCCGAGCGTTCTCCATGGCCGAACGGGCCAACTACGGCGCTCGGTCACACCTGTTGCGGTCGGGCCCCCGGGTGGGACGGGTTCGTATATTCGGGGGGATGCAGGAGAGACCTCCCCACACCGGCTGGCGCGGCACAGCGGCACAGCGGCATGTGCATGTGCCGCCGACCGACACCGTGGCAGCTGGTGTCCTGGCCCAGTGGGCGGCAGCGACACCGGTGCCACGCTGGACGCCACGTACCTGGATCTGGCCGGCGCCGATCTGTCCGGCGCCGACTTCTGGGCTTTGAGGACGCCGATGGGGACGGTGAGAACGCATCGGTCCGAGCGGAGCTTCTCGCCCCCGTTGCCGCGCGCGATGCGGGTGACGACGGCTTCGGTCCGTACGGGGATGGTGCCGCGGACGTGGGCGAGAAGCTGGGCGTAGCCGTCGGGCAGGGCCGTACACCAGCCGAAGTTCCTGAGCCCCTGAGTCAGCGCAGGAGGAGAAGTACGGCCAGGGCGAGGAGGAGTGAGTCGATCCGGTCGAGCAGGCCCCCGGAGCCGGCCAGCCAGTGAGCGGAGTCCTTCGCCTGCGCTCCTCGCTTGACCATGGATTCGAGGAGGTCCCCCGCCGGGGCGCCGACCGCCACCGCGACCGCCATCGGCAGGCTCAGCGCGGACAGCGCGGCGAGCACACCGAGGGCGGCCGCGGCACCGGAGAGGGTTCCGCTCCACCGCTTGGCCGGGGAGAGCGGTGACAGCGGTGGCCCGCCCAGCCGTTGTCCGGCGAAGTACGCGACGATGTCGCCCACCGAGACAGCGGCGAACAGGGCGAGCGCGGTCGCGCCGAGCGGCACCAGGGCGGCGAGCACGCTCAGCCAGACCAGCCCGAGCAGACCGGCCCCGAGCCGGCGCAGACCGTGGGTGGAGTCACCGGACAGGAGCGGGACCGCGGCGATGGACAGCGCGCCGACCGCCACCGCCCGCGCCTCGTGTCCGGGGGCCAGCCAGGAGGTCAGCACCACAACGGAGACGGCAGCGGCCAGTACGGCCCTGTCTGGCCGGGACAGACCCATCAGCCCGCCGAACTCCATCGCCGCGACCACCCCGACCACGAGCGCGAGGGCCGTCACCCCCGGGCTGCCCCACCAGAACGCTCCGGCGACCAGGGGCACTCCGACCGCCCAGCAGCACCAACGGACCAGCAGTTCGCGGCGGCCGGAGAGTGCCGCGGCGATCCCGCCGAGCGCCAGGGCCCCGCCGAGGAAGGGCGCGAGGGAGTCGACGGTGATCACCGGGCGTACCCGGCGGCGGCGTCGGCCGCGAGTCCGGGGGCCCGCCGCGAGGGGGAGCTCGGTCGCAGCGTCTCCAGCGCGGCTTCGTACGCCGCAACGATGCGCGCGTTCTCCGCCGCGTCCCTGACCGCGACGCGTACGGTGCGCCCTTCGTACTGCGGCGAGAGGGGCGACAGGTCGCGCAGGTAGACGTCGTGCCGGCGGCACTCCCGCACCAGGCGGGCAGCGCTCGGTCCGTCGTACGGCAGGGTGATGTTGAGGAAGTTCGCGACGCCCTCCTCGACCACGGAGGTGTCGGCCACCTGGGCGAGGTCGGTGGCCAGTCGATGGCGCAGGGTGTGGGTGCGCAGCCAGCAGGCGCGGTAGTGCGCGGGGTCCCGCAGGGCGGCCACGGCGGCGAGTTGTGCGGGAAGGCTCACCGCCCAGGGCGGCGTCCACCGGCGCAGCAGTGCCGCGGTGGCGGGTTCGGCCACCAGGTAGGCCGCCCGCACGCCGGACAGCGCGTACATCTTGGACAGCGAGGTGCAGACCACGACCCGCGGGTCTACGGCGGCCAGTGGGGCGAGCGACTCCGCCAGGTCCACGTAGCCGAGGTAGGCCTCGTCGATCCACCAGCGGGTCCCGGCCGGGGCGGCCGCGATCAGGGTGCGCAGTTCGGCGGCGGATGCGTGGCGTCCGGTCGGGTTGTTCGGGTTGACCACGACCACCAGGTCGTAACGGCCCGCCCCGACGACGGAGGCCAGCCGGGCGAAGTCGATCCGCCACCCGTCGCTCCGGTGCAACCGGAAGCGGTCCACCCGGCACCCGATCACGCGCTCGGTGACATGGGCGTATTCGCCGTACCCCGGATCCAGCAGCAGCACCCTGCTCTCTGGGGTCAGCCACCGGCCGAACGCTCGAAAGATCAGGTCCGACGAGCCGGCTCCGGTCAGGAGCGTCTCCACCGGCAGTGCCCGGGCCTTCGAGAGTTCTGACAGCAGGCCCTCGGCGCCGGTGGGAGGCGAGGTTCTGGCGTACCAGGCCGGGTCTTCCGTGAGCGCCGCACGTGCCTCGGGAGCGGGCGGGAACCAGGCGTCCAGCACGTCGGCGGCGACGACCTCGTGGCGCCGGTGCAACGTGCGAAAGTCCGTTCCAATGGCGGTGAAGGAGGCGCCGCCGTGTTCACAGCCGTCCGGCCCGGGCGCCCATTCCATGTCCAACTGCCAGTCCACGACGGAGCGGAACCGTTCCAGGGCGGTTCGGTACCGGGTGGTGGCGACCTGCGTCAGCCCGGCCACCTCGCCCGTCAGTACCTCGAAGGTCACCGCACCGCTGCGGACGGTGTGTCCGAGGGGCCGCAGGCCGGCCGCCAGGTACATGCCGAGCAGTTCGGTGCGGCCCATCGCCACCACCGTGCGGCCTCCCCGGGAGGAGATCCAGCGCAGGGCCGCGTACATCAGCAGCGGGGCCACCGCGGTGCTGCGCCAGCGCGGCTCCACGGTGAGGATGCGTACCTCGAAGACTCCATCCTCGGACAGCAGCGGCAGTTCGTCGCGGGTCAGGTACTTGTCGAGGCCGTAGCGGCCCAGCCACGGCGGGGTGAGGCTGACGAAGCCGATGCGGACCGGCCCTCGGGCCGCGACGAGGTAGACGTTGTCGCCGTCCAGCGCGTCGTGCAACCGTCGGTCCGGTTGCGGCGTGTGCTGACCGAGCTCCTGGGCGTACACGCGGTGCCTCAACTCGTGGACCCAGACCAGGTCCTCGGGAGTGGCAGCTCGTATGTGCAGGTCGCGACTCATGCATGTCTCTTTCGGCAAAAGGGGGCCTGGGGGCACGGAGGCCGACTGGCCCGGGAGCTCTGCCCCCTGAGGAGCAGCTGTGGTGAACAGGTCGACGACTGGATGCCGGGCCCGTCACCAGCAGGGGAGGAGAAGGCCGGAACGCACCTCGCGGAGGTGGGCATTCGCCGTTTCCTCACTGGAGGTTCGCGCCATAGGTGCATCTTTGGGGGTGCCGTGCGGCCGCGCATGAGTACGCGTACTTGAGTACGTGAGTAGTTGTCGTGGTGTGGTGCGGCAACGGGTGGAAACCTGCTTCCCGTCGCTCCCCGGCATCGCGGACACGATCGGATCCCTTCCTGCTGGGAGTCCCTTGACCATCACGGGTGTTGGGCACGCAGCTGGTCCAGTTCGCTGCCGATCGCATCTCGCAGCACGTCATGCTGCGGGCCGAGCTTGAATTGCTCGTCGCTCCACCGTTCACGCGGATAGAGCCAGACCGGAGCACCCACCACACTGTCCGGCTCCCACTCGAACCGCGGCCAGACATGCGCGTGCAAGAACGGGTCCGTATTCCCCAGGATCTCCAGGTTGACCCGTCGGAAAGCCGGGTCCAGCCGCCGACAGGCACGCTCGACCGCTTCACCGAGCTGGTCCATGTCAGACAGGAACGACAGCCGCTTCGCCCTCGGCAGGTCCGACAGCCGCTGCACATCCGGTTCGTCCACGAGCAGAACCGAGTAGCCCGGCAGGAACTGAACATCCCCGATCACCGCGAACCCCGACGTCAGCCGTCGCAGGACGGTCGGGTTCTCGTCCCTCAGCGCAGCCCCGATCCGGTCCATCCGCCAGTCACCAGGCATGGCCAAAATCTACATTCCGGTGATCAGGGACCGCTCTTCAAACCCCATCCGGCTGCGGGCTGCGGGCTGCGGGGCGGCCGATGCGGTCGAAGCCGGTCTCGGTGGCGACCGGGCGGGGCGAGGGTGCCTCGAACGTGGAGTCGACCCGGGTGCGGCTGAAGCGCCTGGCGAGCCGGGGCTGGCTCACCGAGGGCTCGCCGGGTCTGTTCGCCCTGCTCGACCCTGGCGAGGACCGCGGGCCGGGACGTGCGGGCTCTGGCGGATGAGGACTCTTCTTCCTACGTTCGGAAGTGCCGACTGTCCGTGCAGGAAGAACAGTCCGGTGGAACGGTACGACACGCCGTCGAGTGTTGACTCCTTTGAGGCGGCGACGAAATTGTTCGGGGCGCTCGTGACGGATCTGGCCTGTCCGGCCGCGGGTGAACTTCCCCATCACGCGCTGGAAGAGCTCCTTGAGGAGAAGGGCCGGGGCCTGCTGCGGCAGCTTTTCCAGGATCATCTGGATCTGCGGGAACGGCGCGAACAGCAGGCCGTGGTCGTGCGTCGTCCGCAGGTGATCGGCGCGGACGGTCTGCCCAGGCCACCCTTGGAGACGGGCCATCGGCGGCTGCTGGCCACGGTGTTCGGCACGGTCACGGTGACGCGCTGTGCCTGGCGGCGCCTGGAGACACCCAACGTGCACCCGGCTGATGCCATGCTGTCGCTGCCGAGGGGTCGGCACTCGCACGGCCTGGCCCGTCTGGCGGTGCGGGAGGCGACCCGTGTGTCCTATGACGCCTCGCTGGAGGCGATCGTGCGTCGGTGCGGCCGGGTGCTCGGCAAGCGCCGGCTCGCCGGCCTGCTCGTCGAGGCCGCGAAGGACATCGACGTCTTCTGCGACGCGAAGGTCGTCGAACCGTGCTCGGTTTCCACGGTGTTGGTGCTGTCGGTGGACGGCAAGGGCATCGTGATGCGGCCCGAGGCACTGCGGGAGGCCACCCGGCAGGCCGCCGCCAAGCGGCAGCACACCTTCCGCACCCGTCTCGCCGCCGGAGAGAAGGGCGCCCGAAAGTGCTGGCCACCCTCGGTGCGGTCTACGACTGCGGGCCGGCCCCGCGCCGCCCGCACGATGTGATCGCCCCGCCCGGCGGCCGCGCTGGTGACTACACGCCGCGGCCCGGGCCGATCGCCCAGGGCAAGTGGTTGTGCGGATCGGTCGTCCACGACGCCGAGCACGTCGTCGGGCAGGCCTTCGACCATGCCGAATCCCGCGATCCGCACCATCGACGGTGCTGGGTGGTGCTCGTGGACGGCGCCCGCCATCAACTCGACCTGATCCAGGCGAAGCCCGCCTCCACGATGCCGACGTGCACATCGTCATCGTCATCGTCATCGTCATCGTCCACGTTCTGGACTATTTGTGGTCGGCGAGCTGGTGTTTCCACCAGGCGCGCGATACGGCAGCCGAGGACTGGGTCGCCGGCCACGCCCTGGCCCTCTTGAACGGCAACGCCGCCGGAGCCGCCGACGCGATCCAAACCGAAGCCGACCAGGCCGAGTTGAGTGCCGAACAGCGCCAGGGCGCCGACACCTGCGTCCGCTACCTGCGTCCGCTACCTGCGGACCAAGTACGAGTTCCTGCACTACGACCAGGCCCTCGCAGCCGGCTGGCCCATCGCGACCGGGATCATCGAGGGAGCAGCTCGCCAAATCGTCGCCGACCGCCTCGAGATCAGCGGGGCCCGCTGGGGCCTCGCCGGCGCCGAAGCCGTACTGAAACTCCGCACGGTCAGCGCCAACGGCGATCTGGAAGCGTACTGGGAGTACCACCTCGCGGGTACTGTCTCGAACGCGAAGCTTCCCGTCATCCCGGCACTGCGTGAGTGGCATGGCGGCAGCGGCTCATACTCCTACCAGCCCGGCACACGCATCGTCCGTAGCCGTGCACACGCGGCGGCCCTGGCCATCACCGCTGCCACCTTCGCGGACGACCTCGCGGCTCTTACCGGACGGCGGCCCGTCCAGGCCGTCGGGGCAGCCGGCGAGGTACGCAAGGGCGACATCTTCCTCACGCTGGGAGCCCCGGACCGCACCCTGGGTCGGGAGGGCTATGCGCTCGGCTCCACCGACCGCCTCACGGTCTCCGCTCGCACGGACACCGGTGCCTTCTACGGCACCCGTACGGTCTTGCAACTCCTCAAGCAAAAGCGGACCGTCCCCCGGGGCACAGCCCGGGACTGGCCGACCAAGCCCGAGCGCGGCCTCATGGTGGATGTGGGCCGCAAGTACTTCACCCCGCGGTGGCTGGCCGCTCACATCAAGGAACTGGCCTACCTCAAGCTCAACTACCTGCACCTGCACCTGCACCTGCACCTGCACCTCTCCGACAACCAGGGCTTCCGTATCGAGTCCGCCTCACACCCCGAGGTTGTCTCCTCGCAGCACCTGACCAAGCGCCAGGTGCTGGACCTCATCGCGCTCGCAGCCCGGTACAAGATCACGGTGGTGCCTGAGATCGAGGCCCCCGGGCATCTGACTGCGGTCCTCGCCAAGCATCCACATCTTCGGCTCACCGACCGCACCGGCAAGGTCCGTGAGGGCGCCATCGACCTCAGCAAGCCCGGTGCCTATCAGCTCATCAAGGAGCTCTACACCGAGTACCTGAAACTATTCCCCGGGCCGTACTTTCACATCGGTGCCGACGAGTACGGCGCCGATGGCAACGGCTATCCGCAACTCCTCGCTCACGCCCGCAAACAACATGGCCCCAAGGCAGGCGTCAGGGACGCGTACCTCGGCTTTGTCAACTGGGCGAACCGACTGGTACGAGCCCACGGCAAGACGACACGGGCCTGGAGCGACGGCATCCACGGCGGCAACACGGTAACCGTCGACCGGAACGTGATCCTGGAGTACTGGTATACACACGGACTCACCCCTCAACAGCACGTGGACAACGGCCACCGCATCATCAACGCCAGCTGGCACCCCACGTACTACATCCTCGGCGGCAACACACCCGACACGGCCTTCGGCTACGAAAAGTGGCACGCCGATCTGTTCGAGGCCGGCGGCACCCTGAAGCCCCACGACCGGGCCCGGAACCTCGGAGCCAAGCTTCACGTCTGGTGCGACCTGCCCCACCTGCAGACCCAACAGCAGGTGGCAGCCGGGATCATGCAGCCCCTGCGCATGCTGTCCCAGCAGACCTGGGGTTCCGTACGACCCGCTCACGCCTGGGCCCAATTCCAGCCCATCATCGACACGATCGGCCGCAATCCGGCCTGGCCCAAGCAGATCTGACCCTCGCCCGAGAATGCGAACGGGCCTGCTCCAACGGGCCTGCTCCAACAGGCCGTTCGAAACAGGCCGTTCGAAACAGGCCGTTCGAGGCAAGAGCCTCGCGGTTGCTGTCGCGCCAGTGCCCTAGCCGCCGGCAGGGGTCCAAAAGGAGGTGGGTATCGCCTCGACCTCGAGGGCGGCTTGCCGCAGGTCGGCGGCAACCGGGAGAAGCGCGGTGTATACCGGGTTGCCGTCGGCGGCCATGTGGTCGATGACGTCGGCGTTCGTCCGGGCCCGTGCGGCCACCACGGCCGCGAAGGCCGACCGGTCGCCGTCGTAGCCATAGGCGTCGAGCAGCAGGTGCAGACGTCGGGACCGGTCCTCGAACGCGGTGAATCCAGTCCGCTCGGCCAATCGACGGGCCTGCAACGGCACCCAGGTCAACGCCATGAATGCCAGATCGAACTCGCGCGACGAAGGCCCAGCGGTGTCCCAATCGAAGAACCCGGCCAGATCGCCCTCGTGCCACACCGCGTTCCACGGGGCGGCGTCATGGTGCCCGATGACCAGCCCCGGCCGCCACGTCTGCCCGGCGAGCCAGCGCACCCCCGACGGTGGTACGAATGTCTCCGTCGCATCGTGCAGCCGGCGGGCCCACCTGCCGACACTCACCAACGCGGTGTCCGAATACACCCATGCGGGCCAGGGAAGATCCTCACCAGCGGTCTCGCCCACAAGATGGGTCAAGACCTCACGCCCTCGCGTATCCATCCCCAGCAGCCGGGGCGCCCCGCTGAATCCCACGGCCTCCAGATGACGCAGCACCGCATGCACGGCAGGCGTCCAGGGCTGCACGGGCCGGTGGACCGCATCACCGATCCGCACCGCACCCACGGTCCGCCCGCCAGGCAGACGCTGCTCTTCCATGGCCCGGTTGTATCGCACGCCGACCATCCGCGCAGCCACATTTCCTGCCCCCAGCCGAAGCCATTGCCGCAACTTCACCCCGGTCAGCGGACCTTCGACAAACCGTGATGAGGACGGCCTCCCACGCACATGCGGACGTGGATACTCACTCAGCAATGACCTTCACGAAATTCCGGTCACCCCCGGGCCCGCCGACCTGATGGTCGGCGGGCCCGGGGGGTCAGTGACATCTCCTCAATCAGCCGGCTGCAACGGGCATCCGGTGCCGACGCGCACCTCGAGTTCGGCTCGCAGGGCGGCGAGTTCGGCCATGCGCGCGTCGATGACTTGGATCTTTCCCTTGAGCAACGCGGACAGTGCTTCCGCGGTATCCGGTGCGTCGCGCAGTTCCTCGCCGTGCCGGGCAATCTCCGCCAGTGAGAATCCGAGCGCCTGCGCGGTGCGGATGTAGTGCAGCCAGGGCACTGTCTCGGGCGGGAAGTCGCGATAGCCGTTGGTCAGCCGTCGGCCTGCGACGAGGCCGAGTTTCTCGTAGAACCGGACGGTGTCCTTCGTGATGCCCGCTTGTGCGGCCAGCTCTCCGATACGCATGCCCCTCCGTCAGATCATGGCTTGACCTTGGAGCGTACTCCACTGTTTAGCGTGAAGCATCGCCGTCCAGCGCGATACCAACGTGGCTCGCCACGACGGTGACCTGACTGTTCGTCACCGATTTCGAACCACATATCTGGAATTCGAACCACATATCTGGAAGGGGAACATGATGCGCATCCATCACCTGAACTGCGGCACGATGCAGCCGGTCGGCGGCCGGCTCGTCAACGGCAGCCGACTGCCGTTCCAGACCGCCCGGATGATCTGCCACTGCCTACTGATCGAGACCGACCAAGGATTGGTGCTTGTGGACACCGGGGTAGGCCTGCGAGCCATCGCCGACCCCAGGCGATCCCTGGGCCGCGAATTCCTGTTTCTCACCCGTCCGCGTCTAGACCTCGCCGAGACGGCGGCGCACCAGGTGACCGAGCTTGGATACGCGGTCGACGACGTCAGGCACATCGTCCTGACCCACCTCGACCTCGACCACGCCGGCGGGCTGCCCGACTTCCCCAAGGCAAAGGTTCACCTCCACGCGACCGAGCACCAAGCCGCGATGAGGGCCGCCACACGGGCTGAACGTATGCGATACCGAGCCGACCAATGGGCCCACGGGCCCGACTGGGTCACTTACAACCCCACCGGCGGAGACCACTGGTTCGGCTTCGAGTCCGTACGACAACTCCAGGGAATCCCGGCCGACATCGCGCTGATACCGCTACCTGGGCACACCCGCGGCCATGCCGGTGTGCTGGTGCGCCGCCACGAGGCAACGGACAGCGCAACCAGCCCCCGCTGGCTGCTGCACGCCGGGGACGCCTACTTCTCCCACAGCGAGATCGATCCCCTCGCTCCACGCTCCACACCAGGACTGGCCCTCTTCCAGACCCTGGTCCAAGTCGATGGCCCTGCCCGCCACCGCAACCAGGCCCGGCTGCGCGAACTGGCCAAAGAGCATGGCGATCAGGTGGAAATTTTCTCCGCCCATGATCCGGTCGAATTTGACCGCTACCAGCAAAACGAGCCGCGGACCATTGCGTAAGAACGCCACGATCGAGCCAGTAGCTCAGTGAGAATCTGCGAATCCGCAGCACGTTGCCACTGTGTTCGTCATGGCGAGTCATCACCGGCTTCAAAGACTTGGCCGCCTGGCCCCCCGACTCCGGCCGCGTCAGCGGGAACCTGCACCCACCACAGTGCTACCACCGAGGCCTCCTGCGGGCCTGCTTCTCCGCCATGGCGAGCCTTACGAGGCTGTGAGCGAAGTTCCCGGCTCACGCGGGGTCGTCGTCGACGTGGGCAGGGCCTGGAGTCTCAGGTGATGTCGCCACCCAGATGGCAGCTTCATGCAACGGGAACACGCGCGGTCCTGGACCAGGAACTGGCCCGTTTTGGCGAACATGCCGTCGATGCTTCCATGACGCTGATTGCGCCGGACGAATCAGCCGAGTCCATGATGGTCGCGGCGCTGTCCGAACGGGACTGGGACGTCGTCGTCATCGGGGGTGGGATACGCAAGCCTGAACCTGTGCTGACGTTCTTCGAGCAGGTCGTGAACTTGGTCCGGCAGCATGCACCGGGGGCCGCGATCGCGTTCAACACCAGCATCGACGACAGCGTCGAGGCAGCCATGCGGTGGCTATGAGACCCAGCCCGGCAAAGATCAACTGGGATGGGTAGAAGTCGGGCGTGACGTGGAGGCGGCCGCACGGGTTCCTCGTGTGTGACGACGAAGGAATGGGCCCGTGCGGCCTTGTCCCATCCAGCCTTCACGGGTATTTCTCATGCGCATCTCGGAGGTTTGATCGAGGAGTCGGCCGCTCCATGGACTGCCTGCTGTCAGTCCGCGCTGCAGGAGCGGCGAGGCGGAAAGCGCAGGCAGCAGCCGGGCGCCGGGCCGAAGCACGACCTGGTGTTCACCGACCGGGTGCTGGTCACCCTGGTCCACCTGCGTCACCAGCTCCCGCACGCCGCTCTTGCGGAGCTGTACGGCCTGGAGCGGTCCACCATCACCCGGGCGATCGGGGAGATCCGTCCGCTGCTGGCCGAGCGGGGCTTCGCCGCCCCCGACCGGCCCGGGGTGCGGCTGCGCACGCCGGCAGACGTGTTCTCCTACGCCGCCGCCGAGAACGTCACCTTGCGGATCGACGGCACCGAGACCCAGGTCCGCCGCCCCAAGGCCCACCGGCCTGGCCGCTGCGCGTTCGTCTCCGGCAAGAAGAAGCAGAACACCATGAAGACCACCACCATCAGCGACTCCCAGGGCTGCACCCTGTGGTCCGGGGCCGACCGGCCCGGCCGCATGCATGACCAGACTGCGATGCGCACCGAGGGCATCGCCGAGCAGCTCCGCCTTCACTCGCAGGTGAAGGTGAAGGTGAAGGTGAAGGTGAAGGTGAAGGCGGAGGTCGACGAGGGCTACCGAGGGCTGGCCAACGAGTTCCCCGACCAGGCCAGCGCCCCGCCGAAGAAACCGAAGGAGGATGCCCCACTCGGCGAGCAGTACGCCTGGCGCGAGATGTGACGCCGCCAGTCATCAGCGCGGATCTGCGTCGAACACGCCAACGCCGAGCACAAGCAATGGCGCCCCCTGCAACGCTTCCTGGACGGCGCGAGCACTACCCAGCGACCCCACCGTGCCATCGCCGGCGCCTGGTCTCCGACCGCGCCGCCCAGCGCGCCACCCGACGCACGCCGAGCACCGAACTCGTGCCCGTCAGCATGACGGCCTGCTGAACCGCCCACCAGCCGAACGCTCAGGCCAGCACGCCCCGAACGCATTCGCTCACAACCTCGTCAGGTCCTGCCCGGCCTCACGGACGTATGACGACCGGAAAGGCCGCGAGGACAAGAACCACAAGCAGGCTGTCCTCTCGCTCGCGTGTCGGCGGGCCGGCGCAAGACGGATAGCAGCCAGGACGACACTGGAAGCACTTAGCGGCCATGGGGGATTCAAGTGAACAGGCGGGCTGTCACGTCGTATCCGAGAGCCGTGGGGCACGCGGCATTGCTTGGCCTAATCCCTGCGCTCGTGTTCGGCGCAGTGGCCTGCTCCAGCGAAGACAGCTCCGACGGCCGCGCCCCGGCCTCCTCCACTCCGCTCGCGTCAGACTCACCTTCGACCGAGGCCCCAAAGAGAGAGGAGGCCAACGCCGACGGGATCCTCATCCGAAGGAGGTGCCGAACCTTGGTGACGACGCCCTCAGTTTCACGACCGAACGCTTCGCTCACGTCATCATGCGGATCGGTGCCGTGGAGGTCATCGTCAGCACCCCCGAGAAGGAACCAGCCCGCGTGCCGAGGCTTGGGCCCGTGTCCTGGACCAGCGAATTCGCTCGGTGATGGCGGGCCGGTCTCCCACCGCCACACTTGGCTCTTGAGCCACAGTCGCGGAGGATCTTGTAGTTCTTCATGTGGCCGATGAAATGTTCCACGCGGGCGCGGACCTTACCGATAGCCCGTCGCGTCAGTGTCGCCAGGGCCTGTCCGGCGGATCATGCCGGGCGGCCCACCGGCGCTGAATCGGTGTATCGACCCGCCGGACAAGGGGCTGGGTGAAGCAGGTTGGGTCCGTCGTTAAATACCTCGACATCGGTCGTGGTGATCGGGGACGCTTCGCGCGATGACCAGAATCGATGACACGCCACCTGCGTGGGACGAGCGCACCCAGCTCACCACGTTTCTCGACTACGCACGTAACACCGCCCGCGCCAAGTGTGATGGCGTCTCTGCGGAGAACGCATGCAAGGCGCTCCTGCCGGGCTCACCGCTGATGACCATGAGCGGAGTGATCAACCACCTGCGCTGGGTCGAGTACTACTGGTTCCAGGTGGTCTTCCTCGGCGAGGAAGACCGGGGCCCCTGGACCGAGGAGGACCCCGACCGCGAGATGCGTATCGCCGTCGACTTCCCGCTCACGCAGTTGCTCGACGCATACGTGGAACAGAGCGCCCGCTACCGCGAACTGGTCGCCGGGAACGGCCTGGACAAGCAGGCCCAGCGAACCATCCGCAATGGCCTCCACGTCGACCTGCGCTGGATCCTCCTCCACCTCACCGAGGAGACGGCCCGGCACAACGGCCACCTGGACATCCTGCGCGAGATGCTCGACGGCACGACCGGCGACTAGATCCGGGGGAGATCACGGGCGGAGCCAGAGTCGGATCGAGGCGACGGTGATGGTGACGGTGCCGTGGAAGATGTGGCCGCGCTTGTCGAACCTTGTGGCCATGGCTCGGGAGTTCTTCAACGCGTTGATCGTCCGCTCGAATTGTTCCTTCGCCTGTAGATCGTCTTGCCGAAGCCTGCGGGCCGGCCGCCCTTGCTGCCCTTCGTTGGCGGTCTTGCCCACGTTATGGCGGGGCTCTGAGTGGGGATCGAACGGTCACGGCCCAGATGTCTCGCAATCGCCGAGATCGACCAACCCTGGCGACGTAGTGCATGAGCATCCACGTCGCTCCGCAACAAGATCACCCCAAGCCGACACACCGAACAACGTCACACGATGGGTGGGGAGATCAACTGAGCTCGCAGCACACCAGCACTTCAACCGGACCGTGCGCGTTCTCGGCCTCCTTGAAGGCAGCCTGCACCTGGCCGGTGTCGGTGACATCGCTCTGGATGGCGAAGAGCCCCTCCGGGGTTCACCGGTGCGGTAGGTGACGGCAACGTGGTCGCCGGCCGCTTGCAGAGCGCGTGCAGCAGCCAGGCCGATGCTGCGGTTGCCTCCGGTGATCAGGACGGAACGGGACATGGGGGATCCCTTTATGAATGTGCTGTGGAGCAGGCGAGTTGGTGCAGGTCAAAGGACTGATACGGGCATGCCAGAGAGCGTCAACTGCGTGCTGATTGTCGCTGCCGTATCCATCACGGAGTCGACTAGGCGGTTTCGGACTGTGGGGCTGCCTACCTGGCTGTGAGCCGCGAGGAGGCTGACTGCGCCGGCCACGGTCGAGCCCCGCCAGAGCGGTGCTGCGATGGCGTCCCTGTCGAGCAGGGGCGATGGGCCGACGGCGTATCCGTCCTGCCGAATACGGGCGAGCTGCGGCCGTGCCGCGGTGACGTCACCGAGGCATGCCAGGATGGCCCACCCAGGAGGGTCAGCCTCGAGTGGAGCACGCCACAAGGCCTGGAGCGACGCTTGTGGGTTGGTGTGAAGGTGCTGCGCATGTGCGCCGAGAGCCTGCTCTGCGTGGATGCGCATCGGCTTGCCGATCAAGAGCGGTACGTACGCCAGGGCGATTTGACCGGTGCGTGACTGTAGTGTGATCAGCTCTGCTCGAACTGCAGCCGACCCCGCGCTAGTTGGCGGACCAGACGAGTCTGAGAAGGAGCCGGAGAAGAGAAGCGGTGCCTCTACAAGGGCGTAGTGGCCGCGCGGCCCTCGTCGCTCCAAGGCTCCCTCACAGATCAGCGCTTGGACGTAGCGATACGCGGTGGGGGCGGGCAAACCTGCCCTGGCGGCGATGGAGGACAGCGGATGGGCGCCGTCGCCGAGCTGCTGCAACGCACGCAGCACCGCCAGAGTGCGCCCCACGGAAACACCATTACGTTCCGATGGCATGACAGCAGCAGTTTGCAGCAAAGCGAACTCCCCCTCGCAGTTGAGGACCGACGCGTCTCCCACGACACGGTCAGATCCGAGTGGGGCTTTGACCCCGGAGTCATCCCCACGGGGACTCCGTTCTCCTAGACCATCAAGATCCAAGTCTCTCCGGTATCCAAGATCCGAGGTCAGGGCCCCTGATTGCGCTCCTCTCGGACCCGTGCAGCGGCGAGCTGCGCGCTGCTTTGCCACCACGAGAGGTGCGTCGGTGCAAGGAGGAGCATGCAGCCAATATCGGACCGGAATCAACGGGTTGGTAAATAGGTACAGTTTCCTGATGGGTATTCACCGCAACCTGCACAGGCCGATCCGGGCGGCTGGCCGGGGTCCGCCCTTTAGCGGCAGGCGCAGTGGCAGTCAGCAAGGGAGTTATGGTGCGGCTCGCAATCGCAATGAGAGCCGGGAGCTGATATGCGCTGGGTTACCTATGAGGAGCCGTTGCACACGGGACGCCGAGACCGGCGGGTGGGGGTCGTGCACGGCCAGGAGATCTACACCCTCCCGCCGGGGGATTCACTCGCCGACCTCCTGGCGGCCGGCACTGGCGTATTGGAGCGGGCGGGCCAGCAGGCGTTGGCCAAGCCTGACCAGGTGGTGGAACTCGATCGGGTCCGCCTCTGCGCGCCCATTCCCAGGCCTCCTGCTCTCTTCGACGCACTGTGCTACCTGGACCACCTGCGCGCCTGCCGGGTGGCGCAGGGGCAGCCCGAAGATCTTCCAGAGGTGTGGCAGCAGATACCCGCGGTCTACCAGGGCAATCACCGCACGGTCGTGGGCCCTTACGACGACATGCCGATTTTCCCGGGGAGCCGAATGTTCGACTTCGAGCTGGAGGTGGGGATCGTCATCGGTCGGCCGGGGCGTGACATCGACCCGGAGCGCGCCCTGTCGCACATCGCCGGATACACGCTGCTATGCGACTGGAGTGCGCGGGATGTCCAGCTGCGGGAGATGCAGCTGGGTATCGGCGTACTGAAGGGCAAAGACGGCGGGACGAGCCTGGGTCCGTGGCTGGTGACGGCGGACGAGTTCGACGCCACCGTCCCCATCAGCGCATACGTCGGGGACGAACTGATCGGCGCGGGCAGTGTCGGGGACAGGAAGAGCGGCGACTGGCGCTTTGAGGACGTCATCTCGCACATCTCCCGCGGCAGCACCCTTGAAGCCGGGGACGTCATCGGGTCCGGAACCCTCCCCGGTGGATGCCTTCTGGAGCACATGGCGGCAGCGGGATTCCGCGGGTGGCTCAAGCCTGGTGATGTCGTCCGGTTGTCGAGCCCTCAACTCGGCGAGATTCGCCAGACCATCCGCGCCTCCAGTGATGGCGCTTTCCCGGGGAGCTCGGCCGAGCTCCCCGGGAACGTCCGACCGGGGATCCTGACAAGCGCCCCATCCTCACCATCCGGCAGCGGGCAATCAATAGCAAAGGAAATAGGTACAGTTTCCTGCTGAATATCTCCGCTAGTCTCAACCCTGCCCACCCGTGGCCCTCAGTACCCCAAGTCGTCCTCTGTAACGGGGATTTGATGTCCCGGCACGTGCCGCGTAGGGTGCCTTCTCATCCGAGGACTGACCCAGCCCTGCATTTGTGTTCTTCAACACTCGCCAAAAGCCCAGTTGTTATAGAGAATGCGCCCATGCTGCATCCAAAGAAGTCTCTGACCTTTCCTGAGCATCTTCAGTACATCGCGGAGGGCGTGTACCTGTGGGACACCCATGCCGAGAAGGGGAGGTGGGGAGAGGCGAACTGCGTCCTCCTGGTATCCGGGGGAGAAGCCGCCCTGGTCGATACGCCCTACGACGAGGCAATGACCCGAGCCTTACAAGCGGCCGCGGCGAAGGTCCTGCCCACGGACACCACCATCGACACCGTGATCAACACCCACGCCAACGGTGACCACTGCTTCGGCAACGCCTACTTTCCTGGGGCGCGCATCATCAGCAGCGCCACAAATGCCGAGCACCTGTGTCACGAACCAGGCCCGGCCGACATGCACCGCCTGGTGAACGGCAGCGACCCTGACACCCCCATGGGGTGGTACGCGCGCCAGAAGTTCGGCCACTACGACTACGAGAACGTGAGCCTCGTGGGACCAACTGACACGTTCCGGGACAACCGTGCGGTCAGAGTCGGTGGGATGGATGTGCAGCTCTTCGAGGTCGGCCCGGCGCACACGGCTGGGGACGTCATCGCGTGGATCAAGTCGCGCGACGTTGTTGTTGCCGGCGACATCCTCTTCAACGGGGATCACCCAGCGCACTGGAATGGGCCCCTGCGCAACGTCGTGGCCGCGGTCGACGCGATCCTCGAGTTACGCCCGCGAGTCATCGTCCCTGGGCACGGGCGGCCGATGACGGCCGCCGAGGCGCACGCCCACCGCGAGTATCTGACAGAGCTGGAGCGCTTGATCCATCAGCACCATCTGGCGGGCACAGGGGCCTATGACGCGGCGAGCTCCATCATCGACAGCGGCTTCTACTCGCATCTGGGCGCCGTCGAGCGCATAGCAATCGTGACCGCGGCAGAGTATGCGCACCTCGACGGCAAGGAGCCACTAGGAGCGGTTGCTCTCGCAGAGCATGCTGCCCGCTTTGCATGGGAGCGCAGGGACCTCGTTCCGGCCTGATAGCTGGCCAGGAGGTCGCGACTGCGGGCAGGGAGAGTGCGGAAGCGCGGTAGTTGGGCGGTCGGCAAGACACAGTGCTGTGGCCAAAACTTCAGAGGAGGGGGATTCCTGTGACCTACGTCAGTCGGCCAGGGGTATCGACCGCGACACACGAGATCACCCATGAGGAGATCATCAAGCTGCATCACAGCTTCTGTGGGGAGGACACGTCGCCCGCGCCCCGCTCCCCAGGCCGCGCTCGGAGTGTTCGCCCGCTCCCTTTCTGAGCTCAGCTCATGTCCGTCGGACGAGGAGCGCCGCGCCCGGGCTTTCGCGGATATAGCCGCTCTCGGCGAAGCCGCCGCAGGCGAGGCGCTGAGGCTGGCAGGCGTCGCGGCCGCGCAGGTGGGTGGGATCATCACGTTCCACGACACGGGCCGAACGGACGGCCCCCCGCGGCCGCGCCGGTCGAACTGGGCACCCACGTCATAGTGAAGCTTGGCCTGCCTGCCACGGTGTCGTGGGTCCCCCTGGAGGTCGCGGCAGGACCAGGAGGCGTGCACGCGTTGACACTTGCGCGCACACTCGCCCGGCCCGGCTGTCCGTCCTCGTCGTCGGCGCTGAGGCCCACAGTTCGTTGCTGACCTGGGGCGAGATGCGGTCGTGGCAGAAGCTGCGGCTGGCCGACGGCGGGGCAGCAGCGTTGGTGAGTGTTGATCCGATCGGCAGCCAGCCAGCCAGCCAGCCAGCCAGCCAGCCAGTCAGTCAGCCAGTCAGTCAGTCAGTCAGTCAGTCAGCCGCGCGCATCACGGATGACTGGTCCTTCGTCTTCCGGCCCGACGCGCTGACGCCGACGTCGGCAACCCGCCTCTCCTCGGTTGAGAGCGAAACGGCCGCGGTAGCCACGGCACTTGCTGAACTTCCATGGACGCGTGATGCCGATGGGCGGACCCCGAGGTCGCACTCATCAATCCGCCCTCCGTCTCGTACGGCTATGCGGAGGTGCAGCCCAACACCGTCGCAGCGGAAGGAGGTGACATCGGCGGCGCCACGATTCTGCGCAGTCTCGCGGCTCCCTTTGATCAACTGGCTCCCGCCCAGGGGGGGGCTCATGCTGGGGGTTGGCCCACACGAGGCCAGTGCCTGCCGGTTCACGATGTGGAACCAAGCCGTCCACTCAGCGAAGTGGGGGGATTCGCCTCGTTCCTCACTCTGTGAGTGCATTCCCTTTTCGACTGATTCCCCCCAAAGGCCTGTTGTGGTAACCGACCGTAGGTCCCTGAGTGCGGGCCGTGATTCTCCTCTGCCTAAAATGCTGACGCGACAGCCAGCAGAGCGCGCGGCGAGCGCGCACGCCGGGCTTCCGAAGACCACGGGAGCAAGGGAGAGGGGAACGGCATGGCAGAGGACGAGCTCGAGCAGTTCAGGACACTCCTGCAGACGTTCCGCGAACGGGTTGGCCCAACAACTCTCGGCCTGCCACCGCGCGACCCTTCACGTCGCGGGCCACGCATGACGGGGCCGACCCAGGACCAGGTCAACTACATCCTGGGGTGGGGGCGGGGTAAGTACGCCGGCGTCGAGGGCGGCAAGCTGCCCGGCCGGGGCATCCAAACCGAACACCTACATGAGATAGCCTCACTTTTCCGGCTAACAGAGGATGAATACCGCCAACTTCACCTCCTTGCACTGGGTGTAATGCCGCCGGGGCCCCTGTATCCCGACGCCGGTGTGCGGATCCCATCTCAAGGCGAGTGGCAGCGCGTCGTCGACGGGCAGCGGGAGATTGCCTACGTCACGAACGTGCAATGGGGCCTTGTGGCCTGGAACGCCGCTTTCGCCCGTCTTTTCAGGGTCTCGGGCTTCACCGGAGGCCGAGGCGTACCGGAAAACATGATGGATTGGATGCTGTTCTCCGATCTGGCGCGTCACCGGCTCCTCCTTGACTGGGAGAGGAGTTGGGCGCCTTCCGTGCTCTCCCAACTGCACTCGGTGGCACTGCAGAATCCGGAGAACGACAGGCTCGGGCAGCTCATGGAGCGTGTGCGTGCGGACCCGGTCACTCGACGCATCTTTAACGCCGGCGTCGACGGCTACAAGTACCCCGACGGGGATAGCCGGCCACTGTGGCACCCAGACCATGGCATCGGCCGTGCGGTGATGGCTTCCGCACATCCCTCCAGCGCCCCCCAAGCACGCCTCATCGTCGTGTGCTTCGACCCCGACGCCCCCTCGCTTGACCGTGACAGCGAAGACACTCCCACGCCGCGGGAGGCCTAAGCTCATGGACTTTCCGACGCCCGCACCCCCTTGGGCAGCAACGAGGCCTGGTCTGCTCCACGACGATCTCGCCAATCTGGTTCATGCCGTCGCGGTGGAGCTCGACGGCAGGGGCTACCACACACTCAATGAGCTGCCGGATCAGGCTGACGACCTCCCGCCACAGGTAGTTGCTCGGGTACCAGTGCTGCGGGTGCTGAACTTTCGTATGCAGTGTCGGCAGCCAAATATTCTGACGGGGTGGGACCTGCTGCTGGGCAGGACAGGCCCCTCTGGATGGAATGAGGAGAAGACCGCGGCCCTCAACCTCGGGCGGTCCGGCAATCGCTCGGCTCGCGAAGTTGTTACTCACGGCCTCGATGCCATGGGGTTGGTCTCGTATCGCTCGGCCGACGGGACACCCCGCCAAGCATGCCCCCGGCCTTGACCGGTCCGGTCTGCGATGGGGCCCTGACTCCGGATCTTGGATACCGGAGAGACTTGGATCCTGATGGTCTGGGAGAACGGAGCCCCCGCGGGGATGAAGCACTATCCCGCCGAGTTCAAGGCGGACGAGGTCGCGTTGTACGGTCCCGTCCGGGAGCGACGATCAAGTCGGTTGCTGCCGATCTCGGAGTGAGCACCGAGACGCTGCGCAACTGGATCCGGGCCGCTGACGGTCGGAGCCCCGGCGCCGACTCGACGTTCCCGGCGGCCGCGCCGACACCGGACTCGGCGGAAGTTGCCGCGTTGCGCAAGCGGGTGCGCGAGCTCGAGGAAGAACGGGACATCCTGTGCAAGGCGGCCCGGTATTTCGTGGGGGAGACGCGCTGGTGAGCCGCTGCCAGTTCGTTGAAGATCACCAGCGCCGGTTCGGTGTCACGCGCTTGTGCTCGCTGCTGGGGATCGCCCGCTCGAGCTTCGACTACTGGCGCCGCACCGCCCCACACCGGCTGGCCCGGCAGACGGCCGAGGCTGAGCTCGCGACCCGGATACGCAAGACCCACCAGGACTCCGACGGCACTTACGGCGCCCCGAGGATCACCGCCGAGCTCTGTGAGGAGGGCGGCCGGCCGTGAATCACAAGCGGGTCTCCAGGATCATGCGGGTCATCGGGATCGAGGGAGTGCGCCTGCGAGCCGGCACCGCACCACCGTCGCGGACCCGGCTGCGGCGAAGGCCGCCGGATCTGATCGGCTGCGACATCACCTACCTGAGCGTTGGCGGCGGAAAGTTCTGCTGTCTCGCGACCGTCATCCGTCATCGATTCTCCAGCACGTTGCAGAAACCGCCGACTACCTCAGCATCGGCATTCACGCCCATCGCGCAGCACCAGCCATCGCCGAAGTCGCCTACCGTCATGCCAGCAGCACTGGGGGACACCAATGCGATGTTCACCCTCGGCCTCCTGTTAGGGGAGGCGGGGCGTACGGACGGGGCTGAGGCCGCCTTCCGCCAGGCCGCGGAGGTGGGGGAAGCAGAGGCCGTGGTCAGCTTCGGCTTCCTGCTGGAAGATGCGGGACGCACAGACGAGTCCGAGACCTTCTACCGCCAGGCCGCCGCCGGAGAGGGGCAGGGCAAGGCGCACCCCTGACGGGTGAGAGCTTGACCCTGAGCTGGTCTGCAGGATAGGGCGCGTACGAGCCTCGTTCCCGCTACTGAGGGCGAGAATCCTGATCCTGCCGTAGGCCATCACGGAAGCGCGGGCACACCCGTTTTCGCCGATCCTCATCAGGGCTGGTTGACCGTGACACCACCGAGGTGCCCGGCACCAGTATTTTCACCGAGATCCAGCCAAGAGACAGGAACACGCCACCCATTCCCCTCGGCGGTGGCTGGCGCGGTTTTACAGATCTGAGCACCACCTCCGTGGTGCTCCCCTGCCGCAACCGGGACGCCTCCGTGGCAGTCTCCGCGCGGGAGATCGCCTCTGACGGCACGTCTTCGGACAGAGCCCGCAAGGTCGCCGAACTGGTGACCGCCACAGCGGTGAAGGCAGCCCGCCGGTGGTCCTGCGAAACGGACCACGGCGGCGGTCGGATCCCGGATCTCCGGGCAGCGCCGAAGCCGTCGGGGGCTGGCGTCGCCGTGGGGACGTGCCATGGTGTGCCGCTGAGTGGCCGTGCCGATCCAGCTCGGCCGATGAAGGAAAGGAAGACGTCGTCCAAGGCCCGGTGGCCTGCAGTACACCCGCCCGCCAGGAAGCGACCACTTCGGCGCGTAGGCAAGTGCCAAATGTCCCGACTACAGCGCCCGAGCGCTGTTCACAGCTCTCCCCGGAGGAGACGACGACACCGCCGCGCAGCGGGACTTGGCCAAGCAGCTCCTCGCCGGTTTCGCGAAGGCCTCGGCCAAACGCCACCACTGCACAGACCTCCGACTGCCGCGCTGACACCGCTACCAATGACGAGACGGAGGATCTTGTGCCAGGCTGCTTCGACAATGTTGGCCATACCGTGATTGTGCAGGCCCTACGGCCACGTCATCAAAGATCACATACTGACCGGCCGGCCCACCGCGCCGCTGAGCAAGCCGGACGCTGATGAGCGCGCCGAGGCGGCCAGGGAGCTGGACGCAGTCGGTCCTCTGACACCGGATCGGATCCCACGTTCGTGTAGTCCTCGACGACGACCAAAACGCCTTTGAGCAGGCTCTCGAGGCGCGGCTTGTCGAGCACCGCACGAACGTGGGATCCGATCCAGCGCCCCGGACGCTGCTGCCGCTGGGAGTCCTTGTCCTGGCCGCTCTTGCGGTCCAAGTGCACGGCACGGCCAGCCTGTAGACGGCGGCGGCGAGTTGGGTGATCGACGTCTACAGCGGGGCACCAACAGCGGGGCACCGTCGATGGCGCTGCGCCCCGCGGGTTCACTGCGAAGGTGGGTGAGTACAGCCTGCTGCACCTGACCCATGCCCCGTGACATGGCTCAAGGATTGCGTCGTCAGCGCGATCCGGGCAACGAGCGCATACCGCTTGGCGGGTGCGCACCGGCGCGGGCTCAGGGTGAAGTGCAACTCGGCAACGAACCCTTAGCACCCGTCTTTGGACCTCTCTGTTGATCTCGTACACGCGCCACGGTGGAGCACTCGGGTATGCACGGAGCCCTCTGAGGGACGTGATGACGGCGTCCATCGTGTCGCTGAGGACCGCCTCGCGCTCGACCGGCGTCATCGCGGTGAGCGGAACACCGCCGCCGTGGTGTCGACATTTCCTACGTCACCGCCCTGCGCGGCGTCAGTACCTGGGGCCGCCGCGACGTTGCTGCAGGTCAAGTATGTGCAGCAGTCGGAGGGATGTGAGGCACGTTGTGTCGACCCGAGATGGAGCCGGGGCGGATTTCAGGTGGTGGTGCCGGGGGCTGGGGCCTGGCCGACGAGGTAGATCCGGCTGCGGAGTTCCGTCTCTGCCCAGTCCAGGTCGGCTCGTAGGTCGAGCCAGACCTGGTCCTTGCGGTTGCCGGGCTGGTCGAGTCTGACGGCGACCCAGGAGAACACGCCCTGGAGGATCTCCCGGTTGCGTCCGGGGCTGGTCACGGAGAGCGCGAAGGGCAGGGCGATGCCGGCCCGGGTGACGATCATGTGGCTCTCATCGTCCGGTTGGGGGCGGCCTCCGGTGAGGTAGCGCGGACCGTCGAGCACCTTGATCCACTCCAGAACCGCTCCAGGGACCTGTTCGTCCAAAATCCCCGCGATGGAGTCGCGCACTGCAATGGCGGGCTGTTCACCGAGCCAGTCCAGCCAGTGCTTGGAATCCGTGAACTTGGAGAAGTCGTCCTTGGGCGGGCCGTAGTTCGGATTCTCCACGAACTCGCCGGTCAGTTTCCCGTCCTCGCCGACCCGCCAGACACCCTGGACGGCTTCCCCCGGGACGTAGCCGTTGGGGTCGCCGATGAGGTCAGGGTCGATCACCGCAACCGACCCGCCCGGGTTCGCAGCCGCCTCCGCGACGAGTTCGGGCGGAGGCGACTGCAGGATGCGACGCCGCTCCGCCGGTATGTCCCCCATGTGAGCACCCCTTCGCCTGGTTCGTGCGAGGAGGTCAGCACCACCCCGCCTGGGCCATATTTTCCATGAGCTCTGCCGGCCGACGTCTCAGGGGCTGGATCGAAGCCGCCGCGCCCCTGCCGCTGGAGAGCGTCCAGGAAGCCGCCGCCCGCACCCGCACCGTGGCGACCGGCGCGGTCGCCGGGCACGCCGACATCGCGGCCGTACGCGACATGGTGAAGCTCTTCATGGACATGGACGAGAAACACGGCGGGCAGCACGGCCGCTCCGCGTTCGTGCAGTACCTGGTCACCGACATCGCGGACCTGTGCCGGGGCCGCTTCGCCAACGGTGAGGTGAGGTCCGAGGTGCTGTCCGTCGCCTCGGCCGACGCCCACCTCGCAGGCTGGAAGGCATACGACTCCGGGGGAACAGGGCCTGGCACAGCGGTACTACCTCCAGTCCCTCGCTCTCGCACGGGCCTCCGGCATCCCCGGCCAGGACGGCTTCGTGATGTGCACGATGTCGCAGCAGGGCATGAAGCTGCACCGCCCCGAGCACTGCCTGGCCCTCGCTGAGACCGGCTGGGAGAGGGCCAAGGGCCGGGTGGACGAGCAGGTCGAGGCTCTTTTCGCCATCACCCATGCACACGCGCTCGCCAAGATACGAGACGATGGTCTACTGGGAGACCGCGCACACCGATCCCGACCAGCCGCCGCACATCCTGCGGTACGCCCGCGACTGGCACGCCGCGGAGAAGATCGTGTACTCCACGACGCTTGAGCCGGTGTCCAGCGCGAAGACCAGGAGCGAGCTCCTAGACCCGATTCACGGCCGATCTGTCCGGTCCGTCTGGTCCGTCTGGTCCGTCCTGTCCATCTGGTCCGTCCTGTCCGTCTCACTCGTCCGTCCAAGGGGTGCCCTGGCCCTGCAGGACGCCACCACCACGAAGGGCCATGCCGTCTGGGCGGTGGTCAGGACGCGTTCGGCCACGCCGGCGGCGCCCTGGCGATGCAGTTCGATCAGGAACCACGCCGCGCCGGCTCCCATCAGCAGGCACACCGCGAGCGACAGCGCGGGCCGTAGTCCCCAGGGGGCGGCTCCGTCGCGGTCGGACGCCAGGACCGGCCACAGCGCCATGAGCGCGAAGCCGACGGCGACGACCCAGCCGTGCACCAGCGAACCCCCGCTCTCCGGAACCGGGGACAGGCCCATCCCCATCACGGCCACCCCGCCGCAGCCCAGCGCGACCCTCCCGGCAGGTGCGGCCGGGCGCAGTCCCCAAGCGGTGACGAGGTGACAGATTCCCAGGACGAGCAGTACCCCGGTCAGCACCCACCGTCCGGAAGCTCCGCCGGCCGCCATGACGCTGATGGTCTCCGTGGCCGGGTCGTAGCCGGGCCCGTGCAGCTCCGCCGCAACCGACCAGCCACCGACCAGCAGAGGAGGCGCGCAGCCGGACGAGAGCGCGGCCCACCAAGGTACGAACCTCATCAGGCCACCATAAGTACCCAAACCGCCCGCCCGTCGGCGCCCACGCCCGGCCGTCGCACACCGCCGTCCTGCGCCGGGCCCGGACGAGGATCAGGGGCTGGCGGTCCGGCTGGACGCGGCGTCGTCGTGGCCGGTGAGCCCCAAGTACGACAGCGCGCGAGGACGACGAGGACGACGAGGACGAGCTGGGTCTGGCTCATGCCGCCCGACGCCGTACGGCACTTCTCGCACCAGTTCACCCGGCGCGCCACGGCCACCGGGCGCGGCTCAGACGTCAGGTCCGTCGTCGCCGCTGTCCTCCACCTCTCCGTTGGGATGCGCGACGGCATCGTCTGCGTTCTGGCGGCACCTCGCCGGGTCCTCGGCTGAACAGGCGCTGGATCTCGTTGCAGGACAGCGGGACCAGGTCGGTCGGTCCAGGGCGACGGGCGTGTTCGTCGGGTGCGCATCGCCCGTGAATGCGGCGAACCGACACTCATCGGACCGCTGCGGAGTCGTTGACGCCGCTGGCGACGTCAGAGGCGACGGGTGCGGACGGATGGGACACCCTGCGACGCTCTCGATTCGCCTGCGCGAATCTGTGGGGACCAAGAGAATGCGACCATGGACGCGGTGATCGTCGGCGCTGCGGCGGGCCTGTTGGGAGCCGCGGTAGGTGCTGGAGGTGCAATCGGGGCGGCTGCTTTCGCTGGCCGCCACCAGGCCAAGACGCAAAAGGATCATTGGCGACGCCAGTTTCAGCGTGACACCCACGTGGCATTCGCGGTGGCCTGGAGCAACTTCCACCGAACGCTGATCGAGGCCTCCGACTTGTTCAGGATGGGGGCCATCCCAGCGGCGGAGCAGCTGACCTCAGCCTTGACGCTCGCCGATCAGCAGCGCGAGAAGGCGTCGGATGCACTCTCCGTGCTCCAACTGGACGGCGTCCGGGCAGTGTTCATGCCCGCATGGCAGGCCCACGAACATCTCGTATCTCTCAGCCATCTGTTGCAGAGTGCATCCGATCCGAACCGCAGGCACGAAGCTGTGTGGGCGGAAGTTTCACGTCACGTGCAGGCGGCGAGACAGGAGTACGAGCACTTCATCGAGGCAGTTAACGAGACCAACTCATAGAGGCGGCAGAAGCCCCGGTATTGCCTCCCGCCAATCAATCAAGATCGCTCCGCCACCTCGACCGTCTTGCTGTAGCGACGAAAGCCGCTCCCCAGTGGCCAGGTCTTGCTCTCCAGGTGCCGTTCGTGTCCTGGACAACGGAGTTTTAGGAACAGGCTCTCGCCTGCCGCGGGTTTGCGTCCTGTCCGTCACAAGCGATGACGCGGACAAGGTGGGGCAGGCAGTCCCGCGGCTCACTTCGGAGGCGTGGAGGCCTCGCTGACGGCGGCGAGCAGTTCGAAGGGGAGCTCTCGGTCGACTTGGCCGATGGCGAGACCGAGCCAGCGACCAGTAGACGGCACCTGCCACGTTCGCATGCTCCCAGCAAGCATGGAAAGGGAGCCCAGGGGCTCGGGCGCCTCCTCGATGTCCGGGTAGTCCGGGTCGTCGAGCCCGAGATAGGGCCACAGATCGACCACGGTCGGACTACCCCAACGCCCGGCCAGCACCGTGCCCAGTGCGGTAGGTCTGCCTCCAACTCCTCCTCGGCCGCCGCGACCGTCCCCGGATCAGGAGCATCCCAGAAGTCCCGCTCTCCCGGAGAACAGCGATGTGATACCCGGGCCCGCCCCATCCGTGTTGCGTCCTCGACTGGCCTTCCTGTTCGGGGAACGGCAGAGCAATCAAGGCATCGACGATCGACAGCTGCTCCTCAGCGGAGCCTGCGGACCGGGAGTGAATCGGCATGGCCGGAGTGTAGGGCTGGTGACAGATGTCGTGCCCAGATGACAGCTATCGCGCCCAGTCACACCCCACCTGCAAGATCACGATCTACGGCTGGAGTGCTAAACGGTTGATGTGTCCCTCGACGACGCCGGAGCTGTAGGTGAGGGTGAGTCCGGCGGTGACCGCGTCGAGGTCCTGGCGCAGGAACCCGGCGAAGCTACGCATCGGTGCCGGAGTGTCTTGTTCGGCCTGGCGGATCCAGTCCATCAGTAGTTGGCCGCGGCGGTTCCGGGTCAGGTCGGCGAAGGTGCGGGCGAGGTCGCAGGCTCGGGTGATGTCCGGGCAGGCGGGGCGGACTTGGAGGAGCTGTTGCCCCTGTTCGTCGGTGAGGGCCTCGCGGGGCGCATGATCCAGCCGGTGATCTTGCGCGGGCTGGGTATGTCCGCCCGGATTCGGTTCGGTGTGCCCTGTCCGCAGTGGCGAGCATGTCCTGCCGGCCGCGGGCGTCGCGTACGCGGTCCCTGACGACGAGGTTGAGGCGGCCGAGGGGGATGAGGCGGGCGCCGGAGCGGTACTCGCTCCACACCGTGCGGCCGCCCCGCCCGTCGTTGTCCTTGTAGCGCTCGGCGAGTTCCCGCACCCCCAGGCCTTCGGTCAACTCCCTGAGAAATCGAGCGAGTTCGTTCGCCGCCTCGCTCGCGCCCTTCGGGGCCCCCTGGGGGCGCCCTGCCCTGGCCATGTCCCTCCCGTTGTCCGCGGACAACCCCCGTTGTCCGCCCCTTCGCACCCCTCCGGCCTGCGCTTTCGCGCGCGGGCCGCCCCGGCCAACCGCCACCGCCGAGCAACGTGGGCGGCGTACCGAGTGGCGTACCGGCCCGTCCCGCTCCGCCCAGGATCGCCTACGACCCTGCGGGATGCGCGACGTGTCGCAACAGATGCGTGGTTGCGCCAACTCACCCAGTTTCACGCCAGGTTCAGGCCACAGAACACGCCTGATCGAATGTCGCCCAACGTAGGGAGCTGAGTTGCCTCGAACTCGAATACGTACGTCGATGAGGTGCGGCACATCGGCGCTGATCGTCGGCGCGCTTGCCACGGGCGCGGTTTCCTCGATGCCCGCGCAGGCCGACACCGTTCAGGCCGGCGCCCCCCTGGACGCGGACCGGTGGTGCTGCGGCGGCTCCTCGCTCGGCGTTCTGGATGGCGCCTGTGATGCGGCTGGATGAACACCGCGGTGCTCGTAGGATGCCCGGATGCGCAAGCCGATACCGATGAACCGCCGTACCTGGGTTGCCGTGTGGGTGGTGCTGTGTGCGGCCGGTCTCGCCGTTACCGCCGAACTGAGCGCCTCCTCGGCACCGGATCCGTCGCCCGAGAAGTCCGTCAGTGCCGAGTGTGCCCAGTACATCGCGGACATCGAGAGGCAGTTGGCCAGGGCTGGGCAGGAAGGCGAGGAAGACGGAGTGCTGGGCTTCTCGCGAGTCCGGGTCGGCACTGAGGACGACTGCGGTGACGAGTTCCGCAACCACTTCGGCGGCGATCGGTGAGCCGCGGTAGCTTCTGGCTCGCCGCGATGGCAGGGGCAACCTTCGTCGGTGCCGGGGCGATCATCGCCGTGGGCGCCACGTCGGAAACAGAGCCGCGGCCCACGCCGCCGCGGGTGTACTCCTCCTGCCTGGCGGCAGACACCAAGCCGATTGCCGACGCTGACCCGTGCGGCGGCCGCTGAAGACCGCCTGCGCGACTGTCCGCCGCAGGTCGGCAAGACACCCAAACCGAGCCGGGCTTCGAGCTGTTGCGCGCGGGTACTGCTTGCTTGAGCCGGCTGGATGAGCTTCCGGCTACGTCAGGAGCCGGAAGGCAGGCTGTTGGGCCCAGGCTCTGAGGAATTCCGCTGAGCCGTATGCGGCGGGTCGCGGATCGGTCATCGTAGCGACGATGCCCGGAAGGCCGGCCACGATGGGCACCTGGTCCTCCCGTAGTGCGGCGTTGGCGACGCCGCCGTTCAAGTCCATGACGGCGGCGGTCAGCAGGGCCGTGACGACGTGGTCGACGGGGCTGTTGCAGAACGCGATGACGTCGACGGCGTGGGTCGGGGTGAAGCCGATAAGGGGTTCCTGGTCGACCCGTCGGCGTGTTCGGCCTCGAAGACAACCTCGTCGCCGTTGCCGGGCCCCATGAGAGAGATCAGGACGGGCCGACGCCCGTCGACGTGACGGTGTCCGTGATGCCCAGGCTCTCCGCGTGAATGCTCACGTCGAACGCGCCGACCCGCTTCCCCTCAAAACGCCGCCGTCCCGATGTGGTCGCCGCCCGGCGCACGCCCGCATCCGCAGCGAGAGGGGCATACGCTGGGGCGGACGGCCTCTCGATGCGGATGCATGATCACGGCGGCCTTTCTGGCCACGGCATTACGTGAGTTGCGGTGCCACCTCGGCTGCGATCCACTCCATTGCCTTCTCGACATGTTCAGCCGCGACAGGCAGCCACAGGGTACAAGTGGTGAGTCCCGCTTCGGCGAGCCGTCCGAGGTCGTCGGCGACGCCGGCTGCGGTGGGCGCAGGGCCGCCGAGCGGCCGTCCCGGTGGCGGAACCGCCGCGGGGACGCCGGGCGGAGTGAGGAATGCGGCTGAAGCGAGCGTCAGGCGGTCAGTGTGTCCTGTAGCGCCGGCGAGGTCACGCAGGCGGCGCCGGACGTTGGTGACCTCCGTGGCGTCGGCGCCGGTGCCGTACCAGCCGTCGCCGAACCTCAGCACACGGCGCAGGGCGGCGTCGCTGTGGCCGCCGATCCACACGGGCGGACCGCCGGCGGTGACCGGAGGCACTCCCAGGTGTGCGGAGCGCAGTGTCGTGAACGGCCCGTCGAAGTCTGCGGGTCGCTGGGTCCACAGGGCCTTGGCGGCGGCGAGGTGGTCGTCGGTGCGTGCGCCGCGTTCGCGGGCGGGTACGCCGACGGCGGTGAACTCGTCGGGGTTCCAGCCGGTGCCGACGCCCAGGATCAGGCGGCCGCCGGAGATGACGTCCAGGGTGGCCGCCTGGTTGGCGAGCAGCAACGCCGGGTAGTACGGCGCGACGAGTACGGACGTCAGCAGCCGCAGGCGCGTCGTCGCCCCTGCGACGGCCGACAGCAGAACAAGCGGGTCCGTGTCGAGGCCGAAACCGCTGTCCAGGAGGCGGTTGCCGACCGCAACGTGATCGAAGCCCAATTCTTCGGCGCGGCGTGCGGCACGCAGCACGCTGGCTCCGTCGTTGAGCGGCCAGCGCGGTTGAAGGGAGACGCCCAGGCGCAGCAGGGGCATGAGGTTGCCTTTCGGTGGCAGTCCGGTGGCGACACGACGATCACCCGACCGTCCTGTCGCCACATCCAACTCCCGTACCACTCCTATTCATTCCGGCCGGTACGCCAGCGCCCGCCTGGTGGTCGTTCTTCAGCTCGTCGCGTGCCGGTCGCGGCACTGGCGCCGACAGCGGACGGACGAGGGCGAGAACCTGGCGACCCAAGCCTCTCGGAACACGGCGCAGGCATCCGGCGACCACCGACAGCGCACTGTCTCTGCGACGATGACCCGGCGTCAGGCCGCCATAGGAGATCAGGTGACCTCATGCCGTCATGCCCGCGCTGGCGGGTGGTGTAATCGGCGGCCCGTGCAGGGTGGGGCATCGGGGCGGCCCTGACGCTGGCACCGGACCGGTGCCGGGAGTAGCGTGCGAGCGAAGCCTCTCTTCATGTCCGGCCGTACGCAGGTCACTTGTGGACGGTTGCGCCCCGGTCACGCCCGACGGCAATGATCGGGAAGGGGGAGCGATGCCGACGACCGCGGCAGATCTCGCTGTTCGCACGCGGAGGCCGGTGCTCCTGGTCGGCCTGGCGGGCCCGGCGGCGGCCGCCGCCGGTTGTGCCGCTCTCGCGCGGCGGGCGGCACGCCGGCGATCCATGCCGGGCTGATCATCTGGATCGCGGTGTCCTACTCCGCGGCAGGTCTCGTCGCATGGTGGCAGCGGCCTGCCAACCGCGTCGGTCCACTGATGCTGCTCGCGGGGGCGGCCACCCTCCTCTCGGCTCTGTCGTGGGCGGGCGACACCGCCGTACAGACCGTTGGGCAACTGTTCGACCTGCTGCCGATGGTGCTGATCTTGCACCTGTTCCTGGCGTTCCCGGCCGGACGGCTGACGGGACGGCCGACGAGGCTGCTCGTCGGCCTTGGCTACGTGGCCGCGGTCGGTGCGCAGCCGGTGGTGATGATGTTGGGCGGTTTCGGCCCGGACCACCCTCTGCGGATGGTCGACGCGCCCGACGTGGCCAGGGTGCTGTACGACGGTGAGCTCGTCGCGATCAGTGTCCTCTCGCTCGCCGGCGTCGCACTGCTCGCGACCCGTCGGCGGGCCTGCGGGCGGCCGCTGCGCCGGTCGCTGGGGTTGCTGATCGACTCCTTCGGGCTCGGCCTGGTGATGATCTCCGACCTGCTGCTGGTGGGCGTGTTCGGCGGGCCGCCGTTCCCGGTGATCCAACGCGTGAGCCTCGCGGTGATCGGCCTCGCCCCCGTCGGCTTCCTCGCCGGCCTGCTGGGCGCCCGGCTGGCCCGCGCTGCCGTCGCGGGCCTCGTGATGGAGCTGCGGGCCGAACCGGCCGATCTGCGGGCCCCGTTGGCCCGGGCGCTGGGCGATCCGTCACTGGTCCTGGTCTACTGGCTGCCGGAGTTCGCCAGCTGGACCGACCAACACGGCAAAACCGCTCGGTCTGCCCGCAGGACCATCCCGGGCGACCACCCTCATCGAGCGTGACGGCGCGCCGGTGGCGGCCCTCAACCACGACGCGGCGCTGAACGACGAACGCGAACTCCTCGACGCGGTCGGCGCCGCCGCGGCCATCGCGTTGGAGACCGGCCGGGTGCAGGCCGAACTGCGGGCCCACGTAGATGAGTTGTGCGGTTCCCGGGCCCGGGTGATCGAGGCGGGCCAGAAGGAGCGCCAGCGGCTGGAGCGCGATCTGCACGACGGGGCCCAGCAGCGGCTCATCGCGCTCTCCCTCGACCTGGCCATGCTGGAGGCGAGTCTCGGCGGCGACCCGGTCGCCCGTGCCCATGTGGCCCAGGCAAGGGGTGAGATCGCCACCTCCCTGGCGGAGCTGCGCGACGTGGCGCGCGGGCTGCACCCGGCCGTCCTCAGCGCGCACGGGCTCGCCGTCGCCCTCGAGTCGCTGGCCGCGCGGGCGCCCGTGCCGGTCCGGCTGACGGTACGGCTCGACGGCAGACTCGCCGAGGCCGTCGAGGTCGCGGCGTACTACGTGGTCTGCGAGAGCCTGGCCAACATCGGAAAGCAGGCCCGGGCGACCGCGGCGACGGTGAGCGTGGCGCAGGCGGACGGCCGGATCGTGGTGGAGGTCCTCGACAACGGTCATGGGGGGCGCCGACACCGAGGGCGGCAGCGGCCTGCGGGGACTGGCCGACCGGGTCGAGGCGCTCGGCGGCAGGCTGCGCGTGTGGACGTCGAGCGGCGCCGGTACCCAGGTGGAGGCGGAGTTGCCATGCGCGTAGCCATCGCCGAGGACAGCGTCCTGCTCCGGGAGGGCCTGGCCCGGCCTCTGGGCGATGCCGGATGCGAGGTGCTGGGGCGCTGCGGGGACGCCGAGGAACCGCTCGCTCTGCTGCGGAGCCAACTGCCGGACGTGGTCGTCGTCGACATCCGGCTGCCGCCCACCCACAGTGACGAGGGACTGCGGGCAGCGGTGGAGATCCGCGCGGCCCATCCCGAGGTCGGGGTGCTCGTGCTGTCCCAGTACGTCGAGCCCGGCCTGGCGATGAAGCTGCTGGCCGACTCGGCGGAAGGCGTCGGCTGTCTGCTCAAGGACCGCATCAGTGATGTGCCCGACTTCCTGGCCGCCGTCCGCAGGGTCGCCGGCGGCGGCTCCGTCATCGACCCGATCATCGTCTCCACGCTCCTGTCGCGACGGCGCAGCGACGACCCGCTCGGCCGGCTGACGCCGCGGGAGCGCGAGGTGCTCGAGCTGATGGCCGCCGCAAACTCCAACCAGGGCATCGCCGACCGGCTGGTGATCACGCTGCGCGCCGTGGAGAAGTACGTCTCCAGCATCTTCGGCAAGCTCGATCTCCCGGCCAGGGGCAGCGAGTCCCGGCGTGTGCTGGCCGTGCTGATGTTCCTCCGGACCTGACCGGGCTACGCGGCCGGTGAGACACAGGCTTCTTCAAGTGCCGGTGGTCCTCGTCGCCGAGCTTGTTGTTTGCTGCTCACCTACGACCAGGTGCGCGCCTACGAGCTGCCCGCGACGGAGGGCAAGCGCGGCGATCCCGATGGCCGGCCTTCGCCGATCGCTACGGCTTCGACAGGGCGCCATGGAGCGAACAGGGCAAGGCGGGAAGGGAAGTTGCCGGGCCGGACGTGTCACGGGCGGCGTACGGGTTGCACAGCCGCGCTCAGACGTCGGTTCCGTCGCCGTCGCTGTCCTCCACCGTGTCGTTGAGGTGTGCGACGGCGTCGTCCGCGTTCTGGCCGAACCTTGCCAGGTCCTCGGCTGCTTGCCGGAGTGCCGCGACGTCATGACGGCCCGACTGTCCATCGGTGACGATGTCCTCGAGGACGGCGGTCAGGCGGTTCGGGCCGGTGTAGATGGTCTCCACGGCTGTCTCAACGACGGGTCCGCGAAGCGGTATCCGACGGCCGGAGCGCAGGAACGCCCTCCGGGGTCGGACTGGACGCCGTGGGGCTCCTCGGCGGTCACACGCGCGGGCGCCGGGTCCTGGCGACTCCCCCGGACGCCCCGCCGCACGGTCCGCCCGGCCAGCCGAAGTAAGCCCGCCCCCGTCCCGGTACGTCCCAGGTAGACGGCCTCCAGCCGCAGCCCCGCCCCCGCGATCCTCCGCCATGGCGCGAGCAGCTCCTCGGCCAAGGTCGGGGCATCCGGACATGAGCGCGGCCACCGGCTCCGAAGCAAGCCCCAGCAGCATCACCAGGCCGTCGCCGAGGTGCTCGTCGAGCACCGGCCAGGGGGTCACCGGCACGCCGGCCCACCGGCCGGGCATGGGCTGCCGACACGATCCGGCGCAGCCGCGCCCACCCGCCCACGTCCTGCGCCAGCAACGTGATCCGCCACTGCGCCTGGACGACGTGCGCGCCGCCGCGCACCGGCGTCCGCGGCCGCCCGGCCGCACGGTCCGCGGCGGTGGCAGGGGCGACGGCGAGGTCGACCCCGAAGATGGGGCGGATCCCGGCGGCCGCGCAGGCCTTGGCGAAGCGGACGGTGCCGGCCACGGTGTCGCGGTCGGTCAGCGCGAGCGTGCTGAGGCCGCGCTCGGCAGCGCGGCGCAACAGGTCGTGGGGGAGCGAGGCGCCGTAGCGGGCCGAGTGGCCGGAGGCGACGTGAAGGTGGGGGAACCCGAAGGCGTTCACGTTCACCTCCGATCGCCCGCGACGCGATTCAAGCCAGATGGCTCGATCTGTCACCAATGTATCGAACGTAATTCGAACAATGCGAGTCCTCTACCCCGCGTGCCGCATCCGCAACCTGCTGTTTTGACTGAGCGAGGTAGTTGGCCCTTGAGCACGCTAGTTGGCCTCTGAGCGCGGAAGTTGGCCCGCAGGGTAGCGAGTGGCTCCCGCCGCCGGGGCCTCGAACGGGTGAGAGCGGCACGGGGTTTCGCCCGGTCGGTGGGAGCCGCGCTAGCGTGACAAGGGCCGTGATCAACTCAGGAGAGGGCCAACGAATGCCGCTGTTCAGCTCTCCGTGGCTCAACTTCAGGTCGCCACTCAGATGCTGGAGGACAGGCCCCACGCGCAGGTCACGTTGCTCTCGGCCATGGGCCAAGAGAAGGCTGAGTTCTAGAGCCGCCAGTGCGCGCGGGGCGCTGTCCAGTGATCAACAGCGACACCACACGATGGCATGACGTATCGGCTGGTTGATGGGTTCGGTCTCTAGTCTCCGGGTGCGGGCTTCGTTCCGGGTCCGCGTTCTGGTCCATTGCTACGGGTCAAGGGAGTCGGAGATGGCGAACGCAGGTCTGAGGACGATCACGGGTGCGGGGACCGCAACAGCGGCGTTCGTCGCGCCGATTGAAGGGGGCGGTTCACAGCCGCGACGGGTGGGCAGTTGGCATGAGTTCACCAAGCACCAGGGGGAGACTGCCAGTTCGAATCTGGCCGAGGCGGTGTACGGCTTCTTCGCCAACGGTGGGCGCGTGTGCTATGTGGCCGCTACGGCTGGTGACGGCCTCGGCGCCTACACGGCTGCACTGACCGCACTGGAGGACGTTGCGGACGTGAACAGCGTGGTGCTCCCCGACCTGTGGAGGTCCGAGGCCGATGTTCCCGCGATCGCCAAGGCCGCTGCGGGACACTGCGCGCGGGCGAACCGGATGGCGCTGCTGCACGCCAAGCAGGAGGCGTCGGCCTCGGACGCCGTGAAGGTTCCGGCGCTCTTCGGGCTGGACGAGGACGAGGCCGCGTTCACCACGGTCTACTACCCGTGGGTGAAGGTGCCGGGCGTCGGCGGTGCTGAGCGGGTCGTCCCGCCGTCGGGTCATGTTGCCGGGGTCTGGGCCCGCACCGATGCCGAGCGAGGCGTTTTCAAGGCACCGGTGAACCAGCCGGTCCGTGGCGCTGCCGACCTCACGGTGCAACTGACCAACGCTGACCAAGAACCGCTGAACGAGGTGGGAGTGAACTGCCTGCGCGTCATCTCCGGGCAAGGTCTGCGGGTATGGGGCGCCCGGACCTTGTCACGCGGCGGCGACTGGAAGTACGTGAGTGTCCGGCGTCTGGCCAATTTTCTGATCGAGTCGGTCAGGACCAGCACAACGTGGGCTGCCTTCGAGCCGAACGACGCCACGCTTCAAGCGAGCCTGCGTGCCAGCGTCACCACCTTCCTGACGGACCAGTGGCGCCAGGGCGCCCTGGTCGGCAGCACACCGGACACCGCGTTCTTCGTGGTGTGCGACGAGAGCAACAATCCGCCCGAGTCTGTCGCAGCTGGCAAGGTCGTCATGGATATCGGCGTCGCGCCTGTACGGCCGGCCGAGTTCATTCGCCTCCCCATCGTGCAGAACACTGGCACCGGCCAGTAGCCCGTCAGTACGAAGTGCCGCCCCGCCGTCCCGAAGCGGCGAGCGGCGCACTGGCCGATGGCCTGCTCCACAGGCCAGGGCAGATGCCTTGATCGTCCGACGCCCTCCTCGCTACGCCGACGGCCCGGGCGCCATGAGCTGCGATGAAAGGGAACGCGCGTGATCCGAGTGTTGATCGTTGATGTCGAGAGTCAGGCCCGTGCATGCCTGCGGACCGAACTGGAGGCGGTCAAGGACATCACGGTCGTCGGCGAAGTCGCCGACACCTCGCAAGCCGCCGATGCCGTCAGCAAGCACTAGCCCGACGTGGTGCTCATGGACCTCCAAGTCCCCCACAGTGCGGCAGTGGAAGCAATCCGCAACCTGCTGAGTCTGGCAACTCCTCCACGGATTCTGGCGCTGGCCTCCGCTGAAGCGGAGGGAAGCGTCCTCGCAGCGATTGGCGCCGGGGCCGCGGGCTTCCTCCGGAAGGACCACACCGCTGGTGAGCTCGCTGGGGCGGTGCGAACCGTGGCAGCCGGTGGCACTGTCCATGCGCCGAAGATCATGAAGACGCTCATCGGCAAGGGGACGGGTGTTCCGGGGATGCCGGAGAAGATCGCAGCCCTCACTGACTCCGAGCGCGAGGTCTTGGCATGCATCGGCAACGGGCGCACCAACGAGCAGATCGCCGAAGAACTTCACCTGTCTCAAACGGCTGTGAAGACGTACGTCTCACGCCTGCTCGCCCGGCTCGGCCTCGACAACCGGCCTCAGGCCGCGATCGTCGCTCACGAAGCTGGCATGGTCACGGTCTGACGTACTTCCGGGCTACGCGACTGGGTACTGGAGTTGGTCACTGAGGCGAGCGGGAGGTCAGCCACAGCGCTGGAACTGTGTCGGGTAGTCGCAGCGTGCTGCCGGGCCGTGACTACCCGACCAAGGCTGGGTGCCTTCGAGGAGCTCTGTGTGCCTTGTCCACGAACAAAGCCCTGATCCCCAAGCCGTGCATCGAAGTTGTCCACCCGGGCCATCTGTCGTGCTCAGTCACAGCTGTGGTCGGGTAGCGGAGACCATTGCTGATCTCCGCTACCCGACCACAGCCGTGACGTGGCACCTCAGGCCCCTGCGGCCTCCCCGCCAGCTGTGCGACGGGGAGGCGGTTGGGCAGACGTCAGCTATCGCGCGAGCTGCACCTTGATCGGTACGTTCGGGCAGCGCGTTGCGTTCTCGGCGAGGGCGGCTTCCTCGCTCGGGTCGATCGCCAGCTTCCAGCGCGTTTTCACCGCGACCCAGTGGGTGACGTATGCGCAGCGGTCGCCCTCGGCCGGCGGCATCCACGTGGAGGGGTCCTGGTCGGCCTTGGACCGGTTGGATTTGGCGGTGACCGCGATCAGCGTCAGCGGGGATGCCTGGTCGTTCGCGTACGCCTCACGCCGGGCCGCGTCCCACGCGTAGCCGCCCGAGTCGTGGACTTGTGCGGGCAGGCCGCGCTGCAGCAGGTTCTTGATCACGCTATGGGCTGTAGCGAAGCTCAGGCGGGCAGGGACAGGCCCTGGAGCCGCAACTCACCGGGTCGGGGGCCGCTTGCACCGCAGAAACGATCAGTGGACGGGCTGGTGCCAGCTCGTCATCGTCGCGGGGCCGACGCGTGCCGCACTATCGGCGCCAGGAGTGCTTGGTGAAGCGGGGCTGCGGGTGCACCCGCAGCGCGGCGAAACCGAAACCTTCCGCGCCGATGAATTATCTCCCCATGCCCTGCTCACCCTGGTGCGCGCAGAGACCACACGCCTGGGCGCCACAGTCGAGGGCGAGGACTAGATTCCCGGATCCAGCACATTTTCCATGCCCTGCACCAGCATCTGCCGAAAACGCCCCTCGCCGAACATTTCGCCGATCACCATGCCCGGAAACTCGATCGGCTCGGTGCGGCCCTCCAGAGCCACCCGCACCCGCCACCGTTCCCCATGGTGCTCGACCAGCACCTCTGCCCACTCGCGCGTCGGCACATCCACCCCGCACAGTTCCGGGCCGCCTTGCGGTCCGTAGCCTCGGAACGAGTGAAGGAACGGCAACTCGCCCACCAGCCACGCGAGATGAGCCCACGGCGGCGAACTCGGAAGCGGCATCCCTCCGGGCTCCGCCTCGGCCTGCTCGGGCGGCAGCCCGCCGTCCGCGCGCACCACAACCCGCGGATCAGGCCCGGGCACGTGACGGAACGCGCACGTGCTCGACTCGAGGTCGACATGCCGCAGCTCCAGGCCCCGCGGCCCCGCCTCGAACGCCAGCTCCGACACCTCCCCCAGGAACCGCGCGACCTGTTCATCCCGCGCGTCCTGCTCGCTGGTGTCCGGCTCCGGTTCCCCCAGCGGCTCGTACGAGGCCGCGTACTTCGTCTTCTTACCCACCCTGGCCCCTTTCCTGGTCACAAGAACGCCGCTTCGGGCATCGCGCCCGAAGCGGCGTCTACGCTACCGATCCGGCCAGCCCTACGCGGCCGGCGCGTACGACGCTTCACGCGCCGCAGCCGTCATCAGCGGCTTGTACGACCCGCCGTACTTGTACGCATCCGCCGCCTTCGCTGTCACAGCGAACGTCCGCTTCAGCACCGGCTTGTATGAGCCGGTCACCACGTCACCGCTGCGCGGCATCCTCGCCGACCGCTTGTTGGCCTTCGCCAGGCCGATGCTCACCCACCCGGGGCACCGCGTCACGCCCTGGCAGTACATGGTGATGACGCCCTTGGGCTTGCGGTCACGGCCGGAGTGCCTGATGTCCTCCTGCACCGCCAGCTTGACCTGGTACTCCTTGACCACCCGGCACCTGCCGTTGGTGCACTTGATCTTCTGCGAGTAGCCCCAGAATGTGAACGACGTGTGCTTGGGGTGCTTCTTGGTAATCTTGTCGGTCGCTTTGTACTTCGGCGACTTGGCGATGTACTCCACCGCTGCGTACTTGGTGATGTTGTGCTTCTTCTTGACCTTCGTCCAGCCGAAGCCCTTACCCCCGGAGTAGTAGCCCTGGCGCAGCGGCATGTTCCCCGCACGCCGATAGTCCAGCGACTTGAGGATCTTGTATTTGCCCGTGGCTGCCTTCGCCTCCACCTGGCCCCCGTTCTGGCCAACGGCGCCGGCCTCGGCCGCCCCCAAGGACAGCAGCGATGCCGCCGCGATGCCGCCACTGATGATCTTCATGTACTTCATGGGTTCTCCTTCGCACTCGCCACCCGTGCTCCCCCCCTGGCGGGGCGTGGTCAGAACGATCAACCTAGGAACGGGCATGGCACAGCGTCTATTGACTCTTCAGGCACTGCCCTCAAGGGAGCCCCCGCACAACGCCCCGCCACCTCAGCCCGACAGGGTTACAGGGAGAATCGCTGACCTGCGCAAACGCGGACAGGGAGAGCGTGTAACTCGGCGGTACGCGCGCGATACGCGAAGGCAGGGGCATCTGTCATCGCCGTAAGGAGTCATGACGGACAACGAGTGGGTTCATGTCCCCTGCGGAGGTGTAGCCGGGGCGAGTTGCTCTGTGGCCTGAGGGTAGATCCCGTCCATGCAGCTTTCGGGGAGGCAGCATGGACGGGATCTACCGCGAGCTCCCCGAAAGCGCCCCGGCGCTCCCCAACACCCCAAACACGCCCGCCAGTTGATCTGCTACACCATCACAAGGGACACGACCTGCGGCCACCCCGCCCGTCGTTGTCCTTGTAGCGCTCGGCGAGTTCCCGCCCCCTCCAGGCCGTCCGTCAACTCCCTGAGAAATCGAGCGAGTTCGTTCGCCGCCTCGCTCGCGCCCTTCTGGGCCCCCTGGGGGCGCCCTGCCCTGGCCATGTCCCTCCCGTTGTCCGCGGACAACCGTCGTTGTCCGCCCCTTCACACCCCACCGGCCTGCGCTTTCGCACGTGCGCCGCCCCCGGCCAACCGCCGTCGTCGAGCAACGTGGGCGGCGTACCGAGTGGCGTACCGGCCCGTCCCGTTCCGCCCAGGATCGCCTACGACCCTGCGGGATGCGCGACGTGCCCACTTCGAACGCGGCGAGCTCCTCGAACGCCCCGAGAGCCTCGCGGCATAAGGTCAGACCACCATGACCGACTACGACACCTACGGCACCAGCACACACACCGCGAGTGAACTGGTCCGCCTCGTCACCGGCCACCTCGATGTGGTCTTCACCGAGCGCGAAAGTGACTACCGGGGCGTCTACCACCTCGCCCAGGGCACTTACGGACGTATCGAGATCCAGCCGAACGCTATTCCCGGCGATGACGGCCAGGACGACCTCTACACCCCGGAACACCCGGCGGTCCGGATCCTCTTGCTCACCGACACGCCGGCCCCAGAGCCCGCCCTGCACACCCGCCTGGGCGCCATCCAAGGTCTCGTGCACCTGGGCCGCGAATCATGGTGAGCCGCCGTTGATTCACAACTCTTGACAATTGCTCCGTTTTTTCACGGGTCGATCGCTACATTGCATGGCTCAACGGCAGGCCGCGACGACTGTCACCGACAGGGCCAGCGACAGCCGCAACATGAGCACCGAGCGGCGGCGCAGCAGCCGCAAATACGCCAAATTCCCTCCGCTGTCACCAGCAGCTCACAGGCGCGAGCAGTCAGGGCCGCTGGATACCGCGTGCCGCGTCCAGAACGTCAAGGCCTCGGTGGGCACGCGGGAACTCCACTACCGCCGTCTCCAATCGGATGCCACCGCAGTCGGCGCCAGGCACGGGTGAGAGAGATCATGTCCGTACGGAAGCGTCTTGCGGGGGGCGCTGCGGCCGTCGCGATAGCGGGTGCCGGGGTGGTGGCTGCACCCGCGACCGCGTCGGCCGCACCGGCCACCGTCCAGGGGGCGCTGTGTTATGCCAACGACGTGACAGGGTCCTTGGGGCACAACGGCAAGTCGATCTACTGCGAGGACATGTCGCAGTACTTCTACGGCGCGATCCTGTGCCACAAGGTGGATGGCAGCAACTACAACTACTGGCATTACGGGCCGGTGGTGGGGCCCAACGGGGCGTCCACGGTGTGGTGTGACTACGGCGCCGTAGTGATCGAATGGCGCGCCTACTTCGCGTAGCGGAGCGCCGGCCCCCCGGGACCCCGGGGGGGCCGGCGGCAGTGAGCCCGGCCGCTGACTAGTCGGACTGCCGTTAAGGATCTTGGCGGGAGGGGCACGCAAGGGACAGAACCCCTCGGCGGCGAGCGTCTACCAGGCGTTGGCCGAGCACGAGAGGCGGCAGGCGTACCCCGAAGCCGTCGAGCAGGCGCATGCCGACTTCGCCGCCCTCCAGGCCGGAGAACTCCCCTGCCCGCGCACGGAGACGACCGAGCCCGCCCGGCCCCGCTGAGCCTGCCCTGAACTGGGCAGCAGCCGCGTACCGTTGTTTTTCCGCGAGGACTAGTGGGACCCCCGGTAGCACCCCCGGTAGCCGGGCTCGGCACCGGGACGCACCTTCGACCGGGCGGCGATCAGGTGCAGACACGCCTTGGTCAGCTCGTCCAGCACGTCACCGGAAGACTTCCGGGCGCAGCTCGAGCGGCCGCTGCGGATGGCGTCTACCTCGCCCTGAACGACCTCGCCTTCGCGAGCCCCATCACCGCCAGGGCGACCGTGTCGGACTTCGACGTGCGCCGCACGAAACTGACCGCCGAAACCGCCCACGTCGCCCTCGGAGTCCTCCGCTGATCTCGTACACGTGCCCCGGTGGAGGGCTCGGTGCCCAGGAGGCCCTTCGCTCGGGGGAGTTCGGCAGGGGGCTTTGCGGAGAGCTTTCGGGTGCTTCGCACGCCGCGGTGACACGCCTTTCCGGGGTGTGCCGACGGGCGGATTCTGCCGGTACGGGGCGGGTCGGAGTTCCTCTTCACGGCCGTGGGCGCCGTGCTCCGGCCTGGCAGGGGGTGGGTTGTGGTGCCCAGTTCGGAGATGGTCGGCAGCGTCAGCGTGGAGCAGTGCGAGCGGATCGTGGCACGGCTGCGTGGTGCGGTCGCGGAGTTGTCGAGGAGTCAGTTCATCATCGGCGACGGGGCCTTGGAGGTGTGCCCGATGCCGGATCGCGGCGGTCGGTCCGTGGGCGACGACCTGTTCGGGGTGGCGGTGTGGCTGCACCGGCTGTCGGAAGACATCTCGGTGCCCACGGTGCACCGGTCGGGGAGGAGACGACCGGCCGTAGTGGCGAACCGACTATGACGGCCAGCGCCCGGGGCCGCCGTGCCGTCGCGCTCCACGTCGCTTCTGCTGGGCTGGCGGCATAACCACGCGTACGTCGATCGATGTCAGTGCTGGCCAGCAGCCTTCCGGACGGACGGCTCGTTGTATGACAGATGTTGTGCAAAGCCGGGGCCCGGAGGGGGCTTTGACCAGGGGTGGCTTTGTAGGTGACGGTTGACTCCACTTGTAGGTCAGTTCTGACTCCACCCGGGCCTGGGGGACCCGATTTTTTTGTAGGTGAGAAATGACTCCACCTGGCGGGCCCCGCTGCGACGGATTGAGCCCGTGCCGGGTCAGGGGCAACTAGACCGCCTACATCTCCAGCCGCAAAGACCCCTGGGACCTGCTCAGCTGCGTCGTGACCTGTCCTTATGGAGGGCCCGGCGGAGCGCCTCCAACGGGTACGGGGTCTCCCTGTTCTCGTCCTGGATCTTGCCGTAGAAGTCCGTCATCACTGCGGCGAGCGGTGCATGGCGGGAGAGGATCGCCCTGGCCTTTTGCGGTCCGTCCGGCGGATCCTCCCCTTCCGCGCATGCGCGGATAAGTGCCTCGCGGTCTTTCCGCTCGTAGCCGTATAGAGCTGTGATCAGCCTGTTCACCAGCCAGCTGCGCGTGTAGCAGCGATCGTAGGTCCTGTGCAGTTCGAAGAAGCTGGTCTCGGACGCGGACAGATCGAAGTGGGAGGAGACGGCGAGGCCGTAGTCGGCGAAGTAAAGGCGTCGGCCGTCGACCAGGATGTTCTGAAAATGGGCGTCGAAGTGCAGGAGCCCGCGAGCGTCCATGAAGGACGTGCCGGCCTCCAACTCGCCCTCCACCAGGGAACAAGCCCGGTCGGCAGACTCTTCACCAGCCTGCACCTGCTCGGTAAGCCACTCGTCGAGCGTCTGGGGGATGTACTCCAGGAACAGCGCGAGACTCGCAGAGGACTGCTCAAGGGCCTCGATACGACGGCGTACCTCCGGCCCGCCTCCCCAATAGGCCACGACCCGCTCCACGTCCGCGAGTTCCTCGGGAAGCACGGCCGTGTCCGGCAGCACGCGCCAGTGGTACATCATCGGGAACCCTTGGTACTGCCCTCCGAGCACCCAGTTCGTCGTCATGGTGTGAACGGCGAGCTCCCGCCACGCCCCGAAACCAGGCCCCCCACCGACGCCGTACTGGCAGAAGGTGGGAATCCCGAACAGGTTGGCCGTGGACCGTGCATGCTCCGGCAGCCGCTCCATATCCGTGAGCGGCACCTGCTTCACGAAGACCGGCTTCCCGTTAACCTCCAGCAGCGCAGACCTCCCGCCGATACCGGAGCCAAGCGGCATGGCGGCGTCCACGAGCTCGCCCAGTCGGCGATCACTTCGCAGGGCGAGGGAGGTGGAGACTGTGCTGTAGGCGGCCAAGCGCGCGTCTTCTGACATATCGGGATGCTCGACCGCCACCTGCATCGGAATGCCGACCTCATTTCCATCATGCACGCGAGTGCCCATCAGCTGCTGCCTCTGCACTGTAGATGGAGGTCGATGAGGAGATGAGCGGAGTCGACGGACTGGGCAGGTTGCAGGGCAGCCCCACCAACTCTCGAAGGATGCGGAGATCAGGCTCAGCTGAAGCGATTCGACGCCTGACCGCTCGGTTCTGCCCGGCAAGTCGAGGACTGGGGAGGGGCGCCGACGCGCCCGGCCCGTAGGACGGCGCCGTCTTCTTCAGCCTGCGGCGACCGCGGCGGCCTTCTGTTCGGCGCGGGCGCGGGTGGCGGCCAGACGGTAGGAGGATCTGCGCGAAGGCTCGGACGAGGTGGTCGGCGGCGGATGCGGCGTCGGCGGCGGGGCCGCAGGCAGTGGCTGAGGATCCGATAAGTGCCCTGGTGGCCCAGCTCTTTGAGCTCGGCACGCAGACGGACGGCGTTCGTGCAGCCTTCCGTCCACGGTGTGTCCACGTAGGGCTTGTAGGGGTCGAGCTGGGTGCGGCGGGGCTGGTGGCGTCCGGTCAGCAGCTGTTCGGCGAAATCGGCGCGGGCAGCCCGGCGGACAATGTTGCCGCCCACGTGCAATTCCCGGGCGATCTCGCGGATGCCGTGTACCTGGTCGAGGAGAGCATGGACGACCCGGTGGCGTCCGCGGATACGGGCCTCGATGAGGGAGATCTCCCTCGTCGTGTCCTGCTCGTCGGCGAAGGAGATGTGCACGATGCCGTTCTCGTCGGCGTCGGGTGGCTTCAGGCAGGCGTTGTGCCGGCGCACGCAGCGTTCCACCGCGGTGGCGAGGTTCTGCCAGAGGTGGAAGGGATCGGCGACCTGAACAGCCTGGGGCGCCCCGGTGCGAGCGCCGTCGGCGTAGGCGCCGGCCCGGTCCCGGCAGATGATCTCGGGGCCGGGGTGTTCACGCAGCCACGCGGCCAGGGTCTCGGCGTCCAGGCCGGGCAGCAGGTCAAGCGGCTGGCCGGTCTCGCAGTTGATGAGCACCGTGCCGTAGTTCTGGCCGCGGCGGGTGGCAAAGTCGTCGACGCCAAGCACTCTTGGCGGTGTCCAGGCGGGGTCGGGCAACGCCATCAGCAGCCGCAGCAGCGTCGTGCGGCTGACGAGGCTGTGCAGGACCACCGCGAATCGGGCCCCGGCCCGCCCGGCCAGGGCGACCACCACCGCTTCCAGCACACGGCACCACATGGGGGTTCGTCTGCCGTATCGGACCGTCAGGCCGTCGACCTGTTCGACGAAGTTCCGACGCGGACACTGAGCGTTCTCGCAGTACAAACGGCGCACGGTGAGCCGGATCTCCACCGGCTGACCACCGACGGGACCGTCGGCCAGGCGGCGTTCGTAGGTGCTGTGCACCCTGCGGGACGCCGTCGCACAGTCCGGACACGACACGCTGTGATTCCGGGTTCTGGCTCCGATGTGGACCGTCTCGCCTGCGAGGGACACCCGCTCCACCAGCACTGAGCTGAGGAACGGGAACAGCACACCGACGAGCTCATCACACGACACCACGGTCCCAGATGACGCTACGTCACGAAGCCGGAACCCCGGTGATCGTCCTCACGGAAATCTTGCCTGATCCGACTCGTGACGGCGGTTGTACACCGGTGTGGGAGGCGCCCGTTTCCACGGTCGGGTGATGTTCACGAGTTTTGAAGGCAGGGCAGCCGACCGGTCAGTTGAGACCGACGCGGCCTGACGCCGTAGCGATAGGACTTTTCCTACTTCATCAAGTAACTCGGACCAGATCATTTGAGACGGGATAGCGCCAAAGGGCTCGCCCTGTCCCGGAGAAGAACGTGGGGAAGTTTGAGTGATGGTGCAGACAGCCCACGTTTGGTGTCGTGAGCGACTGAGGGGCCGGGATCACCAGCTCAAGGCGGCTCCTCAACATCCCATCCAGCGCCGCTCGGGGGATCCGTCCAGCTGAGCTGTGCCCTGAACCAGTCTGGTTCGGGTGCTTCACCTTCCAACAGCGGTGGCCTTTCGGGGCCCCACACCTCGGTGCCGTCGGCCAATTCCTCCATCAGCTGTTGCAGGGCGCCCGAGCCCACACGGCGCCACCGGACACCAGCGACGTCCGTGAACTCGACAACGGTTCCCGAGTGGAGGGGACGCTCAGCAATGTCAGGGAGCTGCGCTCCTCGGACGACGTTGGGACTGAGGTGCCCGAAGTGTGAGTTAAAGCTAAAGCTGCTCAATCCATCCTCGGATTGCCCTCGTATCGCACGACCACGTCACGAAGCGGCTGGCTGCTCCGGTTGACCAAGCAGAGTCGCCATCCCGATCCGGGGGAGACTTCGGCCGCCGGAGAAACTGTACGTAGAGACGCGATGCCTGAATGAGGCTTTCCCGTTCTTCCGCAGCGCGCTCGCGCGCTTCCAGTGTCAGCCGGTCGCGCTCTAGGCGAGCAGCCTCAGAGACCTGGAGCTTGTGTGCCCTATAGCTGACCGTCAAGCCACCTATCGCGACGAGTGCGCCCACCACGCCAATCAACAACTCCTGCATGACGCCCATAATGGGGGCCCGTCACCCGAGCTCCAGACCGCATGCCCATCACCGGTCACTGCGCTCTGGGCAGTGCTGCCGAGCTGAGCCGCCAGCCCATAAGTACGCGCCACCGAAGGCTTATCGTCCCTTTGGCCACGGCCACGGCCACGGCCACGGCCACGGCCACAGCGCGGCTCCGTGCCCCAGGTCCTTGCGGCCGGGTGTGAGTGGCTGGTGTCGTGGCAGTGGTTGGTCAGCAGTGGGGTCGATCTCGGAGGGAACGGGACTTATGCAGGTCGGCACGCGTACACGCCTGATCGTTTCGACTGCCGCGGGATGACTGGCTGACTGCCATGAAGCGTGTAGCACAAGAGCTGTTTCCTGTCGTGGAGTTGCCTGTTCCTGTGCACACGATCCGGGGTGCGGCGTGTGCTGGCGGGTATGGCGACCGACCGCCGTCACCTGCGGATCCGCCTAACGATCCGCCGCCTGCGCCGGTGATACCGCGGCAGGTGGTACTCCGGCGTCTGCTGGCTGTCGATGAAGCCGGGGGCACCTCACGTCTTCATGTACGGATCGCCGCCGAAGCCGCCGGGGTCTCCCAGCGGACGGTGTGGCGGTGCTGGCTTGCAGCCCGCCAGACAGGCTGACTCGATGCGGTGCCGCACACGGCAACTTCCGCAACTGGGGCCGCCTGACCCCTCACACCCACACAACCCTCCACCGCACCGGCCGTACGTGTGAATGGGTGGTGTGGTGGCAGTGGCTGGTTCCTGGCGGGGGCCGTGCTGGGTAGGGGGAGCCCTGATTCTCGTGGACGGTTCCTGATGGCCCTTGGTGGCCGCCCGGGCTCGAGTTGGGAGTAGCCGCGGTTACAGTTCCTCGGTGTGTGTGGGCAGGTGATGCCATGTGTGTGTGCAGGTGCCCTTGCATTGCGTCTCCCTGCGGCGGGTGTCGGCAATAGTGAACACGGAGACGAGTACGCGGAACGCCTTCAGGTGCTCGTCGGCGGGCAGGTTGGCGAATCCGTAGCGGGGCGGGTCCATGCAGATCATCACTGAGGGGTTGGCCGTGGGCTTCACCCCGGATCGTGTCACCCCCGCGCGGCCGTCCGAGGCCGTGATGTGCGCTTGCAGGGCGAAGCCGGCGACCTCTCGCAGCACCTCCTGTCGGCGCGCCAGGGAGAGGCCGGAAAACCAGGTCGCCCCGTCGTCCAAGGTGCGGAACTCCTGGGCGATCTCGTTGACGACCCGCTCGGTCTCGCGCTGGAAGGAGTAGCCGTCCGCACTGCTCGCTTCGGTCATGCCCTGATCATTCCATGTTGCCGGTGCGACGCCACGAGTTTTTCACCGCTGTTGCGGATCTGGGTGTGGGTGTCGCTGGCTGTCGCCGGTCAGTGAATTTGAGTGGTTGTTGTGTTTCTGGCGTGGGGTTGTGCAGGTTCACTGGTCGCCGGTGGTGCGGCGTGTCACTGCCCGGTGTCGGTGATGCGCGTCGTGTGATGTGCTCTGGGTGTGCGTCATGGGTTTCACTGGTGGTGGGTGTGGCGGGGTTGGGCACTGTGTTGCTGGGGTGTCGTTCGGTTGGTGAAGGTCGCTGTCGTTTCCCGGTGTAGGTCTGCTGTCGTGTGTGTGGGTTTGTTCGTGCGGGGCTGACTGCTTGGTCTGTTGTGTGAATGGTCGGGGTTGTGGCAGTGGGTTGGTCGGCAGTGGGTTCTGATGTGGTAGATGGCCTGTTGACCAGCTTCTTCGTTGGTGAGGAATGTTGGATCTTGGCTGTCATGGGATGACCAATTGGCTGCTATGGCTTGAGAGTTCGGCCTAGCACACCTGGTCTCTGACTGTCGTGGGGATGAGTATTCCTGTGTCCTTGATCGGGACTGGGGTGTGGGCTGGTCGGTATGACAGCTGATGCGCCGTCTTTATCACCGCGATTGCCGGTGTCGATGCATGTGGCGGGGAGCTCGAGATCGGCTGACGGTTCCGCGGTGCGGGACCGCGTCTTGACGCGGCAGGTGGTAGTGCGCCGCCTTCTCGAGCTCGATAAAGCGGGAACGCTGGAGACGGTGCATGTGCGGATCGCGGCGGAATCGGCCGGGGTGTCACGGCGCACGGTATGGCGCTGGCTCGCAGCCGCGCGGGAGTCGGGACGCGTGGAAACTGTCCCACGGCGTTCCGCGTTTACGTTCACCGATGCGTTGTGGGCCCGGCTGTCGGATGTGGGCGGGAACGTGGCGGCGTTGCACCGTTGGATGACCGATCATGCCGACGAGGTCCTGCCCACTCTGGACAGGAAGGCGCTGCCGTCGCTGGCGACGCTGCACCTGGCGGTGCGCCGTGAACACAGCCAAGGCCGCGTCCTTGAGGCCACGCGCCCTCGTTACGCTCGGGTGGATCCGGCCGCCTATGACCGGGCGTTGGCCGAGCTGGCGCTGCCGGGCACGGTCGACGAGGCTGGCCAGGCAATGGCCGGCCCCGCCCCAAAGGACGGCGCCGAAAGCGCTGATACGGCCAGCCCGTCACCGCTCACCGACAGCGGTGTGCGCTTGTACGTACCAGGCGCGCACGTCGTCTCGACGCAGCAGCTCGGCGCCGTCACCGAGGCGATCGCGCACACCATCGCCGCCCGCGGGATCGTGTGCGTGTACGGGGACCCCGGGCACGGCAAGACCGTCGCGGTGCACCGTGCGCTGCGTGTGCTGCCGCGCCGGTTCCCGGTGCACCGCGCGCTGGTGGCAGTGAAACCTGCCCTTCCGCAGCTGCGGGCAGCACTGCTGACCGCGTTCGGGTTGCCCGCTACCGCGCTGACGAACCGCACGGACGCCGCCGACCGCGCGCTGCTTCAGGCTCTCCAGGCTCCGGGTGTGCTGGTCATCGATGACGTGCAGCGCATCGCCGCGCCTGAACTGGACTACCTGCGCCTGCTGGTGGACACGCCGACCACCCAGACCTGTCTCGTGCTGTGCGGCGCGGGCGCCGAGCGCACCCTCGCGCGTGCTCCCGCGCTGGCCTCCCGGGTGCTGACCTGGCAGCAGGCGCCCCGCCTGGACACCGAGCAAGTCCCCACCGTTCTGCGCCTGTTCCACCCGCTGTGGGACACCGCGGCCGACGCCGACTTGCTGCACGCCGATGCCACGTGCGCGAAGGGGAACTTCCGCACCTGGGCGAAGATCACCTCCCACGCGTACGCGGCCCTCGCCCGCAGCCCCGAGACCGCGGTGGACCGGGACTTGCTGTCGCGTGCCTGTTCCCGCCTCGGCCCCACCCCCTGATCAAC
>NZ_SRIC01000299.1 GCF_004684775.1 Streptomyces sp. MZ04
GCACCAGCGCGGTCAAGGCCTGGCTCGGCACGACGGCGTTCGGATCGACGCTCATGGCGGCTCCCTGGTCGGGGCGGAGCGGGTCAGGGCACGACAGGGCGGGCGGTGAGGTCACCGCCGTCGAACGGGACGGCGCCGGTCTCCGGGTCGAGGCGCGGGGCCTTTTGCGGCTTGCCGTCCTTCTTGAGGATCCCGACCTGCTGCCCGTCGGGCAGGACGATCCAGCCGCCGTCGATCTCGGCGCCGCGGACCTGGGTGGTCGCGCGGTACAGGCCGGAGGGCTTCTTCGCCCTGTCGGCGGTGAAGTCCCATGTCTTCTTGTCGATGTCGACCGTGCCGCGGACCTTGTCGTCGGCGAGCGTGCCGTTCAGTTTCGCGCCGTGCTTGCCGGTCAGCCGCATGGAACCGTCGCCCTCGACATCGCCCTTCAGCCAGGACTCCGTATCGCGCCCGTCGCAGAAGTACGCGATGGCCTTGTCGTCACGGATCGAGATGGAGACCGCGGAGGTGTCGTCGTCGGTGCGGCCCGCGTATTCGGCCTTGGCGGGCGGTTTCTTCGCGGGATCCTTCGACGGCTGCTTCGAGGGGCTCTCGGAGGGGGCCGCGGACGAGGGGTCCGCGGACGAGGTGGGCGCCGGCGACGCCGCGCCGGCCGAGCCCTCTCCGTACGACGAACTGCCCGTCCCCGTCGTCGCGTTGAGCGACAGCATGAACAGGGCCAGCAGCAGCCCCCCGAGCAGCGTGTACAGCGGTCCCGAGCGCTTCATGCGAGCCTCCCCCGAGGCGTGGGCCGTGCCGGCTCCTCCATGCAAGCGGACCCGCGCCCCCTGCGTCCAGGGCTGAACCGTCACAGATCGTGCCAAGTGGCGACAGGGGGCGATCAGGGCGACATTGGCAGGGTCCGAGGTCCCGCCCCTGGGCACGCGGTGTCCGTCTCGGCAGGCGGGCGCCGCGCACTCGTCCCCGGGGCCCTGACTACCCTTGTGAGCACAGCAAGTCGTAGACACGCGAGCGAGGAGCAGCACTGTGGCGGTACGAGCGGTCCGGGGCGCCGTCCAACTGGAGCGGGACGCGGCCGACCACATGGACGAGCAGGTCAGCGAGCTGCTCACCGCCATCCTCGAGCGGAACGGACTGACCCAGGACGACCTGATCAGCATCTGGTTCACGGCGACGCCCGATCTGCACTCCGACTTCCCGGCCGCCGCCGCGCGCAAGCTGGGCATCGTGGACGTCCCGCTGATCTGCGCGCAGGAACTGGAGATCGACGGCGCGATGCCCCGCGTCGTCCGGGTCCTCGCGCACATCGAGACCGACAAGCCCCGCTCCGAGATCACGCACGTCTACCTCGGCGCCGCTGCCACCCTTCGCAAGGACATCGCCCAGTGAGAACCGCCCTCGTCATCGGCACCGGCCTGATCGGCACCTCCGCCGCGCTCGCGCTCGTCTCGCGCGGGGTGACCGTGCATCTCGCCGACCACGACCCCGGGCAGGCCCGTACGGCGGCCGCGCTCGGCGCCGGCACGGACGAGGCGCCCGCGGGACGCGTCGACCTGTGCGTCGTCGCCGTGCCGCCGGCGCATGTCGCCGCGACCCTGGCCGACGTCATGGGGCGCGGGGCGGCGCGCGGCTACCTCGACGTGGCGAGCGTCAAGGGCGGGCCGCGCCGTGAGCTGGAGGCGCTCGGCCTCGACCTCGCCCCGTACATCGGTACGCATCCCATGTCGGGCCGCGAGCGCAGCGGCCCCCTGGCCGCCACCGCCGACCTCTTCGAGGGGCGGCCGTGGGTGCTGACCCCGACCCGGGACACCGACACGGAGGTCCTCAACCTCGCCCTCGAGCTGGTCGCGCTCTGCCGCGCGGTGCCGGTCGTCATGGACGCCGAGGCGCACGACCGCGCGGTCGCGCTCGTCTCGCACATGCCGCACCTGGTGTCCAGCATGGTCGCGGCCCGCCTCGAGGACGCCGAGGAGACGGCGGTGCGCCTGTGCGGGCAGGGCATCCGTGACGTCACGCGCATCGCCGCGTCCGACCCGGGGATGTGGATCGACATCCTGTCCGCGAACCCCGGCCCGGTGGCCGATCTCCTCGCGGCGGTCGCCACGGACCTGGACGAGACGGTGACCGCGCTGCGTGCGCTGCAGTCGGCGGACGAGTCCAAGCGGCGGGACGGCGCGGCCGGAGTCGAGGGCATGCTGCGGCGGGGCAACGCCGGGCAGGTGCGGGTACCCGGCAAGCACGGGGCGGCGCCGGCCACGTACGAGATCGTCGCCGTGCTCATCAACGACCAGCCAGGACAGCTGGCCCGGATCTTCGCCGACGCGGACCGCGCCGGGGTCAACATCGAGGACGTACGCATCGAGCACGCGACGGGCCAGCAGGCGGGCCTGATCCAGCTGATGGTGGAGCCGAAGGCGGTGCCGGTGCTGAGCGCGGCGCTGCGGGAGCGGGGCTGGGCCATCCGGCAGTAAGAGGCGCTCGCGGGAGCCAGTAACCTTGTGCGGGGCGCGTCTGCGCCCCGCCTCCTTGCCCCGCGTCCTGAGAAAGGTGTCCGCAGCCCCGTGGAAGCCGCAGAAACCGCCGAAACCGCCGCCCAGGCAGCCGTCATCGTCGCCATCGACGGACCCTCCGGCACGGGCAAGTCGAGCACCTCGAAGGCCGTCGCCGCCCAGCTCGGCCTCAGCTACCTGGACACCGGCGCCCAGTACCGTGCGATCACCTGGTGGATGGTGAGCAACGGCATCGAGCTGACGGACCCGAGCGCCATCGCCGCGGCCGCCCAGAAGCCCGAGATCATCTCCGGCACGGACCCGTCCGGGCCGACCATCACGGTCGACGGCACGGACGTCGCGGGCCCGATCCGCACGACCGAGGTCACCTCCAAGGTCAGCGCCGTCAGCGCCGTGCCCGAGGTGCGCGCCCGGATCACGGACCTGCAGCGCTCCATCGCCGCGTCCGCCGAGAAGGGCATCGTCGTCGAGGGGCGTGACATCGGTACGACCGTCCTGCCCGACGCCGACCTCAAGATCTTCCTGACGGCCTCGCCCGAGGCCCGTGCCGCCCGCCGCTCCGGCGAGCTCAAGGGCTCCGACGTCAAGGCGACCCAGGAAGCCCTGATCAAGCGGGACGCGGCCGACTCCAGCCGCAAGACGTCCCCGCTGGCGAAGGCCGGCGACGCCGTCGAGGTCGACACCACCGAGCTCACGCTCCAGCAGGTCATCGAGTGCGTCGTCACCCTCGTCGAGGAGAAGCGGGCCTCGAAGTGACTGCCCGCCCGTCACCCGACCACCACCCCTCACGGAGACGCTTCGCGCCGCCTCTTCCCATCGCATCGGAACGCGGTGCGGAGGTCGGCCGCCGTATCGGCGTCGGCCTCATGTACGGGCTGTGGAAGCCCCGCGTCCTGGGCGCCTGGAAGGTCCCCGCGACCGGCCCGGCGATCCTGGCCGTGAACCACTCGCACAACGTCGACGGTCCGATGGTGATGGGCACGGCCCCGCGGCCCACGCACTTCCTCATCAAGAAGGAAGCGTTCATCGGACCCCTTGACCCCTTCCTGCGCGGCATCGGGCAGCTGAAGGTGGACCGTGAGATCGCCGACCGCACGGCGATCACCCGGGCCCTCGGCGTCCTGGAGCAGGGCGGCGTCCTCGGGATCTTCCCCGAGGGCACGCGGGGCGAGGGCGACTTCGCCTCGCTGCGCGCGGGCCTCGCCTACTTCGCCGTACGCAGCGGAGCGCCGATCGTTCCGGTCGCGGTCCTGGGAAGCACGGAGAGGCGCGGACGGTTGATAAAGGGGCTGCCTCCGCTGCGCAGCCGGGTCGACGTCGTCTTCGGGGACCCCTTCGAGGCGGGCGACGGCAGCGGACGGCGTACGCGCAAGGCGCTGGACGAGGCGACCGTGCGCATCCAGGGGCGGCTCACCGCCCACCTGGAGAACGCCAGGCGCCAGACCGGGCGCTGAGTGAGACTTATCAAGTAGTGGCCCGTCGCCAGAGAGAGACGGTCCACCGATCACCACGATGAACAACGAGGTACGGACTTCATGAACGACCAGATCCAGCCCGAGGGCTCGGAGCACGAGCACGGGGCGCTTGGCGACGCCGAGTACGCGGAGTTCATGGAGCTCGCCGCGGAGGAGGGCTTCGACGTCGAGGACGTCGAGGGCGCGATCGAGGCGGCGGGCCACGGCCCGCTGCCCGTCCTCGCCGTCATCGGCCGCCCCAATGTCGGCAAGTCGACCCTCGTCAACCGCATCATCGGCCGCCGCGAGGCCGTCGTCGAGGACAAGCCCGGCGTCACCCGCGACCGCGTGACGTACGAGGCGGAGTGGGCGGGCCGCCGCTTCAAGCTCGTCGACACCGGCGGCTGGGAGCAGGACGTGCTCGGCATCGACGCGTCCGTCGCGGCCCAGGCCGAGTACGCGATCGAGGCGGCCGACGCGGTCGTCTTCGTCGTGGACGCCACCGTCGGCGCCACCGACACGGACGAGGCCGTCGTGCGGCTGCTCCGCAAGGCGGGCAAGCCGGTCGTGCTGTGCGCCAACAAGGTCGACGGCCCGTCCGGCGAGGCCGACGCCACCGCCCTGTGGTCCCTCGGCCTCGGCGAGCCGCACCCCGTCTCCGCGCTGCACGGCCGCGGCACCGGCGACATGCTGGACGCCGTCCTGGACGCGCTGCCCGAGGCGCCCGAGCAGACCTTCGGCGCCGCCATCGGCGGCCCGCGCCGCATCGCGCTCATCGGCCGCCCGAACGTCGGCAAGTCCTCGCTGCTCAACAAGGTCGCGAACGAGGACCGCGTGGTCGTCAACGAGCTCGCGGGCACCACCCGCGACCCGGTCGACGAGCTCATCGAACTCGGCGGGATCGTCTGGAAGTTCGTCGACACGGCGGGCATCCGCAAGCGCGTCCACCTGCAGCAGGGCGCCGACTACTACGCCTCCCTGCGCACCGCCGCCGCCGTCGAGAAGGCGGAGGTCGCGGTCATCCTGATCGACGCCAGCGAGTCGATCAGCATCCAGGACCAGCGCATCGTGACGATGGCCGTCGAGGCGGGCCGCGCCATCGTCCTCGCGTACAACAAGTGGGACACCCTCGACGAGGAGCGCCGCTACTACCTGGAGCGGGAGATCGAGACCGAGTTCCAGCAGGTCGCGTGGGCGCCCCGGGTCAATGTGTCGGCGACGACCGGCCGGCACATGGACAAGCTGGTCCCCGCGATCGAGACGGCCCTGGCCGGCTGGGAGACGCGCGTCCCGACGGGCCGTCTGAACGCCTTCCTCGGCGAGCTTGTGGCCTCCCACCCGCACCCGGTCCGCGGCGGCAAGCAGCCCCGCATCCTCTTCGGCACGCAGGCGGGCACGAAGCCGCCGCGCTTCGTCCTCTTCTCCTCCGGCTTCATCGAGCACGGCTACCGCCGCTTCGTGGAGCGCAGGCTGCGCGAGGAGTTCGGCTTCGACGGCACGCCGATCCACATCTCGGTGCGTGTGCGCGAGAAGCGCGGCCGCAAGAAGTAGCAGCCACGCAGGAACGAACGGGTGAGGCCCCGCCTTCTTTGAATTCTTTGAAGAATCTGAAGAAGGCGGGGCCTCACCCGTGTGCGGTGCCTCAGTACTCCCTGCGCGGTCCCGGCGGCAGCGCCGCGGGGAACTGGTGGTGTCCTGTGCCGTGCTGCTCCTGGCCGTAGCGCGTCACGTGCAGCTGGCTGAGCGTGTTGTGCCGCGGGCCCTGCCGGTCGCCGACGCGGTGCATGGCGTACGGCGTGGAGCCGAAGGCCGTGAAGCCCAGATCCTCCTCACCGCTCCGGTCACCCGGCAGGGCCTTGAACGACCTGCGGTACTCCGAGTACAACGCGTCGTAGATCGGCGTGGCCGAGTAGGAGCCCCCGGTGTCCTGCGCCGAGCGCATGGACGGGATGGGGTTCTGGTACGCGGGCCGGTGGCGAGTGGGGTCGTATGTGTGCACGTATGTGCCAACGACCCCATGCGCGTACGGATGCGGGGGCCGCGCCGCTTTCGCGTGGCGCCGGGAGTGTGACCGGCGCATGCGCGGCTCGTGGCGCGGCCCCGGCGCGGTCGGCTCAGGTGCCCGCGAGCGGCATCGCGGCCGCCACCAGACGCCCGTGCGCCGCCGCGTTGTCCAGGGCGCCGCGCAGCAGGTCCTCGCGGGGCTGGCGGCCGATGGAGCCGACCGGCGCCGCGAAGAGCAGCACCGTCTGCAGCTTGTTGGCCGCGGCCCGCCAGGCGTCGGTGACCTGGAGCGGGTGGTGCGCCTGCCACCAGGCGACGGGGGAGCCTTCCCCGAGCGCTCGGCTTCGCTCGTGCAGGGGAGACCCCACTGTGCCGCCGGGCTGGAGCACGGCGTGCAGCTGGCCCATGGCGAGCAGCACCGACCAGCCGTGCAGTACGTCGGGCACGGTGTCCAGCGAGGCCACCGGCATGAAGCCCTGCTCGATCAGGAGCGGCAGGAAGTCGTCGCCGCCGCCGGCGACGGCGCCGGGGCGCGCGATGGCGCCGGTCGGCTCGACGACGAGCGCGGGGTGCAGCTCGCCCTCGATGAGGACGAGACCGCTGGTCACGCCGAGGACGGCCTGGTCGGGTACTCCTCCGGCGGGCCTCGTGCCGTCATCGCCGGTGATCGAGCGTACGGCGCCCTGGAGCTGCTCCTCGGAGACCTGGACGATCTGGGAGGGCAGGCAGGTGGCGTGGGCGAAGGCGAGCACGGCGGTCTCGTCGCCGATGAACAGGACCGTGCTGGTGCGTTCCTGCTCCGAGTCGCCCGGGGTGCGGCAGGACGTGCAGTCGTAACTGCCCGGGGCGTTCTCTCCGGCGAGCAGCCGGTCGGCTTCTTCGTCGCCGATCTCGGCGCGTACGTCGTCGCCGACGTCGAGCATGCGCGGCACGGGTGGCTCCTCGGAATCGATGCGTGGGAGCCGGCGGTGTCCGGCTCATAAGGAGACAACGGGCGATCAGTGGCGCAAGTCACGCGCGAAGGCGAACGGAATCGAACCATCCGCAGCGGAGGGTGAGTTGTTCGGCGGAATCCGTCACTCCGCGCCAACGCCTGCTGAGTACAGGGAAGTTGGAGCGGTGAGGTGGGTCACAGATCATCTCGCCATCGGGTCGACAAATACTGAAATCAGGGAATTAAGTGGATGGCCGAAAATCGCCGATACTGCTGGTAACAGTCAACTGGCCTGGAATGACAAGGAGTTGGTTGATATCGGGGCGAGCGGGCTCCTAGATTCCACCCTCGTGTGCAGCGAGCACCGCTCAGGTACGTCCGTCGGCCGCACCAGCCAGCTCTAGCACCGCGGCACGAGAGTGCCGACTCCGGCGGACGGGGTGGAGTGGACCTCCGGCGTCAGATGCGCGAGGAGGCCCACGGCACCAGGGGGAGCCTGGGTCCTTCGAGAGGGACATACATGTCCGCACATCCCAAGCGCGTTCGCAGGACGGCAGTGATCGGCGGAGCGGCGTTGCTCGCCCCGCTGGGACTGCTCACCGCCACCGGCCAGGCCGGAGCGGCGGACAGCGGAGTGTGGGATCGCATCGCTCAGTGCGAGAGCGGCGGAAACTGGAACATCAACACCGGCAACGGCTACTACGGAGGACTGCAGTTCTCCGCCGGTACCTGGCGCGCGTACGGCGGAGGGGCCTACGCGGCGACCGCCGACAGGGCATCCAAGGCGCAGCAGATCGCTGTCGCCGCCAAGGTGCAGCGCGCTCAGGGGTGGGGCGCGTGGCCCACGTGCTCGGCACGGGCGGGAGCGTCCGGCAGCGCGCCGGGGGCGGCGGCTCCCGCCGCACCCGCGGCTCCCGCGGCGCCCAAGGCCGTCAAGGAGCGGCCCGTGAAGGAGCGGGACCGTACGCCGAGCCACACCGACCGGGGCTCCGGCCGCGGTGACTACACCGTCCGGCAAGGGGACACCCTCAGCCGGATCGGGGCGGCGCACGGCGTCGACTGGCGTCAGGTCTACGCCGCCAACAAGGCGGTCATCGGCGGTGATCCGAACATGATCGTGCCGGGGCAGCGGCTCGACCTCTGAGCCGGGCCACTCAGGGCGTGGCCCTGCCCGGTCGTCCGACCGGGTGGGGCCATGTCCATGGCGGGCGCGGCACGGCTCAGCGCCGCTGCCGCCCTGCCTAGCGTGGCCGGATGTACCCGATGCGGATGATTCCGATGTCGATCGAGCGGCGCCGGTCGCTGTGGCCCGCCGCGCTGCTCGCCACCGCGGTGTCCCTGCCGGCGACGGTCGTGCCGGCGGCCGCGTCGGCTGTTCCTCCGCCGCCGCTGCCCGGTCCTCCTGCCGCCGCCGCGGCGTACGACTGCTCCCGTACCGAGGGGCCGTGGACCTGCCTCGCCCAGTGCGAGAGCAGCGGCCGGTGGGACGTGAACACCGGGAACGGCTACTACGGGGGGCTGCAGTTCTGGCAGCCCACCTGGGAGGCGCACGGCGGGCTCAAGTACGCGCCGCGTGCGGATCTCGCCACCAAGGAAGAGCAGATCAAGGTCGCCGAGAAGGTGCTGCGGACGCAGGGGTGGGACGCCTGGCCCGTGTGTTCGAAGAAGATCCCGAAGGAGATCCGGGACGGGCACGGCAGGGTGCATGTGGTCAAGAAGGGCGAGACGCTGAGCTCGATCGCCCGGCGCTACAAGGTCAAGGGCGGTTGGCAGGCTCTGCACAAGGCCAACAGGAAGACGGTCGGGAGCCGTCCCGATGTGCTGGACGTCGGCGTGGAGCTGATCATCCCTAGGGCGGGGGCCAAGCGGTCCTGAGGTCATTCCTCGGGCGGTGGTCTTTCGGCCAGTTCGGCCGCCTCGCCGCTGAACACGACCTCGCCCCTTCGCAGTTCGTGCACCACCACTGCCGTCCGGCTCGCGCGTTCGCGTACGCCGGGCGGCAGTCGCTGTTCGGCGGTGATCACGCAGGTGTCGTCCAGGGCCATGAGGAGTTCGTACGTCCGGGACGCCACCGGTGGTGACATGCCCTGGGTGGGCTCGTCCACGAGGATCACCCTGGCTCGGGCCAGCAGGGTGCGGGAGAGGGCCAGCATGCGTTGCTCGCCGCCGGAGAGGGTGCCTGCCCGGCGGGGGAGGAGGGGACGCAGCTCGGGGTACGCGTCGAGGGCCGGGGTGAAGTCGCCCTCGTTGCCCCCTGACAGCTCGAGGTTCTCGCGGACCGTGAGGGTGCCGTAGGTCGCCTGCCTGTCCGGTACGAAGCACAGGCCTCGCCTCGCGCGTTCGTACGGGGTGAGCCGTGTGACGTCCCTGCCGTCCCAGGTGACGGTGCCCGCGGAGAGGGGGGCCGTGCCGGCCAGGGCGCGCAGGGTCGTGGTGCGGCCGGAGCCGTTGCGGCCGAGGAGGACGGTGAGGCCGTGGGGCTGGGCGGCGAGGGTCACGCCGTGCAGGGCTTCCAGGGGGCCGTAGCGGACGTGGGCCTGGTGGAGCGCGACGCCGGTTCTCATGGCGCCGCCCTGTGGAGCACTTCCGTCGGCGGGCCCGAGGTGACGATGCGGCCCGCCGTCATGACGTACACGGTGTCGGCCAGGTCCGCCACCAAATCCAGGTCGTGCTCCACCACGAGCAGTGCCATGCCGTCGGCCGCGAGGGCGCGCAGCAGGCGGGTGAGGGCCGCGGTCTCGGCGCTGTCCAGGCCGGCCGCGGGCTCGTCCAGGAGGAGGGTGTGCGGGTTCCCCGCCAGGGCTCTGTCTCTTATAAACATCTGACGCTGCCGACGAATAGCCTTGTGTAGAGCTCG
>NZ_SRIC01000300.1 GCF_004684775.1 Streptomyces sp. MZ04
GCCTCCCCCCGCAGCTGCCGCACCGCCTCCACCAGCAGGAACAGGCCCCGCATTCCCGGGTGTTGGGCCGAGAGTCCGCCGCCGTCCGTGTTCGTGGGGAGCTCCCCGTCCCGCAGCAGGCGGCCCTTCTCCACGAACGAGCCGCCCTCGCCCTTCGCGCAGAAACCCAGATCCTCCAGCGTCACCAGCGTCATATACGTAAAGGCGTCATAGATCTGCGCCACGTCCACGTCCGCCGGCCGCACCCCCGCCCGCTCGAACGCCAGCCGGCCGCTCACCGCCGCCGGGGAGACGGTGAAGTCGTCCCACTCCGACATCGTCGTGTGGGAGACGTGCTCGCCCGCGCCGAGCACCCAGACCGGCGCCGACGCGCAGTCGGCCACGTACTCCTCGGCGGCCAGCAGCACCGCGCACCCGCCGTCGGAACGAATGCAGCAGTGCAGTTTGGTGAACGGGTCCGCGATCATCGGGCCGTCCAGGACCTCGTCCACCGTGATCGGGTCGCGGAACATCGCGTCCGGGTTGGTCGCGGCGTTCGCCCGTGCCTGCACGGCCACCGAGGCGAGCTGTTCCAGCGTCGTGCCGTACTCGTGCATGTGGCGGCGCGCGGCCATCGCGTACTTGGCGATCAGCGAGTGCCCGTACGGGACTTCGAACTGCAGCGGTCCCCGCGCGCCGAACGACAGATTCGACGTACGCCGTTTCGCCTTGATGTCCGCGCGCGCCGTCGATCCGTACACCAGGAGTACGGCGTTCGCCCGCCCCGCCGCTATCGCCTCCGCCGCGTGCGCGGCCATCACCTCCCAGGTGGCGCCGCCGACCGAAGTCGAGTCCACCCAGCGGGGTTTGAGGCCCAGGTACTCGGCGACCTCGACCGGGGCGAGGGTGCCGAGGCCCGCCGATGCGATGCCGTCGATGACGTCGCGGCCGAGCCCGGAGTCGGCGAGCGCGCGGCGGGCGGCCTGGGCGTGCAGGGCGTACGGCGTGGCCTCGTCGACCCGGCCGCAGTCCGAGAGGGCGACACCGACGACGGCGACCTTGCGGGAACGGGAAGTGGCACGGGCGGCGGTAGCGGTATCAGCAGCAGCCATGAATCTGACGGTACATCAGATTCAGCACCCGGGCCGAGAGCCGGGATCGCATCGCGTCACGTCAGCGCTCTGTGCATATCGCCGCCACCGTCCTAGCATGACGGCCCGTCAGATCTGGGTACCGGGCCGCCGGGCCCTGGGGAGGAGCCTGCCGATGGACGCCGCCTTCAGTGCGGAGCAGGACGAGATCCGCCGCACCCTTCGCGAAGTGATCACCAAACGCTGCGGCCCCGACGAGGTAAAAGCCGCGGTACGCACCCCGGCCGGCCATGACTCCGCCCTGTGGGCCGCCCTCGCCGAACAGCTCGGTCTGCCCGGCCTCGCCCTCCCGGAGGCATACGGAGGAGTCGGCTGCACCACCGCCGAACTGGCCCTGGGGTGCGAGGAGTTGGGGCGGGCCCTCGCCCCCACCCCGCTCTTCGCCACCGCGGTCCTCGCCGCCCCGCTGATCCTCTCCCTCGGCACCGAGGAGCAGCGCGCCGAGCTGCTGCCCCGCATCGCCGCCGGCGAGCTGACCGCCGCGCTCGCCGTCCCCGGCACCGGACTCGCCACGGCCCTCGGCCTCGTCGGCGACAACTCCGGCGACTGGTCGGGCGGCGGCCGCGCGGGCGGCGTACAGGCGAGGCTCTCCGACGGGGTGTGGCGGCTGTACGGGCAGGCCGAGCAAGTGCTCGACGGACACAACGCGGGCCTCCTTGTCGTGGCCGCGCACGCGGGAGGCTTCGCACGCTCCCGTACCCTCCTCTTTCTCGTACGCGATGGGGCGCCCGGCATGGTGCGCGCCCGGCAGACCGCGCTCGACGAGACCCGGACCCAGGCCCGTGTCGAACTGCGCGACGTGGAAGCGGAGTTGCTGGGAACGGACGAGTCGGATGTGCCGGTGGCGTTGGCCGCGGTCGGTGATGTCGCCGCCACCGTCGTCGCCGCGGAGGCCGTCGGCGCGGCGGACCGGGTGATGGAGCGGACCGTCGAATACGTACAGCAGCGAGAGCAGTTCGGCCGGGCGATCGGTTCCTTCCAGGCGGTCAAGCACCGCCTGGCCGATGTGTACGTGCAGGTCCAGGCCGCGCGCTCGGCCGCCTACTACGCCGCGTGGGCCGCCGGTGCCGAGGCCGCCGGGTTCGGCGGGCAGGGCGCGGAACGGGCGGGCGGGCTCGCGCTCGCCCAGGGCCTCGACGCGCTGCGGGTGGCCGCGTCCGAAGCCGTACAACTGCACGGCGGCATCGGCTTCACCTGGGAGCACGAGGCGCATCTGTACTTCAAGCGGGCGTCCAGCGACGAGCTGCTCTTCGGCCCGGTGCACCGGCTGCGGGCGCGGGCGGCGGAACGGGCGGGCCTGTTCGAGGGCGGGCCGGCCGCCGCTCTGGAAGAGGCCGTCTGATGCCGCCAGGTCTGCGTCTGATCCAGAAGGTGTCCTCCACCCGCGCCTTCGCCAAGATCGCCCCGCACTTCATCCCGGCGATGGACCGTACGGTGCACCGTCTGACCCGCGGCAAGGTCCTGCTCAGCGCGACGATGCTGCCCGGCGTCATCCTCACGGCGCGCGGCGCGAAGAGCGGACTGCCGAGGCGTACGCCGCTCGCGTGCATGCCGGAGAAGGACACGGGCGGTTGGCTGCTGATCGGTTCGAACTTCGGCCGACCGGGCCACCCCGCGTGGACGGCCAACCTCCTGGCCAACCCGGACGCCGACGTCAGCTGGCAGGGCAAGGACATCCCGGTGCGGGCAAGGCTGTTGAGGGGCGAGGAGCGGCAGGAAGCGTGGGACGCGGTGCTGGCCTTCTGGCCGCCGTACGCCACGTATCAATCCCGCGTGGAACGGGAGATCCGCCTGTTCCGCCTGGAGAGACGGAGCTGACAGCGCCCCAAAGGGGCGCGGGGCTGTGACATATGCGGCTCCGCCGCGTGGGCGCGACCAGCCACCGCGAACCCGCAGACGAGAACCGCGAACCCGCGGGGACCACAGCGGCGGATCACAAGCGTGATCCGCCGCTGTGGCTGACAGGACAAAAAGACGGGAGCCCCCAGGGGCTACTTCGTCGGCTTCTTGCCCGTCACTCCCAAATGCACCAACAACGCCAGATTAGGCTTGAGTTCGGCCTGCTTGACGCCCCACGTCTGGAATCCCCGCTGGTGCGAGGCGACCGCGGCGAGCATCGCCACGAGCGAACCGGCCATGGCCGCCGGGCTGACGTCCTTGTCGACCTTGCCCTTGGCCTGGAGTTCCTTGACCGTGTCCGTAAGGGAGTTGTTGACCGAGTTGAGGATCTTCATGCGGATCTTGTAGAAGCGCTTGTCACCCTCGGCGGCACCCAGATCGACGACCCTGAGGATCGCGTCGTTCTTGCGCCAGAAGTCGAGGAAGCCGTCGACCAGCTCCTGAGCGGTCTGCCACCCCGCCTTGCCGACCCAGGAACGCCCGTCGAGGAGCTGGGTCAACTCGGCGCCCTCGGCGGCCATTTGCTCGGCAATCTCCAGGACGGCGCCCTCGACGTCCGGGAAGTACTGGTAGAAGGTCGCTGGTGAAGTCCCCGCCTTCCGGGCGACGTCGATGACTTTGACGTCCCGGTAGGGCGAGGAGCTGAGCATCTCGCTGAGGCAGTCGAGCAGCTTCTGACGCGTCGCCTGACCGCGCCGACCGGCCACGCGGCCGTCGACGGTACGTACCTGTCCTGTCATGCCGTCAGCTTACCGAGGGGTGATCGGAGCGCGATTCGGCCGAGTGCAAATGGGGTTGGGGGCGGTATTCGTCTCGGTATCCGCCTGATTCGGTCCGCGAGGCATCCCGGGTCCGGTGGCGGATTTCGACCCCCTCCAAATTGGAGCAGGTGTTCGAATCGAGCGCCTCTGACGCTTCTTCTTCCCCTTACGCCCCTTCTTGCGTCTCCTTTGTCCCGAGACACCCCGATCCCGCCCCCGGTTCGCAACCGTCGCCCCGGACAGGAAGAATCAGGGTGCGTGCCGCCGTAGCGGCTCGGTGGTGAGACGCTGCACGGGGCCGCTCGATACGGTGCCCGCGTACGGGGAGGTGGCAGGGCAAGTGGTGGATCAGCTGACGCAGCACGATCCGAGGCGGATCGGCCCGTTCGAGGTGCTCGGCCGGCTCGGAGCCGGAGGCATGGGCCTTGTCTACCTCGCGCGCTCCGCGTCAGGGCGGCGTGTGGCGATCAAGACGGTCAGGACCGAGCTCGCCGAGGACCAGCTGTTCCGGGTCCGCTTCACGCGCGAGGTCGAGGCCGCACGGGCCGTGTCCGGTTTCTATACGGCCGCCGTCGTGGACGCCGACCCGCGCGCCGCGGTGCCGTGGCTCGCCACCGCGTACGTTCCCGCGCCCTCCCTCGAAGAAATAGTGAATGAGCACGGGCCGCTGCCCACCCAGGCCGTGCGCTGGCTCGCGGCGGGCGTGGCCGAGGCCCTGGAGTCCATCCACGGCGCGGGCCTGGTCCACCGCGACCTCAAGCCGTCGAACGTACTCGTCGTCGAGGACGGCCCCCGCGTCATCGACTTCGGCATCGCGTCCGGCGTCTCCAACACCCGGCTGACCATGACGAACGTCGCCGTGGGCACCCCCGCGTACATGTCGCCCGAGCAGGCGAAGGACTCGCGCAGCGTCACCGGCGCCAGCGATGTCTTCTCGCTCGGCTCGATGCTCGTCTTCGCCGCCACCGGGCACGCGCCCTTCCACGGCGCGAACCCCGTCGAGACCGTCTTCATGCTCCTCCGCGAAGGCCCTGACCTCGAGGGACTCCCGGACGAGCTGCGTCCGCTCATCGAGACGTGCATGCAGATGGAAGCGGCGCTGCGGCCCAGCCCCGCCGACCTCCAGGCCCAGCTCGCGCCGCACCTCTTCGCCTCCGAGAGCGAGGACGGCGACAGCGGTACGGCGTCCGCGTGGCTGCCGGAGCGTGCCGTCGCCCTCATCGAGGCCCGCAGGGGCGGCCGCCCGCCCGCACGGGTCCCCGCCTCCTCCTCCGGCCGGAGCGGCGGACGAGGCGCCGCCCCCGCCGCCGCGCCGCAGCCCTCGCACGCGCCGCCCGCCCAGCCGTCCCAGCCGCCGCAGCTCGGCGGCGTACCGGACGCGGGGCCGGTGCGCCTCGCCGGGGCGAAGGTGCCGATCGGGCCCGGACCCAAGGTGGCCGACGCCCGCGCCGCAGCCGTGGCCGCACCGCCCGCCGAGGCCGGCCTCGCCGCGTCCTGGTCGCGCTCCAAGGCCGCGGCGAACGGCGCCGACCCCGTGGTGCCCGCGCCCACCGTGGCGCCGGACGCGGGTGCTGCCTGGCGCCCATGGCGGTTCCGTATGTCCAACGACGTATGGGGCACGCCCGCCGTCGCCGGGAACCTGGTCTACGTCACGTCCTTCGAGGTGCACGCCCTGGACGTGAGCACGGGCCGCCGCAGCTTCAAGACGCGGGACGTCGCCTGGTCCATGGCGGTCGCCGACGGACGTATCCACGCCTCCGACGGCCCCACGCTGTACGCGCTCGACGGCGCCGACGGCTCGGACCTGTGGCGGCTGCCCACCGACGCCTGGGTGTACTCCCTGCACGCCGACCGGGGCACGGTCGTCACCGGCACGCGCGGCGGCGGCGTACAGGCCTGGGAGGCGGCGAACGGCGAGAAGCTCTGGGAGATCACCGGAGCCCAGACCGACTTCGAGACCCCCGAAGCGGGCCCCGTCATCCACGACGGCACGGTCTACGTCTGGCAGAACGCGCGCCTGCGCGCCCTGGAGGCACGCACCGGCGAGGAGCGCTGGTCGTACCCGATCGGCGACGCGGCCTCCTGCGGCGGCGTACCGGTCCGCCTGACGCAGGCGGAGGACGGCTACGTATACGTGTCCGCCGGGACGCGCGTCCTCGCGATCGACGTGGCGGGCGGCCATGTCCGCTGGCACTTCGAGGCGCCCGCCGTCTTCCTGTGCCCGCCGGCGTTCGCGCCGGGGCCCGCGGTGACGGGCGGCGGCGTGTATCTCGCCGACTACCTGGGCACTGTGTACGCCCTCGACGCCACCGACGGCCGTGATCGCTGGCGCATCGCCACGGAGTCCCGGGCGTCGATCGAGCCGGTGCTCGTCGCCGACGGCCATGTCCACGTGGGCAGCGGCAAGGGCCTCTACACGCTGGACGCGGTGACGGGCACGCCGAAGTGGCGGTTCCAGGCGGGCGGCGAGGTCGTCGGCACGCCGGTCGTCGCCGACCGGCGCATCCACTTCGGCTCGACCGACCACCTGCTGTACACACTGAAGGCCGACGACGGCCGCCTGCGCTGGAAGCTGGCCACCGGGGGAGAGATCACCGGGGCGCCGGTGGTGCGGGACGGCGTCGTGTACGCGTGCAGCAAGGACCGGTGCGTCTACGCGCTGGACGCTGAGCGGGGGACCGGGACGGCCCGGTCCTAAGGACTCGGGGCTTCCCTGCCGGTGGGACGGCCGTCGTACCAGGCTTGGAAGGGGCTAGACGGCGGCCGCCACTGCTGACGCTACGCCGTCTGTGTGACCCACGCCACCCTCCCCTTCCGTACCCCGGTCATCTCCCCTTCCGTACCCCGGTCATCTCTTCTTCCGTACTCCGGTCATCTTCCGTACGCCGGTCATCTCGTCCGGTAGCCGGAGCCGCGGCCCGTGAACAGTCCCGCCTGCCGTTCCGGCGGCAGATTGCCGAGCGTGATCAGATGCGGCGCCTGTGCCAGGGCGTGCGCGCGGGCGGCCTCCCTGGACGACCAGAGCGCGCGCACCGTGCCCTGGACCGCCTCGGTCGGCTGGGAGGCGATGACCTCGGCGGCGTGCGTGGCGGCGGGCAGCAGCTCGGCGGGTGTGGTGAGCTCGGAGACCAGGCCCGTCTCGTACGCACGCCGTGCGGAGATCCGTTCCGCCGAGCCCATCAGCGACATCCGTGCGACCTCCCCGTACGGCATCCGCTGCGCCATGTGGATCGACTCGTAGGCGCTGACCATGCCGTACGTGGTGTGCGGGTCGAAGAACGTGGCGTGCTCGGCGGCGATCACGAACTCCGCCTCGCCGAGCAGATAGAAGGCGCCGCCGCACGCCATTCCGTTGACGGCGGCGACGACCGGCTTCCAGAGGTCGTTGGCCTTGGGGCCGATGGTCACGAGCGGATCGTCCATGGAGTAGGGGGAGCCGGGCTGCGGTACGTCGGTGTCGCGGTCGATGCCGGTGCAGAAGGCCTTCTCGCCGGCGCCGGTGAGGACGATGGCCCGTACGGTGTCGTCGAAGCGGAACTCTCGCCAGGTGGCGATGAGTTCGGCGGCCGTGTCCTGGTCTATGGCGTTGTGGCGGGCCGGGCGGTCGAGGGTGACGGTCGCGACGCCCGTCTCGTTGTCGGTGCTCACGTTCAGGGTTCCGGGGCTCATGGTCGCTCCAGGAGCCAGCGGGGCATCGCTATGCCGTCGATGTCGGTGAAGGCGATCTGGACCTTCGCGCCGATGCGGAGGCGTTCGGGGTCGACGGAGTTCAGCGGGGCGTCGGGGGCGGTGACGAGATTGCCGACCAGGCGGATGCGGGGGGCGTCGGCCAGTTCGACGATGATCGCGTTGTACGGGGCCTGTTCCGCGTACGCGGGGAGCAGGGGTGGGTGCGGGCGTACGTAGGACCAGATGCGGCCGCGGCCCGTCATCTTGCGCCATTCGCTGTCGAAGGACTGGCAATGGGGGCAGCAGGGGCGGGGCGGGAAGCGGAGCTCCTTACAGCCGGGGTTGGCGCAGGCCTGGATTCTTAGTTCGCCCTGAGCGGCGTACTGCCAGAAGGGGGCGCCGTCTGTGTCGATCGTGGGCGTCAGTAGGGGCTCGGTCTGTTGCGTTGCGTCTGCCATGTGGGTGTCCTTTTGCGGCTGCGGCTGCGGCTGCGGCTGCGGGTTGGTTGTGGTTGCTCGCGCAGTTCCCCGCGCCCCTTACGGGGCCCGTAGCAGTACCGCGGACGTCGGGACTCCCTCTCCCGCCGTCACCAGACAAGTGGCCGCATCCGGCACCTGCGCCGTGCTCGTGCCCCGCAGCTGCTTCACGCCCTCGTTGATCAGGTTGAAGCCGTGTACGTACGCCTCGCTCAGGCCGCCGCCCCCGGTGTTGATCGGCAGGCGGCCGCCGCTCTCCAGGGCGCCGCCCTCCGTGAACGCGCCGCCCTCGCCGCGGCCGCAGAAGCCGTACCCTTCGAGCGACAGCGGGATCAGCGGCGTGAAGGCGTCGTAGATCTGCGCCACGTCCACATCCTCCGGCCCGAAGTCCGCCTGTTTCCAAAGGTGTCGGGCCGCCGTCCACGCCGGGCCCGTCAACGGGTCGTCGTTCCAGTAGTTGACCATCCCGTGGTGCTGCGCGGGCAGCCCCTGGGCGACGGAGTGGACGTACACGGGCTTCTGGCGGCAGTCCCGGGCCCGCTCGGCGGAGACGACGACGCACGCCAACGCGCCATCGGTCTCAAGGCAGTTGTCGAAGAGGCAGAGCGGCTCGCTGATCCAGCGGGACGTCATATACATGTCGCGGGTCAGCGGGCGTTCGTACATCATCGCGGCCGGGTTCTGGTTGGCGCGGTTGCGGCAGGCGAGGGCGACGTTGAAGAGGTGGTCGCGGGTCGCGCCGTACTCGTGCATGTAGCGGCGGGCGAGCAGCCCGATCTCGTCGGCCGGGCGGAGCAGCCCGAAGGGGCGGGTCCACTGGGCGGGGGTGGGGAGTTGGACCGCCGTGTTCTTCCAGGGGCGCGGGCCGCTGCCCCGCTTCCGGGACCGCCACGCGACGCCGACGCTCGCCTGTCCGGTGGCGACGGCGGCCGCGAGGTGCGCGATGGTGGCGCAGGAACCGCCGCCGCCGTAGCCGACCTTGCTGAAGTGGGTGACGTCGCCGGCGCCGATCGCCTTGGCGATCTCGACCTCGTCCGTCTCCTCCATCGTGTACGAGGCGAACGCGTCGACCTCGGACGGCGCGATGCCCGCGTCGTCGAGCGCGGCGACGACGGCGCGGCACGCCAACGTCTTCTCGTCCTCGGGCAGTTGTTTCGCGAACGCGGTCTGTCCGATCCCGACTATCGCTGTAGCGTCTTTGAGTGAAGCCATGGGCAACGGCACCTCCCCGGGTGGCTAGGCCCTCAGGGCTTCGCCATACGTCGTCCCGACTGCTGACAGCGCGTCAGGTTACAGCTAATCTGACGGATAGTCAGCTACTGCGGCGGAGGGGCTTGCCATGCGCGGCGACCTGGAGTGGGGCAGCATCCCGGGACTGGTCCGGGCGGCCGCCGAGCGGTTCGGGGAGCGGGAGGCGGTCGTCGAGGGCCGCACCCGTATCTCGTACGAGGAACTCGGCCGGCGCGTGGACCGGGCGGCCGCCGCGTGCATGGCCAATGGCGTCAACTCCGGTGACCGGGTGGCGGTTTGGGCACCGAACACGCTCGACTGGATCGTCTCCGCGCTCGGCGCCGTGACGGCGGGCGCGGTCCTGGTCCCCCTGAACACCCGTTTCAAGGGGACGGAGGCGGCCTACGTCCTGGAACGCAGCCGCGCGAAGCTGCTCTTCATCACGGGCACCTTCCTCGGTACGTCGTATGTCGCCTCGCTGCGTCGTGCGACGGCCGAGGGGAGGGGGGATGGC
>NZ_SRIC01000301.1 GCF_004684775.1 Streptomyces sp. MZ04
AGATGTGTATAAGAGGCACCCCCCAAGCCCGAACGCGACGCCGAGCGCACCAGTAAATTCGTCGCGCTCAAGCCGCTCGATCAGCAGCCCGGTGCGGCCGCCGGCGCCAAGCCAGAGGCGGCCGCGCCCGGCAACGTAGGGCCCGAGCGCACCACCCAGCAGCCGCTGCCGCCCAAGCCGCCGCTTGATCTTCTCGCCGAGCTGACCAATACCCCGCCGCCGGCCGAGACCCCCGTCCGCACCGCCGTGCGCAGGGTGAAGATCTGGACGCCGCTGGTGCTGCTCCTCGTGATCGTCTTTGCGGTCGTACAGGCCGTGCGGCCCCTGCCGACGCCCACCCTGAAGCTCACCGCGCAGGACACCGTCAGCTTCGAGGGCGGTAAGCCGTCCATGCCGTGGCCGGGCGAGGGCCAGGCCGCGATGGATGTGAACGGCATCGGCTCCTTCGGGACCTCCGGCGACCAGAAGCCCGTACCGATCGCGAGCATCGCCAAGGTCATGACGGTGTATTTGATCCTGCGCGACCACCCGCTGGAGAAGGGCGACCCCGGCCCGAAGATCCCCGTCGACGCCGCAGCGCAGAAGCACTACGAGACGGGGAAGCCGGCCAACGAGTCGGTCGTCAAGGTGACCGAGGGGCAGAAGATCACCGAGTACGAGGCGTTGCAGGCGGTCATGCTGCCGTCCGCGAACAACATCGCCAAGCTGCTCGCCCGCTGGGACACCAAGAGCAACTCCGAGGACGAGTTCGTCGCGAAGATGAACGAGACCGCCAAGGAGCTGGGGATGAAGAACACCCACTACACGGACCCCAGCGGCCTCGACAAGACGACCGTGTCGACGGCCGAGGATCTTGTGAAGCTCGGGCGTGCCGCCATGGAGAACCCCGTCTTCAACGAGATCTCCCGCCAGCCCAGCTACAAGGACCTCAACGGCGACAAGCAGAACAACTTCTTCGGGCTCGTCCCGACCGTCGCCATCGGCATCAAGACCGGCACCACCACCGCGGCCGGCGGCAACATCCTCTTCGCCGCGGAGAAGAAGGTCGGCGGCAAGACGCAGACGATCATCGGCGCCGCCCTCGGCCAGTACGGCGACAACGGCGTGGCCAACATCGACGAGGTAACCAACGTCACCCAAAAGCTCATCGAGGCCGGACAGGGCGCGCTCACCGCGAAGGCCATCGTGAAGAAGGGCGATGTGGTGGGTGAAGTCGAGGACGGGCTTGGCGGGTCGTCCCCCGTCGTCGCCACCGAGGACGTATCGGCCGTCGGCTGGTCCGGACTGACGGTGAAGCTGGAGCTGAATGACCAGAAGGGCAAGACCGTCCCGCACACGGCGAAGGCCGGAACCAAGGTCGGCGTGCTGAGCGTCGGCGACGGCAAGGGCGGCGCCATCGAGGTGCCGGTCGCCCTCCAGGACGACCTGACCGAACCGGGCTTCGGCGCCAAGCTGAAGCGCGTCGGCTAGCACCACAGGCCGAGAGCCCGGCGTAACCACATACGCCGGGCCCCGCAACCGCACATACGCCAAGCGGGCGAACGCCGTTGGCCGAAGTCGGGCGGACCCTTCGCGGGGGGCGGCACCACCCCGGGCCTACCTCCGCCCTGCGTGCTAGCGTCACAAGCTCGGGGGCAGTACGCCGGGATGAGTCAAGGGGTGTTCCGGGACGAACCCCCAGGCGCTCGCCCCCAGGACAGGAACAACACGGGGAGAGCCTTCAGTGGCCACAGCGGAGCCGACGCGAGCCGACGACGCGGATCCTGAGCCCGGCTCCGGTGGAACCACACGCACCGGCGCACGAATACAGCTGCCCGCCCAGCGCCGCCCCGAGCCCACGCCCCCCGAACGGGCCCCCTGGCACGTCCGGTTCCTGCGGCACCCGTTCCTGCGGCACCCGGTGACCATCGCGACCGTGTCCGCGGCCGTGCTGCACCTCGTCTGGTTCTTCACCACCGCCAACGGCGGCGGAGACCTCGCCGCCCAGGACGCCTGGGCGGAGTTCGCCGGACGGCACCCCGACTCCGCGTACAACCTCGCCTGGTACGGCGGCATGCACCCGGTGTCGTACAGCGTCATCTCGCCGTATCTGATGTCGGTGCTCGGCGTGCGGACCACGATGATGGTCGCCGGCACGCTCTCCGCCGCGCTGCTCACGATGATCCTGATCCGCAGCCGCGCGGTGAAGCAGCCGCTGTGGCCCGCGCTCGCGGGCGTCTTCGCGCTGTTCTGCAACGCCGTGTCGGGCCGCGTGACGTACGGCCTCGGCCAGATGTTCGCGCTCATGGCGGTCGCCGCCGTCTTCTGCTGGCCCCACCGCTGGCGCTACAAGCGGTGGGCGAAGGCGCTGGTGGCCGCGCCGTTCGCCGCGCTCGCGACCATGGGAAGCCCGGTGGCCGGGCTCTTCGTCGGGCTCGTCGCCGTCGCGCTGTTCCTCAGCAAGCGGTACCCCGGCGCGTACGCGCTCGGGCTCGCGCCGGCCGCCGTCGTCGGCGTCTCCGCGTGGCTCTTCCCGTTCTCCGGTACGCAGCCGATGTCGTTCGGGTCGGCCTCGCTGCCGCTGCTCTACGCCGGGTTCGTCTTCTACGCCGTACCGAAGCAGTGGAAGACCGTGCGGATCACGACCGCCGTGTACGCGGCCTTCGTGCTCGGCGTCTGGCTCGTCAGCTCGCAGATCGGCTCGAACATCACCCGCCTCGCGATGTCCTTCGCGGGCGTCGTGCTGCTCGCCGCGCTGCCGTACGCCGTGCCGAAGTCCCGCAAGTGGTACGTGACCGTGGTGGCCATAGTCGGCTTCATCGGCTGGGTCGGCTTCAAGGCCGGGGACGACGTCGTCCACACGACACCGGCCGCGACCTGGTCGCGCGAGCTGGCGCCGATCGTCAACGAGCTTCAGGAGGTCGGCGCGGAGAAGGGCCGCGTCGAGGTGGTGCCCGCGCGCAGCCACCGCGAGGCCTCCGCGCTCTCCCCGTACGTGAACCTCGCCCGCGGCTGGAACCGGCAGGCGGACATGGAGCGCAACCCGCTCTTCTACGACGACACCCTCAACTCGGCCAACTACCACGAGTGGCTGCAGCGCTGGTCCGTGCACTTCGTGGTGGTGCCCAACGGCGAGCCCGACGGCGACGGCGGCAAGCGCGAGGCCGCGCTCATCGAGAAGGGCCTGCCGTATCTGAAGCAGGTGTGGGTGGACTCGAACTGGCAGCTGTACGAGGTCACCGACCCGAACCCGCTCGCCGATCCGCCCGCCGACGTCAAGCGCGCCGAGCAGGGCGAGTGGACGATCGAGGTGAAGAAGCCGGGCAAGGTCCTGATCCGCATCCCGTACTCGCCGTGGCTGAGCCTCGTGGACGCCGAGGGCAAGGGCGTCGAGCGGCCGCGGGAGACCGAGGAGTCCCAGCAGCGGCGCGAAGCCGACGAGGATCTGCCCAAGGTGTACGACAACCTCAACGGCTGCCTGATGGAGGCCGAGGAGAACGCCGACGGCGACAAGTGGACCGAACTCCTCGCCCCCGGCCCCGGCGTCTACCGCCTGGGCGCCCCCTACCAGCTCCCGCGCGGCACCGCCTGCCCGGACGAGCTGCGGGAGAGTGTGCGGTAGCGCTCCGCCGGAGTTGCGGTCAGCCCCGCGCCCCTTACGGGGCGCCGACTCACCGGCTCACGGGAAACGCCACGTCGCACACCTCGTCGTCGGGGCCCGTCGTCTCCCACTCCGCGAAGTAGATCTCGCGGCACGGGCCCGTGATCGTCAGGCCTTCGCGGGAAGCCCAGTCCTCGACCGCCTGGAACGCGGCGAGGATCTGCGGGTAGGAGACCTGCGCCTTCGTGATGCGGGTGAAGGCGAGCCGGTGGGCGGGCTCCACGCGGGAGTCGACGCCCCGCTGGCGCCCCGCGGCCTGTGCCCACGCCCGCGCGGCCGCCGCGTCCCTGACCGGGACGCACGCCTCCGCGGGGCCGTCGCTGTCCTGGGTCACATCGGAGTGGTAGATGACGAGCGGTGCGCCCGCGGCGCCGCCGCACTCGGCCTCGGCCGCCTCCTCCAGACGGCGCGTCGAGGCGTCGATCCAGACCGGCAGCTCCTCGGCGAGCAGATGCCGGGTCTCGCTGATGACGTACTGCTCCGGTACGTCGACGATCTCGATCGGGAAGTCCTTCTGGTACGTCTCATGCATCGCGGAACCTCTTCCTGAAAGGCGTCCACGGAGGTACCCCGCCAGCGTGCGCTGCTCGGCATGGCGCTCCTCGACACCCGCCCAGTACGCGGCGACCGCCAAGGCCGCCCGCTCGCCGTCCAGGCCGACGACCCCGGCGATCTCCGCGAGCGGCATGCCGAGCCGGCGCAGCAGGACGACCGTGCGGGCGTCCTCCACCTGGGCCGTGCGGTAGTAGCGGTAACCGGTGGCCCCGTCGACGTACGCGGGGGCCAGCAGCCCCAGGCGGTCGTACAGGCGCAGCGCCTTGGGCGAGAGCCGCGCGCGGGCGGCGAACTCACCGATGGTGAGCAGCGGGTCCGGGTCCGGGTCCATGGGGGCATCCTCCGTCACCGGGCCCGTTGTCGGCCCGGTGCGCCGGACGATGCGCTCTGCCCCAGGGGCAAGGTCAACCGGGAGGACCACCGCCGGGTCCGTAGCCGTAATAGGCCTGGGCCTCCAGCCACCGGCGGTGCCTGCCGCGCCGTACGCCGACGATGATCGCCAGGGCGGCGGCCGCGAGGATCCCGCCGAGCGGCACGAGGACGGTCACCGCTATGCCGCCGATGAAGGACGAGACGTCGGTGGAGTCGCCGGGGGCGAAGGTGAGGACGCCGCGCGGGTCGTCGCACATCACCCGGTACTCCGCGTCCGTATCCGTCTTGAGCACGAACGCCCGCTCCCAACGGGCGTCGCCCTTGGTCACGTTGAACGCCCCGCCGGGCGTCATCACGCGCGGCACGGAGTCGGGCGGACCCGAGACCTTGCAGTGCGCACGGGCGACGAAGGGGCTGCGTACGTAAATGGCGGCATCGTCGTCGGGCGCGATCCGCACCGTGACGGACTCCCCGCTGGCGAACGCCCTGCCGTCGTCGACGGAGTCCACCGCGGAGGTCAGCGTGATCACGAAGCTCACGATGCCGATGCCCACGCACAGGGTCGCGATCACCCCCGCGACGATGAACCACCGCCGCCTGGGCCGCAGTTGACGCGGGTCGATCCGCGGCGGGGGTCCGGGAGGCGGCCCGTAGGGATACATGGCGGAACGATGGCAGGCGGCGGGCGGTTGGGGAAGAGCGCCGGGTTCGAGCCGCACGTGACGTCAACTCCCGTTTGCCCGAAGGTGGTTGGAAGGTGGTCGTGTTCAGGGCGAAGCGCCTTCTTCTCTTCTCCGCCAACTCCTCGGCCCTGCATCATTGTTGGATGCCCATCCTCGAGGACACGGCGGAGCGGAGCAGCAAGCCGGCAGGGTCGACAGGGCCGGTGGTGACGGTCGACACCGACTCGATTCCGGTGCCGGACCGGTTCGGCTGGTGGAAGGACATGGCGGGACAGGCGATCATGCCCGTGTCGCTCCGCAGCCCGTACGCGTCCGACTTCAAGGGGCGGGCGGAAACCGTGCAACTGCCGCACAGCCCGTCGGGGACCTTCACCTACTCCCCGATGTCGGCCTGGCGCTCCCCTGTCCAGATCCGCCGCCAGGACCCCGAGGACTACTTCCTGGTCCTGGTCGGGGGCGGCAGCTCGATCCGTCTCGAGCAGGGGCGCGGTATCGCCTGCCTCGAGGCGGGCGAGATGGCTCTGTTCTCCACGTCGCACCCGCTGGCCGTGGAGTTCGTCGACAAGGGCCGCCCCTGCCAGAGCACGCAGTTCCGGCTGCCGCGGACCGTTCTTCCGCTGGCCGGCGGGCGGGCGGACGGGCTGTTGGCCGAGCCGCTGTCCACCCGGTCCGGATCCGGGGCGCTGCTCGTTCCGTACCTGAAGGGCCTTGCGGACGCCGTCCGCGACTGCGGGCCCGCGGAGTTGGCCCGGATCGGCGCCATCGGGGTGGACCTGGCCGCTTCCCTGCTGGCCGCGCACCTCGGCGACGAGGACGGACTGCCCGTGGAGACGCGCCAGGCGGCACTCCTCGCCCGCATCAACGCCTTCATCGACCACAACCTGCCCGACCCGGAGCTGCGCCCGGCGGCCGTCGCCGCGCATCACCACATCTCCGTACGCACTCTTCATCAACTCTTCCGCAGCGAACCGGAGTCGGTGAGCGCCACGATCCGACGCCGCCGCCTGGAGCACTGCCGAGCCGACCTCACCGACCCCGGCCTGCGCCGCCTGCCGATCGGTGAGATCGCCGCACGGTGGGGATTCCGCCACCCCGCGGACTTCAGCCGCACGTTCCGCCATGCCTACGGCGTCCCGCCGAGCGAGATCAGGGTGAATCGGTGAAGGGACCGCATGCGCTGGATGCACTGGATGCGAAGGAACACCGCGCGCCCTGCTAACGCCCTGACCGCCCGGCGCGAGGACAGTGGTCCACGGCATCCCAGTGGCTTCAGGGGCGGGACGTGCGGGCCACGCGCCCATCGGTCGCGTGGCACAGTGGCGCTCGGGGGGACTGAAACGCTGGGGTGCCTCTCCGTAAGTCTCCCTACGTCTCCGTATGTTGGTGCCGCGGCCTCAGTACCGCTGACGCACCGATGACACCCGTTCGGTTCCGGCCAGTAAACTGCGCGCGCTCAGAAGCGTCGGCGTCGCAGGAAGGCGAGGGGAACCGTGGCACACGGGGGATACCAGGGCTGGGGACCGGCGGGCGGTCCGCCGCAAGGGGGCAACGGCCCGGATCCGTACGGCCCGCCGCCGGCTGGCCCATACCCACCCCCACCCCCGCAGCCGTACCCGTACCCGCGTCGGCCGCAGCCCGTCCGGCGGGGGCGTTCCGGCTGCGCGCTCTTCCTCATCTCGCCGCTCATCCCGGTGATCCGCTCAAGCCGCCGCCGCGCCGAGGCGATCTTCAACCAGCCTGGCCCCGGCCATATCGCTGACCGGCTGGTGACGCAGGTGCAGTTGTGGCGGGCGCTCGTGGGTGCGGCCGCCAGCCTCCTCCTCGTCTACACCTACGGCGCGGACGACGGCTGGAGCGGCGTCGCCAACGACGGTGCCGTGAAACTGATCCTTGCCCCGCTGCTGCTCATCTTCACCGGGCCACTGGTCGTCCTGGGCTTCATCCGCTACGCGCCCCCCGCGCAGCGGCAGTTGCTCCGCTCCCGGCTGCGCGAGCCGCTCAAGGCCGTGGGCTGGTACGTCGGCATCTTCGTGGGCGTCGGACTCGTACTGGCAGGCAGTGCCCTTGCCGTGAAGCAGAACTACGGCACGATGGTGAACGGCCTCATCGGGCTCGGGCTGCTCATCGGCCTCGTCTGGCTGCTGCCGTTCCTCGGCTTCTCCTCCGCCTACGCCGCCCGCTATGCCTTCAACACGTCCAACGTGCACGCCGCTCTCCCGGCCGCGCTCACCGTCGTACTCGTCTGGGAGCTGATGCTCTGCAGCGTCGCGCTCGAGGGCGGAATGCCGCACGGGCCACCGGCCGCACAGTGGTGCGCGGTTCTGGGCGGCCCGGTGTCCGTGACCGCGGTGGCCCTGTGGGAACTCCACCGCATGCGCACCCGGCACGGCGTCCGCATCCGTAACCGGGGATGACGTGATGCTGCAGCGTGCCCGCCGACGACGTTCGAATCCACGGCCGAGTTTCAGGTCAATCCGAGCGGGCTGAACACGGTGGCGCTCGACGGGACGAAGGCGTACACGTACGCCGCCGGAGGCGGATCGCTCGACGCCATCGACCTGGCGTCGGGGGAGACCTTCGGCTCGGCCGAGCCGGAAGGCGCGCTGCCGGACGGGTATCTGCCCGCGACCCGCGACCCCGCCGACACCGACGTGGCTCCCGCCTGTGAACAGCGGAGGCCGGTCGTGGCGACGGTGGCCGGGACGAAGGTGGCGCTCGGTCTCTTCCCGGTCGTCGAGAAGGGCAGCGGCACCACCCCGGACTCCACGGCCATGGAACTGGTGGCCCTGGACACCGAAAGCGGCAGGACCGCGTGGCGGGACCGTCTGGACATCCAGGAGAACAACGTCACGTGCCGGATCGCCGGAGTCAGCGCGAACACGGCGGTCACATACCCGTAAGCGTGACGACATCCTCCTGACCTGTACAGATGGCCTGCGAATTGCTCATCAAGAGCTGCCGGTATCGCACCCCGACATGCACAGCGCATCCGACAGAACGCTGAGCCTGCGGATCCCCGACGACCTTCGCAGCGAGATAGAGGTCGAGATCGGTGACGGGGAGATCGAGCTGGAGATCGAGTTCAAGTGGCCTCGCCCTGAGCCCTGACGGCTGTCGGTGGGTTCCGCACCGACAGCCCCTTACTCCACGGCAGTTGGGTATTGTTCCGCCCGGGTTCGACCGGGCGGGGGGTCCGGTCGGGAGGGGGAATCATGGCCACACGCGGTGAGCGTTCGCGGATCGTTCCGACGGAGGGCGGGCATCGCGTCACGCCCGCCGAGCTGTTCTTCGACCTGGTCTTCGTGTACGCCATCACGCAGGTCACCGCGCTCATGGCGGCCGACCCGAGCCCGCTGCGGCTGCTCGGCGCGGGCGTCGTGCTCGCGCTGCTGTGGTGGTGCTGGACCTGTTTCGCCTGGCTGGGGAATGTGGTGCGGGCCGACTCCGGGGCGGTGTTCGGAGTGCTCGTCGCGGTGATGGCCGTGGTCATGGTCGTATCGCTGACCGTGCCCGAGGTGTACGCGGACGCGGCCGGCGGGCTGCCGGTGCCGCTCGTCTTCGTACTCTGCTACGGGGCTGTGCGGGTGCTGCATCTCGTCACGTACTGGATGTCCGCCCCGGATGACCTGGCGCTCCGGGCCACCTTGCGGCGGACCGCGCTGCTCTCCGTGGCGCCGCCGTTCGCCCTGCTCCTGGTCGGCAGCGCCTTCAGCGGCCGCGCACAGGTGCTGCTCTGGCTCGGCGCCGTGGCGGTCGACTACTTCGGGATCTACCTCGTCGGTGGCTCCGGCTGGCGCGTGGCCTCACCGGGTCATTTCTCCGAACGGCACGGACTGATCGTCATCATCGCCCTCGGCGAGTCGATCGTCGCCATCGGAGTGGGCGTGTCCGGATCCACTCTGACCTGGCCCGTATTGGGAGCGGCCGCGGTGGGGCTGCTCGTGGTGGCGGGGCTGTGGCGGGTGTATTTCGGGAGGGTGAGCGATGCGCCTGAGCATCACCTCGCGGCATTGGACGGCGACGACCGGACCCGCTTCGCACGTGACGTCTACACCTTCCTGCATCTGCCGCTCGTCGGTGGGGTCGTGCTGACCGCGCTGGGAATGAAGAAGGTCCTCCACCAGGTCGCCGACACCGGCCACTACGACCTGTCCGAGCCGCTGCACGGGGTGGTGGCCTGGGCGCTTCCCGGCGGCGTGGGGGTGTTCCTGGCCGCCGCCGCGGCGATCCTGCTGCGTACGGCCGGGCAACGGTCCGTCCCACTGATCGCCGGGGGCGTGCTGTGCCTCTGCGCGGGGGCGGTGGTCGTGGTGGTACCGGCGCTGGTCGCGCTTGTGGTGGTGGCGGGGGTGGGGGCTGTCTCTTATACACTTCT
>NZ_SRIC01000302.1 GCF_004684775.1 Streptomyces sp. MZ04
CCCCACGCCCCCACCGCCGCCTTCGGGAAAGCCCCGACCAGCAGGACCGCGAGCCCGCCGAGCACCCAGATCGCCGCCACCTGAACCAGGCACGCGCCGAGCACCGGCGCGAAGTCCTGCCCGTACCCGAGCGCCAGGCCAAGCCCGCCCACCAGCATCAGAACCAGCGCACCGCCGAAGGCGATGACCAGGTGGCCCCCGGCCCACTGAAGCCGCCCCACCGCGTTCGCGAGCACCGGCTCGGCCCGCTGCGACGTCTCCTCGCCGTGCAGCCGCAGCACGGAAGCGACGACGTACAGCGAAGCGATCATGCCAAGCATGCCGACCATCGTGGCGAGGAACGCGTCCGTGAGGCCCGCCTGGCCGCCCATCCGCTCGATGATGTCGCGGGTGTTCTCGTTGTCGCCGACGATGTCCGCCGCGCCGTCCACCATCCCGCCGAAGACGACACCGGCGGCGAGGAAGCCCAGCGTCCAGCCGAGCACGCTGCCGCGCTGCAGCCGCCAGGCGAGCGCGCCCGCCGTGGCGAGGCGGCCCGTCGCGGGCCCCGGCCGGGTCGGCAGGAAGCTCATCCCGACGTCGCGCCGCCCGGCGAGGTCGTACGCGACGGCGCCCTGCGCCACGATCGCGGCGGCGACAAGGAGCACCACCCACCACCGCTCACCGGCGTACGCGCGGATGTTCTCGAGCCAGCCGAGCGGCGAGACCCAGGTCAGCGCGGACGAGCCGCCCTGGGTGCCCGCATCACCGGCGGCCTTCAGTACGAAGGCCGTGCCGAGCACCGCCGACGTGAGCCCCTTGGCGAGCCGCGCGCTCTCCGTGAGCTGGGCGCCGATCGCCGCCATGGTGGCGAACAGCATGCCGGTGCCCGCGACTCCGAGCCCAAGAGCGAGCGCGCCGCCCGCGCCCTGCCCGGCCATCCCGGCGGTGATCAGCAGCGCCACCGCGGTGTTCGCCACGAACGCGGCGAGCAGCGCGGCGGTCAGCGGCGCCCGCCGGCCCACCATCGCGGCGGAGACCATCTCCTGGCGTCCTGTCTCCTCCTCCTCGCGGGTGTGCCGTACGACGATGATCAGGCTCATCACCGCGGCGAGCACCCCCGCGTAGACGCCGATGCGCCAGGCGGAGAGCGCGCCGATGGAGTCCCCGAAGACAGGCCCGTACATGGCCCGCATCGAGGAGTTGGCGTTCATCGACTCCATGGCGTCGGCGCGCTCGGCCGCGGTGCCGTACACCGACTCCAGGGAGCCCGGCATGGACAGGACCATGACCGAGACGACGAACACCCAGACCGGCATCATGACCCGGTCGCGGCGCAGCGCGAGCCTCAACAGGGCGCCCGTGCCCGCGAGTTGACGCGCCCCGCCGGTGCGGGTCGCGAACGCCGGGTTCCCGGTGACGGCGGTCATCGCGCTACCGCCTGCTCGGCGCCGGTGCTCCGCACGCCGTCCTGGTAGTGCCGCAGGAACAGCTCCTCCAGCGTGGGCGGCGTCGAGGTCAGCGACCGGATCCCGGAGTCGGTGAGCGAGCGCAGTACGGCGTCCAGCTTGTCGGTGTCGACCTGGAGCTTGACCCGGTGTCCCGCCACGTCGACGTCGTGCACGCCGGGCAGGTGCGCGAGCCCGTTGGGCGGGCCCGCGAGCTCGGCGGTGACGCTGGTGCGGGTCAGATGCCTCAGGTCGGCCAGCGAACCGGTCTCGACGGTCTGCCCCTTCCTGATGATGCTGACGCGGTCGCAGAGCGTCTCCACCTCGCTGAGGATGTGCGAGGAGAGCAGGATCGTCCGCCCCCGGTCGCGCTCCTCCTCGACGCAGCTCTGGAAGACCTCCTCCATCAGCGGGTCGAGTCCGGAGGTCGGCTCGTCGAGGATCAGCAGGTCGACATCGGACGCGAAGGCGGCGACGAGGGCGACCTTCTGCCGGTTGCCCTTGGAGTACGTACGCCCCTTCTTGGCCGGGTCGAGTTCGAAGCGCTCCACGAGGTCGGCGCGGCGGGCCTTGTCGAGGCCTCCCCGCAGCTTCCCGTACAGGTCGATGACCTCGCCGCCGGAGAGGTTCCGCCACAGGGTGACGTCGCCCGGTACGTAGGCCACGCGCCGGTGCAGCTCTACTGCGTCGCTCCACGGGTCGCCGCCGAGGAGCTGGGCGGCGCCGGCGTCCGCGCGGAGCAGGCCGAGCAGGACCCGGATGGTCGTGGACTTCCCGGCGCCGTTGGGGCCGAGGAAGCCGTGGACCTCGCCGGTCTCCACCTCGAGGTCGAGGCCGTCGAGCGCGTGCGTCCGTCCGAACGACTTGTGCAGTCCGGAGACGGTGATTGCCTTCGTCATGATTCAGAACGTACGCTATTTTCACAAAGTTGTGAAGTTAAGGAAGCGTATAAACTCGGCTGTGCTCGCACGTACGGGGGAGATGACACGGGAGATGATCGGCACATGCCCAACGAGCCCGCACCGGACGAGGTCCACTCGCGTTTCGTCGAGAAGTTCGCCGCCCAGCTGGTCGAGGCCGGTATGCCGAGGATGCCCTCGAGGATCTTCGCGGCACTGCTCAGCTCGGACTCGGGCGCGCTGACCTCGGCGGAGCTCGGGGAGCAGCTGCGGATCAGCCCCGCCGCGGTGTCGGGCGGGGTGCGCTATCTCTCCCAGCAGCACATGGTCGCCCGTGAGCGTGAGCCCGGCTCGAGGCGCGACATCTTCAGGGTGCACAGCAACCAGTGGTACGAGGCGCTCGGCAACCGGGACGCGGTCCTCAAGCGCTGGGAGGACGCCCTGCGCGACGGCGTCACAAGCCTCGGAGCCGACACCCCCGCGGGGCGCCGGCTCGCCGAGACGCTGGCTTTCTTCGAGTTCGTCCAGTCAGAACTGGAGGGAATGATGGAGCGCTGGCGCGTACACCGGGAGTCCCTCTTCGGAGCCTGACCCCGGCCTACTTCGGGTCGCGGTTGTACACCGCCTTCGACCAGCGGTAGCCGAGCACCGCCAGGCCCAGGCACCAGGCGATGGCGATCCACCCGTTGTTGCCGATCTCGGTGCCGAGCAGCAGGCCGCGCAGGGTCTCGATGGCCGGGGTGAAGGGCTGGTACTCGGCGATCGGCTGGAACCAGCCCGGCATCGCGTCGACCGGCACGAACGCGCTGGAGATGAGGGGCAGGAAGATCAGCGGCAGCGCGTTGTTGCTGGCCGCCTCGGCGTTCGGGCTGACCATGCCCATCCCGACCGCGATCCAGGTGAACGCCAGGGCGAAGAGCGCGAGCAGCCCGAACGCCGCGATCCACTCCAGGACCGTGGCATCCGTCGAGCGGAAGCCGATGGCCACGCCGACGGCACCGACGAGAACCACGCTCATGACCGCCTGCAGCACGCTGCCGATGACGTGCCCGATGAGCACGGAGCCGCGGTGGATCGCCATCGTGCGGAAGCGGGCGATGACGCCCTCGGTCATGTCGTTGGAGACGGACACCGCGGTGCCGACGAGGGTGCCGCCGATGGTCATCAGCAGGATGCCCGGGACGAGATAGGCGATGTACTCGGAGCGGTCGGCGCCGCCGCCGCCGATGCCGGCGCTCATCACGTCGCCGAAGATGTAGACGAAGAGCAGCAGCAGGACGACCGGCGTGAGCAGCAGGTTCAGGGTGAGGGACGGATAGCGCCGCGCGTGCAGGAGGTTGCGCCGCAGCATCGTGGACGAGTCGCGCACGGCGAGGGTCATGGGGGTCATCGGACAGCCTCCTGGGCCTTGTTGCTCTTGTCGGTGCTGCCGGTCAGGGCGAAGAACACGTCGTCGAGGTCGGGGGTGTGCACGGTCAGCTCGTCCGCCTCGATGCCGGCGGCGTCCAGCCAGTCGAGGATGGCGCGCAGCTCGCGCTGGCTGCCGCCGCTGGGGATCTGCAAGGCCAGCGCCTCGTCATCCCGGGTGGCCTCGTGCAGGGCGTCGGCGGCGGACCGGTAGACGGCCGGGTCGGAGAACCGCAGCCGCACATGACCGCCGGGAATGAGCCGCTTCAGCTCCTCGGCACTCCCCTCGGCGGCGATCTTCCCGTCGTTCAACACCGCGATGCGGTCCGCGAGTTCGTCGGCCTCCTCCAGGTACTGGGTGGTGAGGAAGACGGTGACGCCGTCGGAGACCAGCTCGCGGATGATGCCCCACATGTTGTGGCGACTGCGCGGGTCGAGACCGGTGGTCGGCTCGTCGAGGAAGATGATCCGCGGATTGCCTACGAGCGTCATGGCGATGTCGAGGCGGCGCTTCATGCCGCCGGAGTAGCTCTGGGCGGGCTTCTTGGCGGCGTCGACGAGGTCGAAGCGCTCGAGCAGTTCGGCGGCGACCCGCCGCCCCTCGCGCTTGGAGAGGTGGTGCAGGTCCGCCATGAGGAGCATGTTCTCCTCACCGGTGATCAGGCCGTCGACGGCGGAGAACTGCCCGGTGACGCCGATCGCGGCCCGCACGCCGTCCGGTGAGGTGGCGACGTCGTGGCCCGCGACCTGGGCCTGTCCGCCGTCGGCGGTGATGAGCGTGGAGAGGATCTTGACGGCGGTGGTCTTGCCGGCGCCGTTCGGCCCGAGCAGCGCGAAGACGGACCCGGCCGGGATGCGCAGATCGATGCCGTCCAGGACGGTCTTTTCGCCGTACGACTTGCGCAGACCGACGGTGGAGACGGCGGCCGGGGGCAGCTGACCGTCCCCTTGACATGATGTGGGCATGACAGAAGAAGGCATGGGGCCCTCCATTCGAAGGCTGAAGTGGCTGAAGTGGCTGAAGTGGCTGGGGCAGCAGGTGAGTTGAGGAGCGCGGTGCTCCTGGGGCTCAGGCCCCGGCGCCGCGGCGGATGTCGATGTTGCCGTAGCGGGTGCGGGCGCGGACCTCGACGGTGTCCTCGGCCTCCTCCGGGGACTCGGAGTTCTCGAGGGTGTTGCGCACCTGCCCGCGGCCGGAGCTGACGTCGAGCCAGGCGGCGGTGCCCTTGCGGATGCCGATGTCGATGGCGCCGTAGTTGGTCTCCAACTGGACGGTCCCCCGGGCGACTTCGGCGACGCGCAGGGTGCCGTGCGCGGTGGTGGCGGCGACCGAGCCCTCGGCGCGGTCGATGCTGATGTCGCCGTTCGCGCCGCTGACCCGCAGGTCGCCGGTGACGGCGCCGACGTTGGTGGAGCCGTGCGAGTTCTTCAGGACGGCGGTGCCGTCGACGGTGCCGACGCGCAGGCTGCCGGAGCTGGTGGTGATCTCGGCGGAGCCCTCGACGCGGTCGACGGTGATCGAGCCGTGGGACGCGGTCAGCTGGAGCGGCCCGGTCGTGTCGAGGCGTACGTCGCCGGACGAGGTCTTCACGAAGACCTCGCCGAGCCGGCCCTCGCCGAGCACCTGGGTCCAGGCGCCGGTGATCTCGACGTGCGAGCCCGTGGGCAGTTCGACCGTCACGTCGACGGTGCCGGAGGGGCCGACGAGGGAGCGCTTGAGCGTCCTGATCTGCAGCTTGCCGCCCGAGCAGGTGACTTCGGTCTGCTCGGCGGCCCGCACGTCCTGACGCTTGTCCGGGCTGCGGGGGGCCACCTCCACCACGGTGTCGGCACGGTCGGACGCGGCGAACTGGATGGATCCCGCGTCCACCTTGGCGTTGACCGAGATCGGCTGGGGAGTGTCGAAAGAAGGCATGGCTGTCCCGTCCTCTTGGCTCTGTGGGGCGTCCCCGCTGGTGGGACGTGGGGTAGGTGAGATCGTTCCGAGGGCTGACTAACGCACTAACGCACCCAGCCGGTGAAGCTCTGGCCGATGGTCCGGGCCTTCGCGGGGGTACGCGGGTTGGCCGCGCCGCCCGTGTCGACGGCCGCCGACACGGCGCGCACCAGCCACGCGTTGACCGACAGGCCCTCGCGGCCGGCGGCCTCTTCGGCGCGGGCCTTGAGGTGGGCCGGCAGCCGCAGATTGACGCGGGCGGTGCCGCCTTCGTCGCCCTCGGCGGTGACCGGGGCAGGCGCGGGCGCCGGAGCCTCGAGCGGTTCGCTCCGGTCCTCGTGCTGCGGAAGCACCACCACGAAGTCGGGGTCGAGGCCACGCAGCCGTACGTCGACCGAGCCGGGGGCGAGTTCACGGGTGATCTCGTCCATCGCGGCGGAGAGCACATTGAGCAGGGTCAGCCGGGTCGCCGACTCCAGGGGAGCGGTGAGCCGCTCGGCCAGCTCGCGGGCTTCGTCGCCGCCGGCTTCGGCGGCCACCGCGAGTTCGCGGTGGAGGGTGTCGACATACGGGGTGAGGTCCATGACGCCATCATGGCACCACGGTGGCGCCATGCGCAACCCCAAGTGGCGCCGAGTGGCGGACGGGGTCGAGTGCGGCCACCCTGACCTGCGAAAACGCGAGGGAGGTGACCCGGTTGGCGGCGCCTCCGTGCCCGCGTGCGCACTCTTGGGGGCACGGAATGGCACTGGATGGCACTAGGTGGCACCACATGGCGCCGAATGGCACCAAGCCGCGCCGCCTGGCGCGATGGATGCCCCCGTCACTTCGGCAAAGTAAGCCCCCACGCCCCCGGCCGGACCGTCCACGTCCTGGTGCGGACCGGTCCCGCCACCACCGCATCCGCCCGGTAGCGGAAATCCGAACCGGACACCGTGATCGTCCGGGCCCGTACCCTCAGTGCCGCCGCCTCCGCGCCCACCGATGAACGCCGGACCTCGACCTCTGCGTAGCCGTCGTCCCCGGGGGTCAGGAAGACGCCCTCGACCGGCTGGTCCAGGTCCACCACGAGCACCCCGTCCGCCTCGACCCGCAGCCGCGCCGGCGCGGGACCCGGCACCGAGGCCACCCGCGAGGGACGGGACGCGAGGGTGCGTACGAAGGACTGGCAGCTGCGGAGCCACGGGCGATGCCCTTCGGCCCCCGCCGGGCCGTCAGGGGCCCCGCCGGAAGCCCCGGCGCCAGAAGAGGCCCCCACGCCAGAACCGGACCCCACACCACAAACAGGCGGAATCCGCAGCTCCCCGAGCACGACCCCGTCCCGGTCGTCCACCAGCAGATCGAGCCGCCGCTCCACCCCTTCCAGCACCGCCCGCGCCGCGGCGACCGCCCCGGAGGGCACTCCGAGCGCCCGTGTGAGGACTTGTGTGGCGCCCACGGGAACGACCGAAAGCGCACATGACGACAGCTCGCGCTCCCGGTGGAGGACCCCCACCGCCCGGATCAGAGCGCGGTCGTCGCCCACCACGACCGGACGCCTCGCACCCCTCCTGGCCAGCGCTTTTGCGAAATCCTCGGGGCCATCGGGGAGGCAGACCCGGACGGACGCCGCCGCGCCGAGCACATCCTTCGCGATCCGTACCGACTCACCGTCCGTGCGCCGGGCGACCGGGTCGATGACGACTAGCAGCTGGTCGCGAGCCGACACGTCCGTCCTTCCTCGGGTAGCATCTTTGTGCAAGAGCCCCTTGCGCTATTGCGCCAGGGGCTTCGTCTATTCCGGGGCAGCATCCAAGGCACACCCATATGGCGGCTACGGCCCCTGACCTTGGACATGCCCCGCCCGGAAGGGGTGTACGCCTGTGCCCGCACTTGTGCTGCTCGGTGCTCAGTGGGGTGACGAAGGCAAGGGAAAGGCCACTGACCTGCTCGGTGGCTCCGTGGACTATGTAGTGCGTTACCAGGGCGGCAACAACGCCGGCCACACGGTCGTCGTAGGCGACCAGAAGTACGCGCTGCATCTCCTCCCTTCCGGGATTCTCTCCCCGGACTGCGTGCCTGTCATCGGCAACGGAGTCGTCGTCGACCCGTCGGTCCTGCTCTCCGAGCTGAGCGGTCTGAACGAGCGCGGCGTCGACACGTCGAAGCTGCTGATCAGCGGCAACGCGCACATCATCACGCCGTACAACGTCACCGTCGACAAGGTGACGGAACGCTTCCTCGGGAAGAGGAAGATCGGTACGACGGGGCGCGGTATCGGCCCGACCTACGCCGACAAGATCAACCGCACCGGCATCCGCGTACAGGACCTCTACGACGAGTCGATCCTGCAGCAGAAGGTCGAGGCGGCGCTGGAGATCAAGAACCAGCTCCTGACGAAGCTGTACAACCGCCGCGCGATCGAGGCGGAGCAGATCGTCGAGCAGCTCCTCGTGCACGGCGAGAACATCAAGCAGTACGTCGCCGACACCACCCTGATCCTCAACAACGCGCTCGACGACGACAAGGTCGTCCTCTTCGAGGGCGGCCAGGGCACGCTCCTGGACGTGGACCACGGCACGTACCCCTTCGTCACCTCCTCGAACCCGACCGCGGGCGGCGCCTGCACGGGTACGGGCGTGGGCCCGACGAAGATCAGCCGCGTCATCGGCATCCTCAAGGCGTACACGACCCGTGTCGGCGCGGGCCCGTTCCCGACCGAGCTCTTCGACCAGGACGGCGAGGACCTGCGCCGCATCGGCGGCGAGCGTGGTGTGACGACCGGTCGTGACCGCCGCTGTGGTTGGTTCGACGCCCCGATCGCCCGCTACGCGACCCGCGTGAACGGCCTGACGGACTTCTTCCTCACGAAGCTCGACGTCCTCACCGGCTGGGAGCAGATCCCGGTCTGCGTCGCGTACGAGATCGACGGCAAGCGCGTCGAGGAACTCCCGTACAACCAGACCGACTTCCACCACGCGAAGCCGGTCTACGAGTACCTCCCCGGCTGGTCCGAGGACATCACCAAGGCCCAGACCTTCGCCGACCTGCCGAAGAACGCGCAGGGTTACGTGAAGGCCCTGGAGGAGATGTCCGGCGCCCCGATCTCCGCGATCGGCGTGGGTCCGGGCCGTACGGAGACGATCGAGATCAACTCGTTCATCTAGTACGGGCTTTCAGTACGGGCACTGCGTACGCCGCCCCGGTCCGCTTCGGCGGGCCGGGGCGGTGCCGTGTTCAGGCCCGCTTCCGGGCTCAGCCGTCCTTGTCGTACGTCAATCCCTTGTCCGTGCCCGTGTTCTCGCGGTGCAGTCTGCCGTCCGAGAGGAGGGTCACCGTGCTTGCCGTGCCCGCCTTGCAGGAGGACGCGGGCTGGCCGACGACGACGTCCGTCGGGCCGATGCGCAGGGTGTTGCCGCTCGCCGACTCCAACTTGCCCTGGAACACGCAGTGGTACGTGCCGCCCGTGTCCGTCGGGCCGTCCGCCGTGATCGACAGGACCGTGTCGCCGACCTCGCCCTGCTGGAAGACGAGCTCACGGGAGTTGTGGCCCAGGTCGTTCTCGATGGCGCCGCTCCAGGTGCCCAGGATCTTCTCCGGGATCGCGCCGTCTTTGTTCTTGTCCTCCGATTCGGCGGAGGTGGCGGGTGACTCGGGTTCCGAGGACTGGTCCTCGGAGGGTGTGCCGGGTGTCGAAGGAGAGGTGGAGGCAGGGGACTTGGAGCTGTCCCCTGCTGCCTTGGTGTCGCCCTCGCCCTTCATCACCGCGTACACCCCGCCGCCCGCGCCGACCGCCACTATCAGTGCCACCGCGATCAGCGCGGCGGTCGACCGGCCGCTGCGGCGCGGGGGTTCGCCCATGGGGGGCACGACCGGGCCGTACGGAGGCGTGGGGCCGTATCCGGCCTGTTGTGGGTAGCCGTAGGGCTGTCTCTTATACACCTCTCCGAGCCCACGAGACGCTCATGA
>NZ_SRIC01000303.1 GCF_004684775.1 Streptomyces sp. MZ04
TTGTTTTCGAAAGCGGGAGACGGCATACGAGCTTCATGAGCGTCTCGTGGGCTCGGAGATGTGTATAAGCGACAGGTCCTTGGCCCGCGCGGCCCTGACCTCCAAGGCCATGCCGCGCCACCAGGCCGCGGCGCCGACGGTGACGATCGCCCCGCACATCGCGACCGCTGCGGCCGTCCCCCACCAGCCCGACCACGCGGCGAAAACGTAGACCGCCGTGGCGGGTCCCAGCACGAGGCCGCTGATCAGGAGCGCCGAGTCCTCGAAGTCCAACGAGGGCCCGTGGCCGACCATGAAGGCGAAGGGGACCGTCCCACTGATGAGGTTCCCTGACAGGCATCCTTGAGTACGCCCGTGATCGCGGCCCCGAGTACCGCGAGGACGGTCACCGCCCCGGCGGACAGCCACACCCAAATCTGCCCCCACACGAGAACTCCCCCCGTGTCCCGTATGCCTGCACAGCAGGACAGGGGAGATGGACGTCTTAGTGACCCACGTCACTGTGTCTCATCAGGCGGGACGAGAGTGTCCAGATTACGGACACTGGTGGACTGGGTCTAAAGTCCCGTGACACGCTTCCGCCATGGATCGCACTGGAATTGCCTTGGTGAGTCGACGTCACGTCGATCTCTGCCGCATGTCCAGCGCCATGTGTCCGGCGAGCTGACAGCACCAGCGCCGACGACTCCCCCTGCTTGACCATATTCTTGCGCACCGCCGCGCCCCCAGCGCGAAGTGTGCAGGTCAGAGCCTCCCTCCCGTCGCCCGACCACCGCCCCTCATGGACGGCGCCATGCGCCGGCCCCTATGCCGCCCGCCTTGAAGGACGTATAGCCATGGCTGCCACCCCTGAAAACCCCACGACTGCCGCGCCCAAGCGCAAGGTGAGCCGTCACCGTGGTGAGGGCCAGTGGGCCGTTGGCCACTTCACGCCGCTCAATGGGAACGAACAGTTCAAGAAGGACGACGACGGTCTCAATGTGCGGACACGCATTGAGACGATCTACTCGAAGCGTGGGTTCGATTCCATCGACCCCAACGATCTTCGTGGGCGTATGCGCTGGTGGGGGCTCTACACCCAGCGTCGGCAGGGGATCGACGGCGGCAAGACCGCGATCCTGGAGCCGGAGGAGCTGGACGACGAGTACTTCATGCTGCGGGTGCGGATCGACGGCGGGCGGCTGACCACCGAGCAGCTGCGCGTCATCGGCGAGATCTCGCAGGAGTTCGCGCGCGGCACCGCCGACCTCACCGACCGGCAGAACGTCCAGTACCACTGGATCCGCATCGAGGACGTCCCCGCGATCTGGGAGCGGCTCGAGGCCGTGGGGCTCTCCACGACCGAGGCCTGCGGTGACACGCCCCGCGTCATCCTCGGCTCGCCCGTCGCCGGCATCGCCGAGAACGAGATCATCGACGGCTCCCCCGCCATTGATGAGATCCAGCGCCGCTTCATCGGGAATCCCGACTTCTCGAACCTGCCCCGCAAGTTCAAGTCCGCCGTCTCCGGCTCCCCGCAGCTCGACGTCGCGCACGAGATCAATGACATTGCTTTTGTCGGCGTCAACCACCCCGAGCACGGGCCCGGCTTCGACCTCTGGGTCGGCGGCGGGCTCTCCACCAACCCGAAGCTCGGTGTCCGGCTCGGCGCCTGGGTGCCGCTCGACGAGGTGCCGGACGTGTACGGCGGTGTCATCGGCATCTTCCGTGACTACGGCTACCGGCGCCTGCGCAACCGCGCCCGGTTGAAGTTCCTGGTCGCCGACTGGGGTCCCGAGAAGTTCCGGCAGATCCTGGAGGACGAGTACCTCGAGCGGGAGCTCGTCGACGGGCCCGCGCCCGAGCAGCCGACCGGCACCTGGCGCGACCACCTCGGCGTGCACAAGCAGAAGGACGGCCGCTTCTACGTCGGCTTCGCACCCCGCGTCGGGCGCGTGGACGGCACGACCCTCATGAAGATCGCCGAGGTCGCCGACGCCCACGGCTCGGGCCGCCTGCGCACCACCGCCGAGCAGAAGATGATCGTGCTCGACGTGGAGGAGGCGCAGGTCGAGTCGCTCGTCGCCGGGCTCGAAGCGCTCGATCTGCGGGTCACTCCCTCCCCCTTCCGGCGCGGCACCATGGCCTGCACCGGCATCGAGTTCTGCAAGCTCGCCATCGTCGAGACCAAGGCGCGCGGCGCCTCGCTGATCGATGAACTCGAGCGCCGCATCCCGGAGTTCGACCACCCCATCACCATCAACATCAACGGCTGCCCGAACGCCTGCGCCCGCATCCAGGTCGCCGACATCGGCCTCAAGGGCCAGCTGGTCCTGGACGCCGACGGCAACCAGGTCGAGGGCTTCCAGGTGCACCTGGGCGGCGCGCTCGGGCTCGAAGCCGGGTTCGGCCGCAAGGTCCGTGGCCTGAAGGTCACTTCGGCCGAGCTGCCCGACTACGTCGAGCGGGTCCTCAAGCGCTTCGAGAAGGAGCGCGCGGACGACGAGCGCTTCGCCACCTGGGTCGCGCGCGCCAGCGAGGAGGCCCTCTCATGAGTGAGCGTGCCGCCCCCTTCCACTGCCCCTACTGCGGTGACGAGGACCTGCGTCCGAACGAGACCGGTCACGGCGCGTGGGAATGCGCCGCGTGCAACCGGGCCTTCCAGTTGAAGTTCCTCGGGCTGCTCGCCCGGGGAGTTCAGCGCAACAGCGGTGGAGGGGAAGAGATATGACCACGGCTCAGGCTCAAGAGTCGCGTACGAACGACGAGTTGAAGGCGCTCGCCGAGCAGGCCGGGCGCGACCTGGAGGACGCCTCCGCGCTGGAAATCCTCCAGTGGGCCGTCGACACCTTCGGGAGCCGCTTCTGCGTGACCTCCTCCATGGAGGACGCCGTCGTCGCCCATCTCGCATCGCGCGCCCGCCCCGGCGTGGACGTCGTGTTCCTCGACACCGGCTACCACTTCCCCGAGACCATCGGCACGCGCGACGCCGTCGCCGCCGTGATGGACGTCAACGTCATCACGCTCACGCCGCGGCAGAGCGTCGCCGAGCAGGACGCCGAGTTCGGCGCGAAGCTGCACGACCGGAACCCCGACCTGTGCTGCGCCATGCGGAAGGTGAAGCCCCTTGAGGAGGGCCTGACTTCGTACGCCGCCTGGGCGACGGGCCTGCGCCGGGACGAGTCCCCGACGCGGGCCAACACCCCGGTCGTCGGCTGGGACGAGAAGCGGCAGAAGGTCAAGGTCTCGCCGATCGCCCGCTGGACGCAGGACGACGTGGACGCCTACGTCACCGAGCACGGCGTCCTCACCAACCCCCTCCTCATGGACGGCTACGGCTCCGTGGGCTGCGCGCCCTGCACCCGTCGCCTCCTGGAGGGCGAGGACGCGCGCGCCGGACGCTGGGCGGGCAACGCCAAGACCGAGTGCGGGATCCACTGATGACGGCCACTCGGACAAGCACTCAGGACCAGACACACACCCAGGAGAAGCACGTGACCACCGGAGCCACCATCTGGCTCACCGGTCTGCCCAGCGCGGGCAAGACCACCATCGCCTACGAACTCGCCGGCAAGCTCGGCGAGGACGGCCACCGCGTCGAGGTGCTCGACGGCGACGAGATCCGCGAGTTCCTCTCGGCGGGCCTCGGCTTCAGCCGCGAGCACCGGCACACCAACGTGCAGCGCATCGGCTTCGTCGCCGAACTGCTCGCACGTAACGGCGTGAAGGTCCTGGTGCCGGTGATCGCGCCGTTCGCCGACAGCCGCGAGGCGGTGCGGGGGCGCCACCAGACGGGCGGCACGCCGTACCTCGAGGTCCATGTGGCGACGCCGGTCGAGGTCTGCTCCGTACGCGATGTGAAGGGTCTGTACGCCAAGCAGGCGGCGGGCGAGATCTCCGGGCTCACCGGGGTCGACGACCCGTACGAGGAGCCCGAGTCGCCCGATCTGCGCATCGAGTCCCAGGACCAGACCGTGCAGGAGTCCGCGGCGGCCGTGCGCGCGCTGCTCATCGAAAGGGGTCTGGCATGACGACCACCGTTGCCACTGTGACCGAGGGGACCGACAGCCCCTACGCGCTGTCGCACCTGGACGCGCTCGAGTCCGAGGCGGTGCACATCTTCCGCGAGGTGGCGGGTGAGTTCGAGCGGCCGGTGATTCTCTTCTCCGGCGGCAAGGACTCCATCGTCATGCTGCACCTGGCGCTGAAGGCGTTCGCCCCGGCGGCCGTGCCCTTCTCGCTCCTGCACGTCGACACCGGGCACAACTTCCCCGAGGTCATCGAGTACCGCGACCGCGTGGTCGCCGAGCACGGGCTTCGCCTCCACGTCGCCTCCGTGCAGGACTACATCGACGCCGGAAAGCTGCGGGAGCGCCCGGACGGGACCCGCAACCCGCTGCAGACCGTGCCGCTCACGGAGAAGATCCAGAGCGAGAAGTTCGACGCGGTCTTCGGCGGCGGGCGCCGCGACGAGGAGAAGGCGCGCGCCAAGGAGCGGGTGTTCTCGCTGCGCGACGAGTTCTCGCAGTGGGATCCGCGCCGCCAGCGCCCCGAGCTGTGGCAGCTCTACAACGGCCGGCACGCCCCCGGTGAGCACGTCCGCGTGTTCCCGCTGTCCAACTGGACCGAGCTGGACGTGTGGCAGTACATCGCCCGCGAGGGGATCGAGCTGCCGCAGATCTACTTCGCGCACGAGCGCGACGTGTTCAAGCGCTCCGGCATGTGGCTGACCGCAGGCGAGTGGGGTGGCCCCAAGGACGACGAGACGGTCGAGAAGCGGCTGATCCGCTACCGCACCGTCGGCGACATGTCCTGCACCGGTGCCGTCGACTCGGACGCGACGACGCTGGACGCGGTGATCACGGAGATCGCCGCCTCGCGCCTCACCGAGCGAGGCGCGACGCGAGCCGACGACAAGCTCTCCGAAGCGGCCATGGAAGACCGCAAGAGAGAGGGGTACTTCTAAAGTTGACCTCTCCCGCCGCCCGAAGACCGCGGAATCCAACGATCGCTCGCTGGGCTTCCTGCTTCACCGCCAACAGCCCCCGGGACGAACCCAAGCCGAGGTCTTACACCAGCTCCACAGGCCGAAACCGCCAGCCCGGCGGCCGCCACGGAATGTAGCAGAGGGATTACGCATGACGACAGCCGAGCAGGTCAGGGCCACCACCCTGCTGCGCTTCGCCACCGCCGGGTCCGTCGACGACGGCAAGTCCACCCTGGTGGGCCGGCTCCTGCACGACTCCAAGTCGGTCCTCACCGACCAGCTTGAGGCCGTCGAGCGGGTCTCGCTCGGCCGCGGCCAGGAGGCGCCCGACCTGGCGCTGCTCACCGACGGTCTGCGGGCCGAGCGCGAGCAGGGCATCACGATCGACGTCGCGTACCGCTACTTCGCCACCGCGCAGCGCCGGTTCATCCTGGCCGACACGCCGGGCCATGTGCAGTACACGCGCAACATGGTCACCGGCGCGTCGACGGCCGACCTGGCCGTGGTCCTGGTCGACGCCCGCAACGGCGTCATCGAGCAGACCCGCAGGCACGCCGCCGTCGCCGCGCTCCTTCGCGTCCCGCACGTCGTGCTCGCGGTGAACAAGATGGACCTCGTCGCGTACGAGGAGACGGTCTTCGCGAAGATCGCCGAGGAATTCACCGCGTACGCCGTCGGGTTGGGCGTCCCGGAGATCACCGCGATCCCGATCTCGGCGCTCGCCGGCGACAATGTCGTCGAGCCGTCCTCCAACATGGACTGGTACGGCGGCCCCACCGTCCTGGAGCACCTGGAGACGGTCCCGGTCAGCCATGACCTGACCTCCTGCCACGCGCGCCTGCCCGTCCAGTACGTGATCCGCCCGCAGACCGCCGAGCACCCCGACTACCGGGGTTACGCGGGGCAGATCGCGGCCGGCACCTTCCGGGTCGGCGAGTCCGTGACGGTGCTGCCTTCGGGCCGTACGTCGAAGATCGCGGGCATCGATCTGCTCGGTGAGCCGGTGGACGTGGCCTGGACGCCGCAGTCGGTGACGCTGCTCCTGGAGAGCGACATCGACATCTCGCGCGGTGACCTGATCGTGCCGAGCGGCGACCAGCCGCCGACCACGCAGGACATCGAGGCGACGGTCTGCCATGTGGCGGACACGGCTCTGAGTGTCGGCCAGCGGGTGCTGCTCAAGCACACCACCCGCACGGTCAAGGCGATCGTCAAGGAGATCCCCTCGCGGCTCACCCTCGACGACCTCTCCCAGCACCCCGCCCCCGGACAGCTCGTCGCCAACGACATCGGCCGGGTCCTGGTGCGCACCGCCGAGCCGATCGCGCTCGACTCGTACGCCGCGTCGCGCCGCACGGGTTCCTTCCTGCTGATCGACCCGGCGGACGGCACGACGCTCGCCGCGGGCATGGTGGGCGACGCGTTCGCCACCGGCGACGAGGCCGCCGACGAGGCCAAGTCGGCGGCGGACGACGAGGGTTGGGACTTCTGACCATGATCGCGATCGATTACTACTCGACCTTCGCGAAGGAGGGCGGCCGCATCGGCAGCGGCGCCCTCGGCAGCGGTCAGGGCGGGGTCGGGCGATGTGCGGCATGACGTACGCGCACCGCTTGCGCGCCCTCACCCCCCGCGAGATCGATCTGCGTAGACGAAAACCTGCCGACGTCCCGGCCACGTCCTGACGGCGTGAGAACCGGGCCAACGAGAGGACTCCCTCCCGTGCCTGCCAGCTTCCGCACTCCACGCACCACCGGCGGCCGCCGCGCCCTGGCCGCGGTCACCGCCCTGCCGCTGCTCGCGGTGGCGCTCACCTCCTGCGGTTACGGCTCCGAGTCGACCGACAAGAACGACAAGGCCAATGTGGCCGCCGGGGCGAAGAAGATCGAGGGCCTCGACGAGGTCAAGATCGGGTACTTCCCGAACCTCACCCACGGCACCGCCCTCGTCGGCAAGCAGGAGGGCCTCTTCCAGAAGGAGCTGGGCGCCACCAAGGCCGAGTACGCCCAGTTCAACGCCGGCCCCTCGGAGATCGAGGCGCTCAACTCGAAGTCCATCGACATCGGCTGGATCGGCCCGTCCCCGGCCATCAACGGCTATGCGAAGTCCCAGGGCAAGGGCCTGCGCATCATCGGCGGCGCGGCCTCCGGCGGCGTCAAGCTGGTGGTGAACCCCGACAAGATCAAGTCCCTGGACGACGTCAAGGGCAAGAGCATCGCAACGCCGCAGCTCGGCAACACACAGGACGTGGCCCTCCTCAACTGGATCAAGGAGAAGGGCTGGAAGGTCGACGCGGAGAGCGGCAAGGGCGATGTGTCGGTGGTCCGCACCGACAACAAGATCACCCCGGACGCGTACAAGTCCGGCTCCATCGACGGCGCCTGGGTGCCGGAGCCGACCGCGTCGAAGCTGGTCGCCGAGGGCGGCAAGGTGCTGCTCGACGAGAAGGACCTGTGGCCGGACAAGAAGTTCGTGATCACCAACATCATCGTGCGGCAGGACTTCCTCAAGGAGCACCCGAAGGTCGTCGAGGCGGTGCTGCGCGCCTCCGTGAAGACCACCAAGTGGATCAACGACAACCCGCAGCAGGCGAAGGCCGCGGCCAACGCCGAGCTGAAGGCGGCCTCCGGCAAGCCGCTGCCGGCCGAGGTCATCGACCCGGCGTGGACGTCCATTGACTTCACCGACGACCCGCTCGCCGGGACGCTCGGCAGCGAGGCCGAGCACGCGGTCAAGGCGGGCCTCCTCGAGAAGCCCGACCTCAAGGGCATCTACGACCTGAGGCCGCTGAACAAGGTCCTGAAGGCGGCGGGCGAGCCCGCGGCCGAAGACGCCGGTCTCGGCGTCAAGTAAGCCCGGAATCCGACCAGTTCCCAGGAGGTGACGACCATGGCAACCGCAACCACCCTCGCCAAGGCGGCGGACAGCACCGAGACCAGCGGGTACGCGGCCCGGATCGAGCACGTCTCGAAGTCCTTCGCCACACCCGCAGGGCCCCAGCTCGTCCTGGACGACATCACGCTCGATGTCGCTCCCGGCGAGTTCGTCACCCTCCTGGGAGCCTCGGGCTGCGGAAAGTCGACCCTGCTCAACCTGGTGGCCGGGCTCGACAAGCCGTCAGTGGGCGGCATCGCCACGGACGGCCGCCCGGCCCTCATGTTCCAGGAGCACGCCCTGTTCCCGTGGCTGACCGCGGGCAAGAACATCGAACTCGCCCTGAAACTGCGGGGCGTGGCCAAGGCCGACCGGCGCCCCCGGGCCGAGGAGCTCCTCGAACTGGTCCGCCTGGGCGGCGCGTACGGCAAGCGCGTGCACGAACTGTCGGGCGGCATGCGCCAGCGCGTGGCGCTGGCCCGCGCCCTCGCCCAGGAGAGCAAGCTGCTCCTGATGGACGAGCCGTTCGCCGCGCTCGACGCCATCACACGGGACGTCCTGCATGACGAACTGACCCGCATCTGGCGGGAGACGGAGGTCTCCGTCCTCTTCGTGACGCACAACGTCCGCGAGGCGGTCCGGCTCGCCGAGCGTGTCGTGCTGCTCTCCTCGCGCCCCGGCCGGATCGCCCGCGAGTGGACGGTGGACATCCCGCAGCCGCGCCGCATCGAGGACACGGACGTCGCGGAACTCTCTGTCGAGATCACCGAACAACTGCGTGGGGAGATCCGCCGCCATGGCCAGCACTGAGACGAAGACGGCCGTCGACGACGCCCCGGACGCGCCCGCCGGGACCGCGGGGCACGGGGACCTCGCGGGGCTCGAAGCGGGACTTGACGCGCTGGAGACGACCGTCTCCGGCCGCACCCCGTTCCGCAGGACCTTCGTGGACAAGATCCTGCCGCCGCTCATCGCCGTCGCCTTGATCCTGGTGGTGTGGCAGGCACTGGTCTCCTTCAAGATCGTCGATGATCCGAGCAAGCTGCCCACGCCCGCCGATGTCTGGCAGGAACTGCGCAGCGCCTGGCTCCAGGGCAAGCTGCTCGACTACATCTGGACGTCCGTCTCCCGCGGGCTCTTCGGCTTCGTGCTCGCCCTGGCCATCGGCACGCCGCTCGGCCTGCTCGTCGCCCGGGTGAAGTTCGTGCGGGCGGCGATCGGCCCGATCCTCTCCGGCCTCCAGTCCCTGCCGTCGGTCGCCTGGGTGCCGCCCGCCGTGATCTGGCTTGGCCTCAAGCCCGAGGCGATGTACGCGGTGATCCTGCTCGGCGCCGTCCCGTCCATCGCCAACGGCCTGGTCGCCGGCGTCGACCAGGTGCCGCCGCTGTATCTGCGGGCGGGCCGCACGCTGGGCGCGACGGGCTTCCGGCACACCTGGCACATCGTGTTCCCGGCGGCACTCCCCGGCTATGTGGCGGGCCTCAAGCAGGGCTGGGCCTTCTCATGGCGCTCCCTGATGGCCGCGGAGATCATCGCCACCCACCCCGACCTGGGCGTGGGCCTCGGCCAGCTCCTGGAGGCGGGCCGCACCAACAGCAGCATGTCGCAGGTGTTCCTGGCGATCCTGCTGATCCTGATCGTCGGCATCGCCATCGACCTGCTCATCTTCAGCCCGCTGGAGCGGCGCGTGCTGCGCGGCCGCGGCCTGCTCACGAAGAGCTGATTGCCATGCGTGTTCCCGC
>NZ_SRIC01000304.1 GCF_004684775.1 Streptomyces sp. MZ04
GCCAGTGGGTGTGGGACTTCCACGTGGAGGGCGACACGGACGCGGGCGACGGCCCGCTGCCCCTGGGGCGCCGCCTCCACGACGTAAGCGATCCCGCCACCGCCTGCCCCACCCCCTTCCGCGTCTTCGCCCTGCCCGGCGGCTCCCTCGTCCGGGCGCACGCGCACTTCACCAAGTCCGGGGCGTTCGCGGTCACTTGTTGGGACATCACGGATCAGACGTCATGACGGGGTCCGGACCGGGCCTCACTCAGGAGAGCTCATGAAGATCACGTACCTCCTCGGCTGGGGCGACGAGATGGGCGGCACCGAGCTGGCCACCTACACCCAGGCGCAGCATCTGGCGGACCGGCACGATGTCGAGGTCATCTCCGTCTTCCGGACCCGCCCCGAGCCGTTCTTCCCCGAGGCCCGCAGCCTCCCCGTCCGCTATCTGGTGGACCGCACCGCGTCCCCCGAGCGGCCCGTGCGCGGCTCGCGCCTCGACGAGGCGGCGTGCCGGACCCTGGCCGCGCTGCCCAGCGAGCTGATCAGGCCGTCCTGGGAGCCCGCGTTCGACCGGCTCTCCGACATCGAGATGGCCGCCGCCCTCGCCACCCTGGACACCGACGTCCTGGTCACCACCACGCCCGCCCTGATGGCCGCCGCCGTCGAGCTGCTCCCCGCCCATGTCGTCACCGTGCACCAGGAGCACCGCCCGACCCAGCGCCGCGGCCCCTCCGGCGAACCCCTGCTCCTTCACGCGCCGCGCCTGGACGCCCTGGTCACCCTCACCGACCGCACCCGTGACTGGATCGCGGAGTCCCTGGGCGCCACCGCCCCCGAGCTCACGGTCATCCCGAACGCCGTGCCCGACGGCTTCCGGCCGCGCGCCGACGGCGAGAGCAAGGTCATCGTCATGGCCGCGCGGCTCACCGGCGAGAAGCGCGTCGATCACGCCGTACGGGCCTTCGCCGAGCTCGCCGACGCCCATCCGGACTGGACGCTGCGGATCTTCGGCGGCGGCCACCGCGAGCAGCAGCTGCGCCGCCTGGTCGACGGCTTCGGCCTGCAGGACCGCGTCGAACTCCTCGGCCCCTGCCAGGACATGGCCGCCGAGTGGGCCAAGGCGGGGCTCAGCCTGATGACCGCCGGGCACAACGAGGCGTTCCCGCTGGTGCTGCTCGAGGCGCTCGCGGCCGGCGTGCCCGTCGTCGCGTACGACGTCCTGACGGGGCCCGCCGAAATCGTCAGGCACCGCGTGGACGGACTGCTCGTACCGCCCGGCGAGGTGGGTGAACTGGCCGCCGCGATGCGCGGGTTGATGGGCGACCCGGAGACCCGGCGCTGCTACGCCCGTGCCGCGCGCGAAGGCGTCTACGCCCGTTTCTCCTCCGCCGAGGTCACCGCGCGCTGGCAGGAGCTGTACTCCCGGCTCGTGGCCCGCCGTGCCGCCCCCGAGCGGCTGCGGGACCGGGCGGACCGGGTGGCGCTCGGCGTCGCGTCCGGCGGCAGCCGCTTCCGCCCGACGACCCCGTACACCCTGGACGCCGCCCCCGACGCCGACGAGCGCGCCCGCGAGGACGAGATCGCCGCCGCCGACACCGGCGGCCTGCTCATCCGCTCGGTGGGCCGCCTCGCCGAGCGGCGCGACGACGTGCTCGCGCCCGACATGAGCGACTGGAACCTCGAACTCACCGCCACCGCCCTGGAGGCGCAGGACATCCCCTACGTCCTCGTCCGCACCGACGGCACCGCGCACACCCTCGCCGTGGCCGACGACGAGCGCGACGGCGCCCTCAAGGCGCTCGCCGGGTCCCTGCACGGCCAGCCCGTCTACGCCGAACTGGTCAACCCGCGCGACGCGGCCCCCGGAGTGGTGCTCGCCGAACGCCTCGACCGCATCGGCGAGGTCGCGGGCGTCAGGGTCTTCAAGCCGGTGACCACGACGACGCTCTCGCTGCGGCACGGCGCCGGCCAGGCCTGCACGGTGGCGTTCTGGCCGCGCCTGGACCCCGGGTCCGACACCCGCCGCGCCCCCTTCGACACCACCCTCGCCGGGGCCGAACTCCCCTCGCTCACCCCCACCGCGACCCTGCGCGTCGCCGGCCGCACCTACCCGACCCTCGATGTCTTCGCCCAACTCCTCATGGGCGACGTCGACTTCCCCGTCGACGCGGTCTACACCTGGGTCGACGACTCCGACCCCGAGTGGCGCGCCCGCCGCGAGGCCGCGCTCGGCGGCCCCGACGACGGCTCGTCCGCCGACCACGGCGCGGTCCGCTTCCGCAACCGCGACGAACTCCGTTACTCACTGCGCTCGTTGGCGATGTACGCCCCGTGGATCCGGCACATCTACCTCGTCACGGCGGGCCAGACGCCCTCCTGGCTGAACGCGGACCACCCGGACGTGACGGTGGTCGACCACCGCGACCTCTTCGCCGACCCGGACGCCGCGCTCCCCACCTTCAACTCGCACGCCATCGAGAGCCAACTACACCGCATCGAGGGCCTGTCGGAGCACTTCCTCTACTTCAACGACGACATGTTCCTGGGCCGCCCCACCACCCCGGACACCTTCTTCCTCAGCTCCGGCACGGCCCGCTTCTTCTGGTCCACGGCCTCCGTGCCCGCCCTTCCGGTCTCACCGGACGACGAGGGCTATCTGGCGGCGGCGAAGAACAACCGCGAGCTGCTGCGCCGCGAGTTCGGCAGGACGGCGACGCACAGCTTCTTCCACGCGCCCTACGCCCTGCACCGCGGCGTCCTCGCCGAGCTCACGGAGCGGTTCGCGGACGAGCTGGAAGCGACCGCCCGCAGCCGGTTCCGCTCGAACGGCGACCTCGCGCTCGTGTCGTCCCTGCACCACCACTACGCGTATCTCACCGGCCGCGCGGTGCCGGGTGAGATCACGTACGACTTCGTGGACATCGGCAGGCGCGAGGACCACTCCCGCCTGGGCCAACTGCTCCAGAGCAGGGCCAAGACGGCCTTCTGCATCGGCGAGTCCCCGGACAGCGAACTGTCCGACGAGGAGATGGCACTCGCCGTCCGGTCCTTCCTGACCGCCTACTTCCCCGTCCGCTCGCCCTACGAGCGGGGCGCCTGACCTTCGAGGAACAGCCGCCGCACCACCCGCCCGGCGGCGCCCCCGTCGTCGTACGGACAGAACCGCTCGCGGAACGCGGACCGCAGACCCGCCGCCTCCTCCCCGTCCCAACTCCCGCCCCGGAACAGCTCGATCAGCTCGCCCTCGTTCGTGGCGACGGCTCCCGGCGTCTCCCCCGGCCGCCCGGAGAGCAGGTCGAAGTACGTGCCGCGGGCGAGGCGGTACGCCTGCCAGTCGGGGGCGTACGTGACGATCGGGCGGTCCAGGCAGGCGTAGTCGAACATCAGCGACGAGTAGTCCGTGACCAGGGCGTCGGCGGCCAGGCACAGGTCCTCCACGCGCGCGTGCCCGGTGACGTCGATGAGCCGGGGGTGTGCGCGCAGGCCCGCTTCGGCGCCGTAGAAGTAGTGGGCGCGCACGAGCACGACGTACGAGGGGCCGAGCGCGCGCACGAAGCGCTCCAGGTCGAGGCGGGGCAGGAAGCCCTTCTGGTAGTCGCGGTGGGTGGGCGCGTAGAGCAGCACCGTCCGGCCGTCCGCGACCCCCAACTCCTCGCGGATCCTGACGACTTCGCTCTCCCCCGCCGTGAAGTAGACGTCGTTGCGCGGATAGCCGGCCTCCAGGGACTCGTACGACGTCGAGGGGTAGACCCGCTCCCAGACCTCCGTGGAGTGCGGGTTGGCGGAGAGGCTGAGGTCCCACTGGTCGGTGTGGTCGAGGACCTTCTGGAAGCTGATGCCGTGCGTGCCGGCCGGGTAGCGGCGCTGGTCCAGGCCCATCTTCTTGAGCGGGGTGCCGTGGTGGGTCTGGAGGTAGACCTGGCCGGGGCGTTTGGTGAAGCCGCCGGGGAAGCTGGAGTTGTTGATCAGGTAGGTGGCGCGGGCCATCGTCTGCCAGTAGCTCCGTGAGCCTTCGATGACGTACTCGACGCCGTCGGGCACCCGGTGCTTGTTGCGGCTCGAGACCACCCACACCCCCTTGATGTGCGGGGCCAGTTCGCGGGCCTTGGCGTGGATGGCGGCCGGATTGCAGGAGATGCCGCGGTTCCAGTACGCGCCGTACACCGCGAGCCGCGGGTCGAGGGGGCGGCGCAGGTCGGTGGCGTAGGTGACGCGCATGGCGCGGGCGCGGAGCTTCTTCTTCTGCCGCTTGAGCTGCCGGGCGACGCCCCCGCGCCGGGAGGCCCGCTTGCGCTGCGTCTCGTGGGCGGCGTACGAGGCGGCGGCCAGGGCCTGCTCGCCCGCGGCGGCGGGGGGCGCGGTCGCGTAGGTGCGGTACAGGCGGGACGCCGCGCGGAAGAAGTCGCGGCGGTCGCCCGGCGCGATGCGGCCGGGGTCGTCGAGCACGGCGAGCAGATGCGCGGCGGCGTGCGGCAGGAGCCGCTCACGGCCTGCCGGGTCGGCGGCGGAGAGCAGTTCCTCGTAGCGCCCGACGACCGCGAAGTGCGCCCGCCCCGGCGACTTGGCGAAGCTGCCGCCGCGCCGCTCGCGCCAGCGCACACAGGGCTCGTCGAGCGCGGCGACGCGGGCGCCCGCCGCGAGGGTCGCGCGGTGTACGGGGATCACGTCCTCGTAAGGACCGTCGCTGAACGTCAGGCGGTGCCGCTGCCAGAAGACGCGCCGGAAGACACGGTTCCAGGCGGCCACGGTGACGGCCACGGGGTCGCCGGTCAGGTCGTCGCCGCCCGCGCGCACGTTCTCCCACCAGTCGACGCGGTCGTGGCCAGTGAGCAGCACGTCCGGGTCGTCCGCGCGGTCGAGGGCGGCCGCGATCGCCTCGAGGGCGCCCGGCAGCAGCAGGTCGTCGCCGTCGAGGAAGAGGAGGTAGGTGCCGGTGGCGCGGTCCGCGCCGATGTTGCGGGCCGGTCCCGCACCGGCCTGCGCGGGGGCGCGGACGAGTTGCACGCGCGGGTCGCGCTCCGCACACTGCGCGGCGATCGCGGCGGACGCGTCGGGCGACGCGTCGTCCACGACGATCAGCTCCAGGTCACCGAAGCTCTGGTCAAGCACGGAGTCCAGGCATTCCCGCAGGTAGCCCTGGACGCGATGGGCGGGGACGACAACCGAGAAGCGCGACATGGGCACTGACGGTAGCCAGCTGGACACGGCCTGTCGAAGACCCTCCCTCACTCATTGGGGTGAAGCAGGGCAAAGAAATTGACGAGAAAGGGCTCGGAGGGGGCAAAGGGGATGAATACGCCCGTATTCCCATGATTGCTCCCATGCTTACTCCCATCCCTGGGAGCGTACGAAAGGCCGGTCGCCGTGCAGCCCCGTCTCAGCGTGGTCGTGCCCATCTACAACGTCGAAGACTTTCTGGAGGAGTGCCTGGAGTCGATCGCCGGGCAGACCATGGCCGACCTGGAGGCCGTGCTCGTCGACGACGGCTCGACGGACGGCAGCCCGCGGATCGCGCGTGAGTTCGCCGCGAAGGATCCGCGGTTCGTCTATGTGCGCCAGCCGAACGCGGGGCTCAGCGCGGCCCGCAACACCGGGGTGCGCCGCGCGACCCCGACCGCCGAGTACCTGACCTTCGTCGACAGCGACGACATCGTCCCGCACGACGCGTACGCGCGGATGACCGCGAGCCTGGACTCCACCGGGTCCGACTTCGCGAGCGGCAACGTCTGGCGTCTTGGCGAACGCGGGCGGCAACAGGCCTGGCAGTACAAATGGCTGACCGAGCCCCGCTCGCGCACCCACATCAGCCGCGACCTGGACCTCCTCGCCGACCGCGTCGCCTGGAACAAGGTCTTCCGCCGCGCCTTCTGGGACCGGCACGCCTTCACCTTCCCCGAGGGCAAGCTCTACGAGGACACCCCCGTCATGATCCCCGCGCACTTCCTCGCGGACTCGGTCGACGTGCTGAGCGACCACGTCTACTACTGGCGGGTGCGCGAGGGCTCGATCACCCGGCGGCGCACCGACGTCAAGGGCGTCCGCGACCGCATCGCCGCCTGCGCGCACGTCAGCAGGTTCCTCGCCGAGCACGACCCCGAGATGCGCAGGACGTACGACATCTCCTGCCTGCGCGACGACTTCGTGTACTTCCTCGAGGGACTCCCGATGGGCGGCCCCGAGTACCGCGCCGCGTTCATGAAGGACGCCGCCGCGTTCGTGCGCCGCGCCGATCCGGGTGTCCTCACCAGACTTCCGGTCGCCCTGCGCGTCAAGTGGCATCTCGTACGCGAAGGACGCACCGAGGACCTGATCGACCTGCTCACCTTCGAGCAGCGCAACGGAAGTGCCTTCCAGGTCCGCGGCGTGCTGCGGCGCAGCGCCGCGTACCCGAAGAGCTCGGGCGGTCACATCCGGGTGCCGCAGGAGCTGGCCCGGCTCGGGCGGCGCGAGCTGCCCGTCATCTCCCGGGTGAGCGAGGCGAGTTGGGGCGACGACGGGCTGCTGCGGATCAGCGGTTACGCGTATGTGCGCAACCTGGAGGCGACCCGCCCCGGCCACTCCGTCAAGGCCGCGGTCCTCAAGTCGGCGCACAGCAAAGGGCAGTTCAGGAAGGTCGCCACGCGGACGGTCGCCGCGCCGCAGGCCACCGAGAACTCCCGGCAGCAGCTGCACTGCTACGACCTCTCCGGGTTCGAGCTGACCATCGACCCGGAGCAGCTGAAGACCGGCGGCGCCTGGCGTCCGGGGAACTGGCTGCTCGGCGTGGTCGTCGCCGGCCACGGCTCGGTGCGGCGGGCGGCCGTGCGCCCGCTGGACGGCTCGGCCGCCCAGTCCGTCGTACGCGAACTGGGCGACGGGCTGCGCCTCGTCCTCGGCTTCAGCAAGAACCGTCTGGTCCTTCGCATCCAGGATTACGTGGCACGGGTGGACGCCCATCACGCGGACGGCGACGACGTGGTCCTCAGCGGCCATCTCCCCAGCCATCTGCGCCCGGCCGCCCTGCGCCTCACCCACAAGCACTCGGCGGCCGAGTTCGACTACCCCGTGACGCTGACCGGCGACCGCTTCGACGTCCGGGTGCGCCTCGCGGACCTGGAGGGCGTCGCGCCGACCCCGCACCTCGCCCCCAAGGGCGTCGAGCCCCCGCACGGCGACCGCTGGCAGGCCAACCTGGTCCTGCCGGACGGCAAGCTGAAGTCCCTCGCGGCGGTGCTCGGCCTGCCACCGGGACGGTACGCCTCGCGCGCGGGCCGTGAGCTGTGCGCGTCCGCCAACGACCAGGGCCAGCTGGTCGTCGAGCTGACCCGGCAGCCGATCGCCGACCGGATCGCCTGGGGCGCGGACGGCACCCTGACGCTCGAGGGCACGCTGGCCGACGCCAGCTGGGGCCCCGCCGAACTCGTCCTGCGGCACAGCGGCCGCGACGAGGAGCTGACGGTGCCGGTGGAGCGCACCGCGGGGCGCTTCCGGGCGGTGGTCGCGCCGGGGGGCGGGGCGCTGCGGGAGGGACGGTGGTACGCGTTCCTGCGGGAGCGGGACACGACGCGGGGCGGGGCGCACGACGAGGACGGCACCCCCGTGCGGCTGCTCGCCTCCGTCTCCGCCGCCTTCCCCCTCCACCAGACCGTCGACGGACGGGAGTTCACCGTCGACCGGCGGTTCGGTGACCGGCTGCTCGTCGAGGCGGGGTCGGTGCTCGCGCGCGCCGAGCGCGGGGCCTACCGGCAGCACCGGCTGCGTACCGCGCACTATCCGCACCAGCGCGCCCGGCCGCTGCGCGAAGCGGTGCTCTACTTCGACGGGGACTCGCCGCGCGCGGTCCACGAGGAGCTGGTGCGGCGCGGCGCCGACGTGGAGCACCTGTGGGTCACGCACGACCAGCAGACCCGCGTACCCCTCGGGGCGAAGGGCGTGGAGGAGCACAGCGCCGACTGGTACGAGGCGCTCGCCCGCTGCCGCCGCATCGTCACGGCGGGCCATCTGCCCGACTTCTTCGAGCGCCGGGACGGCCAGACCGTCGTACAGACCTGGAACGGCGCGCCCCTCAAGCGCATCGGCACCGACCTCACCGACACCCTCTACGCCGACCACGGCCACCTCGACCTGCTGCCCAGGCTCTCCCGCCAGTGGGACGTGCTCGTCTCCCCCAACCGCTTCTCTACGCCCCACCTGGGACGCGCACTCGCCTACGACGGCGAGGTCCTGGAGGCGGGCTCCCCGCGCAACGACATGCTCTTCGCCGACGACCGCGACAAGACCGCCGAGCGCGTCCGCCGCGATCTCGGCATCGGGCCCGGCAAGCGGATCGTCCTGTACGCGCCGACCTACCGGGACCATCTCGCCTGCTCCCCCGGCCGGTTCCGCTACGAGCCCGCGCTCGACCTCCGCGCGGCGCGGGACGTGCTCGGCGACGACCACGTCCTGCTCGTACGCAAGCATCCGCTGACGGCTGGCCGCCTGCCGGGAGCCGACGCGCCCTTCGTCCGCGATGTCTCCTCGCATCCGCGCACGGCCGAACTGCTCCTGATCGCGGACGTGTTGGTGACGGACTACTCCTCGCTGATGTTCGACTTCGCGCACACCGGCCGCCCGATGCTCTTCCACGCCTACGACCTGGAGCACTACCGCGACACGGTCCGCGGCTTCTACCTCGACTTCGAGACCCGCGCCCCGGGACCGCTGCTCGCCTCCACCGGCGAGGTCGTCGAGGCCCTGCGCGACCTGGACGCCATCACCGCACGGCACGCGGAGGCGTACGCGGCGTTCCGCGAGGCCTACTGCGACCTCGACGACGGGCGGGCCGCGGCCCGTGTCGCGGAGAGGCTGATGCGATGACCGCCACGACGACCACGCCGACCGGGGGCCGCACCCGGCGGCCGCTGCGGGGCGCGACGGCCCTGTACGGCGGCAGGCGGTGGCGGCCGAGCCCGTACTTCGTCTTCGGCGGTCTCTTCTGGCTGGTGATGTCGCTCGCCTTCTGGCGGGTGCCGATGTGCTGCGACTTCGGCCAGCACGCGGCGGTCGTGGAGCGCCTCAAGGCCGATCTCCTGCACCCCCGCCACCCGATGGCGGACCTGCCGGGCGCGGGCAGCCCGTACTACTCGCCGTACGCGGTGGCGCAGGGCGCCTTCGCCCGCCTGACGGGCCTCGCGGGCTGGGAGGTCGTGAAGCTGGCGGGACCGCTGAACCTGCTGGTGCTGCTCACGGGCATCGGCCGCTTCGTGAAGGTCCTGACGCCCCGTCAATGGGCGCCGGTGTTCGCCCTGTTCGCGATGGTGGTGCTGTGGGGCACGCGGATGGCGTGGTGGAGCGGCTATCTGGGCCTGATGTCGATGACGGGCAACCTCGCCTACCCGTCGACGTTCGCGATCGGCCTGGCGTTCTGGGCGTGGGCGTGGGCGGGGTCGCCGGCGGGGTCGCCTCGGGGGGT
>NZ_SRIC01000305.1 GCF_004684775.1 Streptomyces sp. MZ04
CGGCGCTGGTGGAGATCTACCAGAACTGCAACATCTTCAACGACGGCGCCTTCGAAGTCCTCAAGGACAAGCAGCAGGCCGAAGAAGCCGTCATCCGCCTCGAACACGGACAACCCATCCGCTTCGGGACCCCGCTGGAGAGCGGCCTGGGCTCCCAGGGCGTCGTACGCGACTCCCTCACCGGCGACCTCAAAGTTGTCCCGGTCACGTCCGAGACCGAGTCTCAGATTCTGGTCCACGACGCGCACTCGACCTCGCCGACGCTGGCCTTCGCGCTCTCCCGCCTCGCCGACCCGGACACCTTGCACCACACCCCCATCGGCGTGTTCCGCGACGTCGAGCGCCCGGTCTACGACACGCTCATGGCCGACCAGCTCGACACCGCCATCGAGCAGAACGGCAAGGGCGACCTCGCCGCGCTTCTGGCGGGTGGCGACACCTGGACCGTCGTCGGCTAGCGCAGCACGCCGTCCGCCCGTCCCCGAAGCCCGGTTCTGATCCTTCAGGACCGGGCTTCGTCGTACGCCGCACGCGCCGTGCCCACGTCGCCGACGCGCCGTTCCGTCCAGATGGCCAGCGCGTGGACCCGCTCGGCGGCCTCGCGGCCGAGGTCCGTGAGGGAGTAGTCGACGCGGGGCGGGATGACGGGCTTGGCGTCCCGGTGGACGAGGCCGTCGCGCTCCAGGGTCTGCAGCGTCTGGGCCAGCATCTTCTCGCTGACGCGACCACCGATCGCCCGGCGCAGCTCGCTGAAGCGGTACGCGCGGTCCTGCAGGGCCAGCAGGATCAGCGTGCCCCAGCGGCTGGTGACGTGCTCCAGGACGAGCCGCTGGGGGCACATCTCGTCGCTGTCGAGGTTCCAGTCCCTTACTCCCATGCCAGTACCTTACTTCAAAGTGGGTACTTTCCAAGAGTTAGCGTGCGGCCTAGGCTCGGTCTCGAACCACTCCAAACACCCCAAAGGGAACTCAGGGAGATTTCAGACATGAGCATCGTCGTCACCGGAGCCACCGGAAAGCTCGGCCGTCTCGTCATCGACGGGCTGCTCGCCGCGGGGGTCCCCGCCGGGCAGACAGCGGCCGTCGTCCGCGACAAGGAGAAGGCCGCCCCGCTGGCCGCGCGCGGTGTCGAGCTGCGCGTCGCCGACTACAACGCGCCCGAGTCCCTCACCGGCGCCTTCGCCGCGGGCGACAAGGTGCTGCTGATCTCCGGCAACGAGATGGGGCAGCGAGTCGCGCAGCACGGCGCCGCGATCGACGCCGCGCGCGCCGCGGGCGTCGCTCTCCTCGCGTACACCGGCGTCCTCGGCGGCCCCGACGCCGACTTCGATCTCGCGGCCGAACACAAGGCGACCGAACGGCTGATCCTCGACTCCGGGCTGCCGTACACGTTCCTGCGCAACGGCTGGTACCACGAGAACTACACGGAGAACCTCGCCCCCGTCCTGGAGCACGGCGCCGTGGTCGCCTCCGCGGGCGAAGGCCGGGTCGCCTCCGCCGCGCGCGCCGACTACGCCGCGGCCGCCGTCGCCGTACTGACCGGCGAGGGCCATCAGGGCAAGGCGTACGAGCTGAGCGGCGATGTCGCGTGGAGCCTTTCCGAGTACGCCGCCGAGATCGCCCGGCAGAGCGGCGAGGACATCTCGTACGCGCATGTCCCAGCCGAGCAGAACCTCGCGAACCTGACCGGCGCGGGCGTGCCCGAGCGGTTCGCCGCGATCCTCGTCGACGTGGACGCGGCGATCGAGCGGGGGCTGCTCGCGGGCATGAGCGGCGATCTGACCCGGCTCATCGGGCGGCCCACCACGCCCCTCGCCGACGCGGTCGAGGCGGCGCTCAAGGGCTGACACGGGGGGCCACGGAGTCGTCATGACCGTCTTTGAGATACGGGTATGACAGGTGGGCCCCTGTGCCGCTACCTTCGTGAGGGCAGCGTGGGGCTGCCGCGCACGAAGGAGGGGCCGTGGACAGCGGAGCAGCGGGGCAGCCGAGGAGTGAAGCGCGTATAGGGCTGCTGAACGGCTTCGCGGCCTACGGGATGTGGGGCCTCGTCCCTCTCTTCTGGCCGCTGCTCAAGCCGGCCGGGGCCGCCGAGATCCTCGCGCACCGGATGACCTGGTCGCTGGTCGTGGTCGGCATCGCGCTGCTGTTCATGCGGCGCTGGGCCTGGGCCGGTGAACTGATCCGGCAGCCGCGGAAGCTGGGTCTGGTGACGATCGCCGCGGCGGTCATCACCGTCAACTGGGGCGTCTACATCTGGGCCGTGAACTCCGGCCATGTCGTCGAGGCGTCCCTCGGCTACTTCATCAACCCCCTGGTCACCATCGCCATGGGCGTCCTGCTGCTCGGCGAACGCCTGCGGCCCGTGCAGTGGGCGGCGGTCGGCGTCGGCCTCTCGGCGGTCCTCGTGCTCGCCATCGGCGCCGGACAGCCGCCGTGGGTCTCGCTCTGCCTGGCCTTCACCTTCGCTACGTACGGCCTGGTGAAGAAGAAGGTGGGCCTCGGCGGTCTTGAGTCGCTCGCCGCCGAGACCGCCGTGCAGTTCCTGCCCGCGCTCGGCTATCTGGTGTGGCTCGGCTCGCAGGGCGACATCACGTTCGGGACGAAGGGCTTCGGGCACGCGGCGCTGCTGGCCGCCACCGGCGTGGTGACCGCCGCTCCCCTGGTCTGCTTCGGGGCCGCCGCGATCCGGGTGCCGCTGTCGACGCTGGGGCTGCTGCAGTACCTCGCGCCCGTCTTCCAGTTCCTGCTCGGGATCCTGTACTTCCACGAGGCGATGCCGGCCGAGCGGTGGGCCGGGTTCGGGCTTGTGTGGCTGGCGTTGACGTTGCTGACCTGGGATGCGTTGCGCTCCGCTCGGCGTAATGCGGTTCGGCTTGCCGGGGTACGTGAGGCTGCTGCCGGGGTACGTGAGGCTGCTGCCGGGGTACGTGAGGCTGCTGCCGGGGTACGTGAGGCTGCTGCCGGGGCGTCTTCCGCTTCCCCTGCGGGGCGGGAGACGGAGCCGATGACTCCCGCCGCCGGGCGGGAAGCGGAGTCCGCAGTCTGACGCTGCCGCCTGCCGTTCTTGTCTGCGGGCGCGTCGTGGCTGGTCGCGCAGTTCCCCGCGCCCCTTCGGGGGCGCCGGCCCCCGGGGCTCAGCCCCAAGCCCCCGCAGCCGCCGCTCCCTTCGCGTATACGCTGAAGTCTCGTGGCTCGCGGCCCAGTACGTCGCGTACGCCGCTCACCGGTGTCGCGTTGTGGCCCTCGGCGAGCCAGGCCAGGACGTCCGCCAGGGCGCGGGCCGCTTCGGTGGGGACGTCGGCTGCGGTCAGTTCCGCCACGTACTCGTCCGGGGTGATGTCCTCGAAACGCATCGGGCGGCCCGAGGCCTCCGCGAGTTCCGCGACCGCTTCGGCGAAGGTCAGCGCGCGGGGGCCGGAGAGTTCGTAGATCCGGCCCGTGTGGCCGTCCTCGGTGAGCAGCGCGGCGGCGACGTCCGCGATGTCGTCCACGTCGATGAACGGTTCCGGCACGTCACCGACGGGGAGCGCGAGGCGGCCCGCCACCAGGGGCGCGTGGAAGATGTCCTCGTCGAAGTTCTGGGTGAAGTTGTTCGGCCGGATCACCGTCCAGTCGACATCCAGCTCGCGGACCACGCGCTCGGCCTCCGCCATGGACGGCTCGAAGGAGTCGCCGTACATCTCGACGCCCCGCCCGGACAGGACCACGAAGCGGCGTACTCCGGCGGCCGCGGCCTGGCCGACGAAGTCGGCGATCGGCTCGGGGTCGGGCGGGCCGACCAGGTAGAGGGCGCTGACGCCCTCCAGGACCGGGGCCCAGGTGGCCCGGTCCGTCCAGTCGAAGCGGGTCTCGCCGGAGCGGGACGCCGCCCGCACGGTCCGCCCCTGGTCCCGGAGCCGGGCCACGACGCGGCGGCCCGTCTTGCCGGTGGCGCCGAGCACGAGGACGGTCGAAGTCGAGGTGGGATTCGAGGTCGAAGTCGAGGTGGGATTCGAGGTCGAAGTCGAGGTCGAAGTCGAGGTCGAAGTCGCTGTCTGCGCTGTCTTGTTGTCGGTCATGGGCTCAGCCAATCGCGTGCCGGGCGGCGGGGACATGGGCGTCCGTCTCGCGGGGATGGGAGTACGTCTACGGCGCTCGGGCTCCGTCTACGGTGGGGGCATGGACGCACTGGGGGATCTGCTGCGCGGCGTACGCGCGGACGGGGCACTCTTCAACCGGGCCGTGCTGAGCGGGCCTTGGGAGTCGGAGCACAGCGAGGGGGCGGCGCTGACGCTGATCGCGGTGGTGCGCGGTGCGGCGCGGATCGCGGCCGCTTCGGGGGAGCCGCGCACCTTGCGGGAGGGGGACGCGGCCATGGTGTGCACGACGGCCCCGTTCACGCTCTCCACCGCGGGCGGTGCCTCTGACGCGTGCGAACTGGTCACCGGTGCCTACGAGTTGGAAAGCTCCGTAGGCTGCCGCCTGGTCAGCATGCTGCCGCCGCTCCTGGTCGTCCCCGCGGGCGACGACTGCATGCCCATCCTGGAGCTGATCGCCGCGGAGGTGGCCGCCGACCGGCCGGGGCGCCAGTACGTGATGGACCGGATGCTCGACTGGATGCTGGCCTGCACCCTGCGCGAGTGGTTCGACCTGCCGGACGCCTGTCCGCCCGGCTGGTACCGCGCGCTCGGCGACGACGTGGTCGGCCCCGCCCTGCACGCCATGCACGACGAACCGGCGCACCCCTGGACGGTGGCCTCGCTGGCCGCCCGCGCCCAGGTGTCCCGGGCGGCGTTCGCCCGCAACTTCGCCGAGCTGGTCGGCAGGCCCCCGATGGCGTACCTCACCGAGTGGCGCATGACACTGGCCGCCGAGCTGCTCGCCGAGCCCGGCGCGACGGTCGCCGCCGTGGCGGGACAGGTCGGATACGCCGACGGCTTCAGCTTCAGCGACGCCTTCAAACGAATCCGGGGCACCGCCCCGAGCAACTACCGCGCCTCGCTCAACGCCGGGCGGGCGGCCTCCGGCTCGCTCAGGGCAGCAGGCTGACCGCCACTCTCGGCCCGAACGGCGGCCGGGCACGCCGGGCACGCCGGTCACGCCGGTCACGCTGACGCGTTCGGCCTCAGCAACGCCACCTTCAAGCGAATCCGGAGCATCGCCCCAACAGCTACCGCACCTCGCTCACCCACCCGGCGCCCGGCCTCCGGCTCGCTCAGGCCAGCAGGCTGACCGCCGCCGCCTCCCACGACCCGCCTGCTCCTGCCTCTCCGCAGGCCCTGTGCCGAGACCAGTGTGCCCAGGAGCGCCATCGCCACCGGGACGACGAGGGCCGCGTGGAACGCGGAGAGGTCCGTTGCCGCGTTCGTGTCCGAGGCGGACAGGCCGTAGACCGCCGTCACGCCCGAGATGCCGATCGCCGCGCCGAACTGGAGGCCGGTCTGGAGTACTCCGCCCGCCAGGCCCTGTTCCTTCTCGGCCACACCGTCCGTCGCCGCGATCATCATCGGGCCGAGGGCCAGTGCGAAGGCGGTGCCTGCCAGGAGCAGGGTCGGGAACATCGCCGCGTACGTCCAGTCCAGGCCGACCGGCAGGAAGAGGCCGTACGCCACCGTCGCCAGCAGGAACCCGGCGAGGATCACCCGTGCGTGGCCGTACCGCGCGACCAGGCGTGGGGTGAGCGTCGGTGCCAGGATCACGTCGCAGCCCATCACGACCAGGGCGATGGCTGTCTGCCAGGACGACCAGCCTCGCAGTTCCTGGAGGTAGAGCGTCAGGACGAACTGGAAGCCCATGAACGCCCCGACGAACAGCAGCGCCCCTAGCGCCGCCGGCACCACCGATCCGGTGCGGAGGATCCCGAGGTTCAGGAGTGGCTGGGCGCTGCGGCGCTCGATTCGTACGAAGGCGGCTCCGAGCAGCAAGCCCGCGGCCGCCGCCCCCGCGGTCAACGGCCAGCCCGCCAGGCCGTGTTCGAGCCGTACGACGCCGTAGGCGAGCAGCAGCATCGCCCCGGCCGCCGCTGCCGCGCCCGGCAAGTCGAAGCCGCCGATGACCAGGCCCAGCGAGAAGCCGCCCGCGGAGGTGCCGGCGAAGACGAGCAGCGCCTTGTTGCGCTCGGGCCCCTCCACGTACGACGTGGTGATGATCGACATCGCTGCGGGCGTCATGAAGGCCGCAGCGAGGCCGGTCACGAAGCGGGCGACGATCAGCGTCAAGGCCGCGGTGGCAAGGCCGCCCAGCCCGGAGAAGACCAGGAAGACTCCGAGGCCCGTGCGCCCATGGTGGCTCCCGGTGAGATGAGGGTTGATGGTTACTCGGCCGGGGGTCGGTTCCCTCTTGTAACCACTGGAAGCCTGCGGCACCATCTGCGGGCAGGGAAGAAGGCACTTTGAAGTCACCGAGTAACTGCGGAGGCACCATGGACGCGGGCGCAGGCACGGGCGCAGGCACGGGCACGGGCAAGGGCACGGGCAAGGGCGTTGACTATGGCGACGCCGATCCCTTCCAGTGGGACACCCGCGAGGACTGCCAGGTCCGGCAGATCCTCGACCGCGTCGCCGACAAGTGGTCGCTGCTCACCATCGCCCTCCTGGAACACCGCAAGCTCCGCTTCACCGAACTGCGCCGCGAGATCGACGGCATCAGCCAGCGCATGCTGACCGTCACGCTGCGCCAGCTGGAGCGCGACGGCCTGGTCAAGCGCACGGTGCACCCGGTGGTGCCGCCACGGGTCGAGTACGAACTCACCGCGCTGGGCGGCACCTTGCACCACACCATCCAGTCCCTGGTGACCTGGACGGAGCGGAACCAGAACGAGGTCGCCGCGGCGCGGGAGGCCTACGACGTGCGGGCCGCGTCCGAAGAGACGGCGGGCTGAGCCGCCTCGCCCCGAGCACGGTGCGCCCTGGCCTTCTGCCGGTTGCCGCAGCGTTCCATCGCGCACCAGCGGCGGCGCCCCGGGCGTGATGTGTCGACGAAGAGCAGGCTGCAGTTGCCGGTGGCGCATTCGCGTACGCGGTCCGCGTACGGCCCGGTGAAGAGGTCGACCGCGTCGCGCATGACGGTCGACAGGAGCCGTGCGCCGGTGGCTCCCGGCACCCACGCGCGCGTGCCGTCCGGTTCGATGCGGGCGGTGAGCGGGGGCTCGGCCGCCGCGGCGTTCACGACGGACAGCTGACCGGGGTCCAGGGGGCGCCCGTGGGCGCGGTCGGCGGTGAGCAGGAACAGGGCGTCGCGAGTGCGCCGTACAAGGTCCAATTCCCCCTCACCCACGGTGAGTTCGAGGTCTGACGGCCACCGGAGGCGGCTCTCCCCCGCCCAGCGCGCCAGGTCCGCGGGCACGTGCAGCACCTCGAAGCGCGCGAACTCCCCCGGGCCGCCCGTCGCGAGCAGCTCCAGGCAGAGCGCGCCCGGATCGAAGTGGAACCTCCGGCCCGTGGGCGGGGCCAGCGTCAGCCCTGGCCGTTCGGCCTGTCCCATGGTGCGCTCCATCACGTAACCAGTATAAATGGTTAGCATGACCCTGCACTGGAAACTCGTCGTCGACGCCGACGACCCGCACGCCCAGGCCGTCTTCTGGGCCGAGACGCTGGGCTACGAGGCCGAGGACAACAGCGCCCTGATCGCCCGCCTCCTCGGCCTCGGCGCCCTCCCCGAGTCCGAGACCATCGAGTTCCGCGGCCGCCGCGCCTTCCGCGACCTGGTGGCCGTACGGCATCCGGACGATCCGTACGACGAGGAGAGCGGCACGGGTCTGGGGCGGCGGATCCTCTTCCAGCGCGTACCGGAGCCGAAGACCGTCAAGAACCGGCTGCACCTCGATGTGCACGCCGCGCCCGGCGAGCGCGAGCGCGAGGTCACCCGCGTCGAGGCGCTCGGCGCGGCGGTCCTGCGGCGCGAGAAGCAGCCGGGGGGCGAGTGGGTCGTCATGACGGACCCGGAGGGGAACGAGTTCTGCGTCCAGTAGGACGGCCTGGAGGGGGGCGACCGGCCCCGCCCCTCTACAGCAGCAGCCGCGACACCATCTCGTCGACCAGACGCTCGGGCTGATAGGGCGCCAGGAGTTCCGGGATGGTCAGGTCGTCCACCATGAGCCCGAACATGGCCAGATAGAGCAGCACCATGCCCATGGTGTCGCCCGGCAGCCCGCTGTCGAGGTGGAAGCCGATGTTGCCCTCCAGCTCGTCGCGGAAGAAGCGCGTCAGCTCGGCATGGAGCTCGGGGTTCCTGGTGGCCATCAGGCGCAGCTCCAGCATGGCCAGATGGCTGCTGCGGTCGGCGCGCATCCGCTCGACGATCTGGTGCATGAAGGTCTTCACCAGCTCGTGCGTCGGCTCGGCCTTGAGCGTCTCGGCCACGTCCGAGGGGTCGGGCGTCAGCCGCCCGCGGGTGCGCCCCGTGATCTGCGCCAGCATGTCGGAGCGGTTGGTGAAGTAGTTGGACGCCGTACCCGTGGGGACGCCCGCCTCGGTGTCGAGGGCGCGCAGCGTCAGCCCGCGCGAGCCCTCGCGGCCCCGACGGATCGTTCGACTTCTTCCCCTTCGAGGGCGAGGTCCGCGACACGATCCTGGCCGAGTACCCCGAGACCATGCCGGTGATCGCCCGTGGCCCGCTGGGCCTCACCGACACCCCCAACAAGCGCTTCGACACGATCCTCATGGGGCGCGGCACCTACGAAGCCGGCCTGCCCGTGGGCATGACCAGCCCCTATCCCCAGCTGAGGCAGTACGTCGTCTCGAGCACGCTGACCGATACGCCCCCGGACGTGACGCTCGTCGCCGACGACCCGGTCGGGCTCGTGCGCGAGCTGAAGCAGGAGGACGGCCTGGACATCTGGCTGTGCGGCGGCGGCAAGCTCGCCGGGGCGCTCATCGACGAGATCGACGAGCTGGTCATCAAGCGCAACCCGCTCGTCCTCGGCTCCGGCATCCCCCTGTTCGAGAGCCCCTTCGCGGTGACCGGTTTCACCGTGTCGGCGAACCGGTCCTTCGATTCCGGCGTCCATATGACTACGTTCAACCGGAAGTGACCGGACATGACCGAGAAGCGGGCCAAGTCCGGTAGGACCTGACAGGAGGTCAGGCGGATGGACGGCCGGCAGCTCCTCGTGACGGAGTACGACGCGGGCACGCCGCCGCGGGCCCGCGTCCTGCCCCGCGGCCGGCGCCCCCTCGTCGCCGTCTGCGCCGGTTTCGCCCTGCTCTCGCTGTTTCTCGTCCCGCTCACGCTCACCCTCGGCTGGGACGAGATCGTCTACGCGAGCCGGTTCGGCCCGTACGCGCCCGCCACCCCGTTCAGCCTGGCTCTTATACACATCTGACGCTGCCGACGAATAGC
>NZ_SRIC01000306.1 GCF_004684775.1 Streptomyces sp. MZ04
CACCCGCCCATTCGCCCCGCAGCGACTCCTGAACGTGAGAAACCTGCCGAGGCCGACCCCGCCCCCACTCTCACTCCCACTCCTGCTGTGGGCAGGCGTTCCGCAGGGCGAGTGGGGTCTCCCCTGCTCGAGCGGAGCCTTGGGGAAGGGTGGGCACAGCCCTCAGCGCCGGGTGCCGATGAACACAGGGCCCAGAATCTCCTCCCCCGGGCCCCGCGCAGCTTCGTCGGCCGCGATGAGCAACTGGCGGCGCTCGAAGCCGCGGTGGCCGACAGCCCGGAAGGACCCATCGCGCTGCTCACCGGCCCCGCCGGGGTCGGCAAGACCGCCCTCGCCCTGCACTGGGCGCACCGCCAGGCGGCCCCCGACGGCCGCCTCTTCGCGGACCTCCGCGGCTACAGCGGCGGCGACCCCGCGCAGCCCGAGTGCGTCCTGCGGGAGTTCCTGCTCGCCCTCGGCGTCCCCCCGCAGGAGGTGCCCGGCGGCACCGAAGCCGCCGCGGCCCTGTACCGCTCCCTCGTCGCGGAGCGACGCCTCCTCGTCGTACTCGACAACGCACGGGACTCCGCCCAGGTCCGCCCCCTGCTGCCCGGCACCCCCCACGTGACCACCGTCGTCACCAGCCGCAACCGCCTCGACGGGCTCATCGCGTCGGACCTCGCGCGCCCCGTCCCGCTGGGCGTGCTCGGCGAGCGGGACGCCGCCGAGCTGTTCGTCCGCGCCCTGGGGCGGGCCGGCGACGCGGACGCCACCGCCGTACGCCAGGTCGCCCGCCTCTGCGACGGTCTGCCGCTCGCCCTGCGCATCGCCGCCGCCAGGCTCAGCGGCCGCCCCCAGTGGTCCGTCGCCGATCTCGCCTCCGAACTCGCCGACGGCCAGCGGCGGTTGGCGCTGCTCTCCGCCGAGGACACCGGCGTCGCCGCCGCCCTGCGCACCTCGGTGGACCGGCTGCCGGACAGCGACGCCTGGCTGCTCGCCTCGCTGGCCCGCGCGTTCACCCGTGACGTGGACGCGTACGCGGCGGCCGCCGTGGCGGGGACGGATGTCGCGGGCGCCCACGAGGGGCTCGACCGGCTCGCCGCCGCGCATCTGATCCAGGAGGAGTCGCCGGGGCGCTACGTCCTGCACGATCTCGTACGGCTCTACGCCCGCAGCCTGGACGGCCCCGCGGACGCCGACCGCCGTCTGGTCGACCACTGGCTGCGCTCCCTCGACGCCGCCGTCCGCGCCATCGACACCACCGGCTACCGCGACTGCCCGCTGCCCGCCGACTGCCGGCCGGGCCCGGTCCGCGCGTTCGCCGACCGGGACACCGCCCGCAGCTGGTTCGCCGCCGAGCAGGAGGCGCTGCGCGCGGCCGCGACCGCCGCCACGGCACTCGGCGACGACGACCGCGCCTGGCGCCTCGCCGTACTGATCTGGCCGCTGGTCCTGTGGCGCCCGCACCTCGGCTGGCGGGCCCCGCTCGAGCGCGCCCTGGAGGCGGCCGGGCGGGCCCGCAGCGACGAGGGCGTCGGGCGGCTGCACTCCACCCTGGGCGTCCTCCTCGTCGAGACCGGGCTCCACGAGGCGGCCCTGGGGCATCTGGAGAGCTCCCTGGATCCGCTGCACCGCGCGGGACTTCCCGAGATCGCCGCGCAGGTCCTCGTACTCATCGGCATCGCCCGCATCCACCTCGACGACCCCGACGGCGCCCTGCGCGCCCAGGAGGCGGCCCACCGCACGGCGCGCGAGAGCGGCCACTCCACGGCGGCGATGCTGGAGCACCACCACGCCGCCCAGCTCGCCCTCGCCCACGGCGACCCGGCGGCCGCCGCCGAGCACGCGGCCCGCGCCCTCGACGCGGTGCCGCCGGACGAGACCGCAGGCTGGCGGCCGCTGGTCTGGGAGTCGTACGGCATCGCCCTGCACCGCGCCGGGCTGCACCACGAAGCGCGCGAGGCCCTCCTGACCGCACTCAGCGTGACGGAGGAGGAGGACCTTCCGGCGCGCACCGCGGGGACGCTCACCCAGCTCGGCGAGGTGGCGTCCGTACTCGACGGACCCGAGCGCGGAGCGGACTACCGGCGCCGCGCGGAGGAGCTGCGGCGCTCCATCCCGGACCGTTAGCCGGGTGTTAGCGGGACGGCAGCGGCGGGCGGCAGGCTCCTTCCCGTAAGCCCGGCAAGGCCGACCTGACCGTCACACGGGGGAGTCACCACCATGCGCACCATCGCCCGCAAGAACACTGCCGTCGCCCTCGCGGCGGTCGCCGCCCTCTCGCTCTCGCTCACGGCCTGCAACAGCGGCGACGGCAGCGACGGCAGCGACGGCGGCGACAAGGCGTCGGGGTCCTCGTCGGGCGACTCGTCGAGCGGCGACAAGACGGCCACTGCGTTGGGCGGTTCGGGCGGTTCGGGCGGTTCGGATGATTCGGATGGTTCGGATGGTTCGGATGGTTCGGGCGGCGGTGAGGCCGCTCCTGCCGGTGACGGCGACTGCACGCTGGCCACCGCGAAGATCTCCCTGGACGAGACCGGCGGTTCCGCGCCCGTCGTCCTGCTCAAGCTCACCAACAACGGCGACAAGCGCTGCTCGGTCTACGGCGCCCCGTTCTTCAGCGACCCGACGGCGGGCAAGAACCTCCCGGTGGCCGAGGACACCCAGCCGCAGTCCGTGGTCGGCGTCGAGCCCGGCCAGTCCGCCTACGCCTCGATCAACCTCGCGGCCAAGGACTCCGGCGACACCCACCGCACCAAGACCTTCAACGTCACGCTCGGCGCGTCGGACGGCAAGGGCACGGACGGCCACGCCTCGGTCGACTCCCCCGGCCCCGCGGGCCTGCTCCTGGACAGCTCCTCGCGGATCACGTACTGGCAGAGCACCTCCGAGGACGCCCTGACGTGACGGCGCCCTCCCCATGACCCACAGCCGGCTCGTGTCCTCACTTCCCCCAAGTGGCACGGGCCGGCTGTGTCACTCCCGGCGCGGGGTAGTCATGGCGCCATGAGACTTCTCGTACGCGACAGGCTGCTCGGCATCGGCGACGACTACTGGATCGAGGACGACCACGGCCGCAAGGTCTTCCTCGTCGACGGCAAGGCGATGCGGCTGCGCGAGACCTTCGAGCTGAAGGACATGCAGGGCCGCGTCCTCATCTACATCCGCGCCAAGGTGCTGGCCCTGCGCGACACGATGGTCATCGAACGGGCGGGCGAGCCGCTGGCCACGGTCAAGCGCAAACGCCTCTCACTCCTGCGCAACCACTACCGCGTGGAACTTGTCGACGGCACGGAACTCGACGTCAGCGGCAAGATCCTCGACCGCGAGTTCGCCATCGAGTACGACGGCGAACTCCTGGCCGACATCTCCCGCCGCTGGTTCCGCGTCCGCGACACGTACGGCCTGCATGTCACGCGAGAGGACGCCGACCCGGCCCTGCTCCTGGCCATCACGGTCTGCGTGATCCGCCTGGCGGAGAAGGAACGGGGTGTGGACTAGCGCTTGGGTGTGTCCATCCCGAGGAGCCGGTCCTTCAGCGCCGGAAACTGCTCCCGAGTGGCCCCGACCTTCGAGGGGTCCAGGTCAACGGTGAGGACCTCCTCACCGTCCCCCGCCTCGGCCAGCACCTCACCCCACGGGTCGACAACAACGCTGTGCCCGGCCTGCGGCACGCCCGCGTGCGTCCCCCCGGTCCCACAGGCAAGGACGTACACCTGATCCTCGACAGCCCGCGCCCGCGCAAAGAGAAGCCAGTGCTCCCGCCGCCTGGCAGGCCACCCCGCCGGAACGACGAACATCTCGGCGCCCGCGTCGACAAGCCCCCGGAAGAGCTCGGGAAAGCGCAGGTCATAACAGGTGGCGAGCCCCAAGGTGGTGGACGGAAGGCGCACAGTGGCCAACTCCGCCCCCGCCGCCATCATGACGGCCTCCCCCTTGTCGAAGCCGAACCGGTGGATCTTCCGGTAGGCGGCGGCGAGTTCACCGTCGGGGGAGAAGACGAGAGAGGTGTTGTAGAGGGGGCCGTCAGGGTCCCGCTCCGGGATGGACCCGGCGTGCAGCCAGACGCCCGCGTCACTCGCCGCCTTCGCCATCGCCTCGTACGTGGGACCTTCCAGCGGCTCCGCCTCCGCCGCGAACGACTCGTACGCGAAAGCGCCGGTCGTCCACAGTTCGGGAAGAACGACGAGATCCGATCCCTCGCGCGCACTCACCTCACGTACCAGTGAAGCGACCCGCGACCGGCGGGAATTGACCGGTTCGTCCTCGTCTACGGCGATCTGGATGAGGGAGGCGCGCACACTACCACCGTCCTGGCATTCGAGCTGTCATTGCGGGCCTACGATCGTCACACGAAAGCACTGCCGGGGTGCCTGTGGGCAGCGTACTGTGACTTTCCGGGGGCGGCCCCCGGACCCCCACAAACGCGTCTCAGACACCCACCGCCCGCGTACGACCGTCGAGGGGTCCCGTGAGTCTCCATCCCAGCCTGCAAAACTACGCCGACGCCTGGACCCAATCAGTCACGGCGATATCCGAGCTGGTGTCGCCGCTCGCCGAGGGAGAGTGGAACTGGGCCACGCCCTGCCCCGGCTGGTCGGTGCGGGACATCGTCTCGCATGTCATAGGCCTGGACTGCGAGATGCTGGGCGACCCGCGCCCCATCCACACGCTGCCCCGCGACCTGTACCACGTACAGACCGAGGGCCAGCGGTACATGGAGATGCAGGTCGACGTGCGGCGCCACCACACCGCGCCCGAGATGACCTCCGAGCTCGAGTACACGATCATCCGCCGCTCTCGGCAGCTGCGGAACGAGTCGCGCGAGCCGGGCACGAAGATCCGCGGCCCGCTCGGCAGCGAGCAGACCCTCGAACTGGCCACGCGGATGCGCGCGTTCGACGTCTGGGTGCATGAACAGGATCTGCGTACGACGCTGAGGAAGCCCGGCAACCTGGACTCGCCCGGCGCGCTCGTGGCCCGCGACCTGCTCCTTCACGGACTGCCGAAGGTCGTCGCCAAGAAGGCTGGCGCGCCCGCGAATTCGGCGGTCGTCTTCGATGTGAGCGGTGCCGTCGAGTTCCTGCGCACGGTCCGCGTCGACGCCGAAGGCCACGCCACGGTCGACAGCGCCCCCTCGCTCGGCCCGCTCGCGACGCTGAGCCTGGACTGGGAGACGTACTTCCGTCTGGCGTGCGGCCGCATCTCGTACGCCTCGGTGACCGACCGCATCAAGATCGAGGGCGACCACGGTCTCGGCGAGGCGATCCTGCGGGAGTTCGCGGTCACGCCGTGAAATCCAGCCTGTCCGGCGTCTGAGGACCGGGGGTCCGGGGGCAGGGCCCCCGTGCCCGCCTCAGACAGGGACGTGCACGGCCTCGACCCTGCTGGCCACGAGCCGATCCCGCTCCCTGCGGACGGCACGCGTACGGAGCCGCAGGATCTGGCTCAGGCCGATCGCCTCGAGGACGAAGACCGCCGAGAAGGCGATCCGGTAGTTGTCACCGGTCGCGTCCAGGAGGACGCCGATGGCCAGCAGCGTGGTCATGGAGGCGACGAAGCCGCCCATGTTCACGATGCCGGACGCCGTGCCCTGCCGCTCCGGCGGATTCGCGGGCCGCGCGAAGTCGAAGCCGATCATGGACGCGGGGCCGCAGGCGCCGAGCACGGCGCACAGCGTGATGAGCAGCCACATCGGGGCGTGGTCGCCGGGGTAGTGGATCGTGACCGCCCACATGACCGCCGTCGCCGCGACGGTGCCGATGGCCAGCGGCGTACGCGCCGCGTGATGCCGGGCGACGATCTGGCCGTAGACCAGGCCGATCACCATGTTGGACAGCACCACGAGCGTGAGCAGCGTCCCGGCCGCCGCGCGCGTGAGCCCCTGCGCCTCGACGAGGAACGGCAGCCCCCACAGGAGCAGGAACACCATCGCGGGGAACTGCGTGGTGAAGTGCACCCACAGGCCGAGCCGGGTGCCGGGCTCGCGCCAGCTCAGGGCGATCTGCTTGCGTACGAAAGCCCCACCGGTGTGCCGCACGGGCTCCGGCTCGTGGCCCTCGGGGTGGTCCTTGAGGAACAGCGTCATCAGTACGAGGACGACGACGCCGCACAGCGCGCTGCCGGCGAAGGCGGCGGTCCAGCCGACGGAGTGCAGGAGCCGGGCGAGGACAAGGGTGGAGACGAGGTTGCCCGCCATGCCGACGAGCCCCGCGAACTGCGCGACCAGCGGGCCGCGCCGGGCCGGGAACCAGCGGGTGCCGAGCCGCAGGACGCTGATGAAGGTCAGCGCGTCACCGCAGCCGAGGAGGGCGCGGGATGCGAGGGCCATCGCATAGGAGGGAGAGAACGCGAAGCCGAGCTGGCCGAGCGTGAACAGCACGACCCCGATGGTCAGCACCCTCTTGGTGCCGAGCCGGTCGACCATCAGGCCGACGGGTATCTGCATCCCCGCGTACACGAGCAGTTGGAGGATGGAGAAGGTCGAGAGCGCGGACGCGTTGACGTGGAACCGGTCGGCGGCGTCGAGCCCGGCGACACCGAGCGAGGTGCGGAAGATGACGGCGACGAAGTAGACGGCGACGCCGATGCCCCAGACGAGGACGGCGCGCCTGCCACCGGGTGGGTCACCGGGGAGGGAGACGGGACCGGAGGCCGAGCTCATCGGACTTCGCCCCTGGCCAGGTTCTGGAACCACCCGACGTGCCGGGTGACCACCCGCTCCGCGGCCTCCGCGTCAGCCGCCCGCAGGGCTTCCAGGATCTCCTCGTGCTCGGCGAGCGTCTTGGCGATCCGGTCGGGATGGGACTGCATCACGGCGACGCCCATCCGCAACTGCCGGTCACGGAGCTGGTCGTACAGCCGCGCCAGAATCTCGTTGCCACCGCTCCGCACGATCTCGGCGTGAAAGCACCGGTCGGTCACGGCGGCAGCGGAGAGGTCCCCGGCGGCGGCCTGTTCCCGCTGCTGCCGCAGCAGTTCTTCGAGGCGCTCGATGAGCCCCGGCGGCGCAGGCACGGCCTTGCGCACCGAGTGCGTCTCCACGAGCAGCCGCGTCTCGACGACGTCGGCGATCTCCTGCGCGGAGACGGGCAGGACCAGCGCCCCCTTCTTGGGATAGAGCCGGAGCAGCCCCTCGACCTCCAGCTTCAGGAGGGCCTCCCGCACCGGGGTGCGGGACACCCCCACGGCCTCGGCGAGCTCGCCCTCGGTGAGCAGCGTGCCGCCCTCGTAGCGGCGGTCCAGTACGCCCTGCTTCACATGCGCGTAGACGCGCTCGGCGGCGGGCGGTGGCTTGACGGCGGGGGTCGTGGAGGCGGCGGGGACGGCTGGGGCGGCAGGCATGCGCACAGCATAGATACAACACGTACGCATCACATCGTCCATTCCACGATGCGGACATCACCCTCGCGGGGGCACATCCATCTGCCCCCGTCGTGAGTCGTACCATCTAGCGGCACCCTCATGTGGCCGCATTCCAGGGGCATTTGGAGCACAGAACTTGAACACCCCCATTAAGGGCATTCGACGCGTATCAGCCGTCATCGTCACCGCGGGAGCGGTGCTCGCGGGCGGAGCACTCACGACGCCGGCCCACGCCGCCGCACCGCCGAAGCCGTTCATCGCCGCCAAGGGCGGCTACGTGATGAACAACGGCACGGGCAAGTCCCTCTTCACCAAGGCCGCCGACACCCGCCGGTCCACCGGCTCCACCACCAAGATCATGACGGCCAAGGTGGTCCTTTCGCAGTCGAACCTCAACCTCGACTCCAAGGTCACGGTCCAGAAGGCCTACAGCGACTACATCGTCAAGAACACCGCCTCGTCCGCCCGGCTGATCGTCGGCGACAAGGTCACCGTCCGCCAGCTCCTGTACGGCCTGATGCTGCCGTCCGGCTGCGACGCGGCGTACGCGCTCGCCGACAAGTTCGGCAAGGGCTCGACCCGCGCGGCGCGCGTGAAGTCGTTCATCGGCAAGATGAACGCACAGGCCAAGACCCTCGGCCTGACGAACACCCACTTCGACTCGTTCGACGGCATCGGCGGCGCGGGCAACTACTCCACGCCCCGCGACCTGACGAAGCTCGCGAGCAGCGCGATGAAGAGCTCCACGTTCCGTACGGTCGTGAAGACGAAGTCGACGAAGCAGAAGGTCACCACGAAGAGCGGTGGCTACCGCTACATGTCGTGGAGCAACACGAACAACCTGCTCGGCAGCTACAGCGGCACGATCGGCGTGAAGACGGGCTCGGGCCCGCAGGCCAAGTACTGCCTGGTCTTCGCCGCGACCCGTAACGGCAAGACGGTCATCGGCACGGTCCTCACGTCCACCTCCGCGGCCAACCGCACGACGGACGCGAAGAAGCTGATGGACTACGGCTTCAAGGTGTAGCCCTTCGCGAAACAACCTTCTCGGTACGCGGACGGGGCCCCGCCACGGTGTGTGGCGGGGCCCCGTCCGCGTACGCGTGCCGCTGGGTCGCTGGGTCGCTACGCCCAGGTGATGAGCCGCTTGGGCTGCTCCAGGATCGCCGCGACGTCGGCGAGCACCTTGGAGCCGAGCTCGCCGTCGACCAGGCGGTGGTCGAAGGAGAGCGCGAGCGTCGTCACCTGGCGGGGCTTGACCTTGCCCTTGTGGACCCACGGCTGGAGCTTGATCGCGCCGACCGCGAGGATCGCGGACTCGCCGGGGTTCAGGATCGGTGTGCCCGTGTCGACGCCGAAGACGCCGACGTTCGTGATCGTGACCGTGCCGCCCTGCATCGCGGCCGGGGACGTCTTGCCCTCCCTGGCCGTGGAGACCAACTCGCCGAGGGACTCGGCCAGTTCGGGCAGCGTCTTGGCGTGCGCGTCCTTGATGTTCGGGACGAGCAGGCCGCGCGGCGTGGCGGCGGCGATGCCCAGGTTCACATAGTGCTTCTGGACGATCTCCTGATTCGCCTCGTCCCAGGCCGCGTTGACGTCCGGGTTGCGCCGGATCGCCACGAGCAGCGCCTTGGAGATGAGCAGGAGCGGGTTCACCCGCAGGCCCACGAAGGCCTTGTCCTGCTTGAGCTCCTCGACGAGCTTCATCGTCCGCGTCACGTCCACCGTCACGAACTCGGTGACGTGCGGCGCCGTGAACGCCGAGCCGATCATCGCCTGGGCCGTGGCCTTGCGGACGCCCTTGACGGGGATGCGGGTCTCGCGGGCGTCGGAGCTCACGGCGGCCGCCGGGGCGGTCGCGGGAGCCTGGGCCTGGGCCTGGGCCTGGGCCTGGGCCTGGGTCGCCGCCGGGTGCGGCGCGGCCACGGGGACGGCCGGCTCTTATACACGTCTGACGCTGCCGACGAATAGCCTTG
>NZ_SRIC01000307.1 GCF_004684775.1 Streptomyces sp. MZ04
GGGGAGTGGGGTGTGGGGACGGCGATGCGGCCGTTGGATGTGCGGGGCTGTACGGGTATCCCGGAGCGCGGCGGGCAAACGGCCCGACCCCGGCTAGCGGGTGCCGGACGGCCTCTTGGCCGGTGTGCCGGACCGCCCCCTGGGCCGTGTGCCGGACCGCCCCTTGAACCAGGCGTTGGCCGCCGGTGCGAACATCAGGGCCAGTGCCACGAGCACCGCGCTCAGATGCAGGACGCGGCTCGCGCCGAACAGCGCGTCCATCACCCCCAGATCCCGGAAGGCGTCCAGCGGTGAGTGCCCGTCGGCCAGCCACTGGACGGGGCCGATGACGAGGGACAGCGTGCCGAACCCGCCGAGTCCCACGGCGAGCGCCCACCGCGCCCAGTTCCGGCCGTGCCGCAGCTGGACGGCGAGCAGGACGGCCACCGAGAACACGGTCATCCGCAGCAGCAGACCGCCCGCTGTCTCCCCGGCGGTCGTGTCCCCGTCGGCGATCAGACCGCCGACCGCGAGCACCGTCTCGAAGACGCCCGCCGCGACCGCGGTGATCCACAGGGCGAAGGCGGCGTGGACGGGCGGGGGAGCGGAGGACTCACCGCCGCGCGCCGGCCGGGACCGCATCGGCTTCGGGTGCCCTGAACGCGTTTCGTACGCCATGGTGTGCCTCGCTCGCTTCCGTAGGACCGGGACCTGTCCCTGAATCCTTCCGGCGCGGGCAGCGCGAGGCACGCCCGTGAGCCCCCGGACCGGGGTGTCGTCAGCACCCCTGCGAACCCTGCGGAAACCCCTATGACCAGCGGGCACGCACCCCGTCGTGACGGAGCGCCGACGCTCCGAGCCCCGTCGGGACCGAGCCGGGCCCGCGGCGTGAACCGCGGCTTCCCACACACCCATTACCCGCAGGGTGATCGGGTGGGTGGGAAAGATCCGCCGCGAAGCGGCGCACGGTTGCCGCTGTCAGGACCGCCCCGCGGCCTTCACTTGCGGCAGAGGATCTCCCCGTGCAGCACCGTGAACCAGCCGTCCTCCCGCTGCCCCCACTCCCGCCACGCGTCGGCGATGGTCCGCAGCTCCGCGGCGTCGGCGTGCCCGCCCCGCACCGCGCGCTCCGCGTACGACGAGGCGACCGTGCGGTCCGCCCACAGGCCGCTCCACCAGTCGCGCTCCGGCGGCGAGGAGTAGCACCAGGTGCCCGCGGTCGCGGTGATGTCGTCGAAACCGGCCTCCAGCGCCCAGGACTTGAGGCGCCGCCCCGCGTCCGGCTCCCCGCCGTTCGCGCGGGCCACCCGCCGGTACAGGTCGAGCCAGCCGTCCAGGACGGGGGACCGCGGATACCAGGTCATCGCCTCGTAGTCCGCGTCGCGCGCGGCGACGATGCCGCCCGGCGCGCAGACCCGCCGCATCTCGCTCAGGGCGCGCACCGGGTCGCCGACGTGCTGGAGCACCTGATGGGCGTGGACGACGCAGAACGAGTCGTCTGCGTACGGCAGGTCATGGACGTCGGCGACGGCGAACTCGACGTTCGTCAGGCCGCGCCCTGCGGCCGTCGCGCGTGCCTGGTCCAGGATGCCGGGCGCCTGGTCGACGCCCGTGACACGGCCGTCGGGGACGAGCTCGGCCAGCTCGGCGGTGATGGTGCCGGGGCCGCAGCCGATGTCCAGGACCTTCATGTGCGGCTTGAGCGAACCGGCGAGATAGGCGGCCGAGTTGGCGACGGTCCGCCAGGTGTGGGAACGCAGCACGGACTCGTGGTGTCCGTGCGTGTAGACGGCGGTCTCCTCCGGCATGACGGGAACTCCTTCACGTTCGCTGCCGCTTGCTGCGGTGATCCGACCGTACGTCGCCATGTCGAATAATGAGACCCACGTATCAGTATGTGGTCAAAGGCCGTTGGCGGGGCGGCGACCGGCGACCGGCAATTGATTTGCTCTCCCCGACCCCCGCCGCTGACAATGCGTGACCATGGGACATCTTGAGGCCGCGCACATCGAGTACTACCTGCCGGACGGGCGGGCGCTGCTCGGTGATGTCTCGTTCCGCGTGGGCGAGGGCGCCGTCGTCGCCCTCGTCGGGGCGAACGGCGCGGGCAAGACCACCCTGCTGCGGCTGATCTCCTCAGAGATCCAGCCGCACGGCGGCACCGTCACCGTCAGCGGCGGGCTCGGCGTGATGCCGCAGTTCGTGGGGTCGGTGCGGGACGAGACGACCGTGCGCGAGCTGCTCGTCTCCGTGTCGTCGCCCCGCATCCGGGAGGCCGCCAAGGCCGTGGACGTCGCCGAGCACGCGATCATGACCGTCGACGACGAGGCCGCGCAGCTCCAGTACGCGCAGGCGCTCTCGGACTGGGCGGAGGTGCAGGGCTACGAGGCCGAGACGCTGTGGGACATGTGCACCACGGCCGCACTCGGCGTCCCCTACGACAAGGCCCAGTTCCGCGAGGTCCGCACGCTCTCCGGCGGCGAGCAGAAGCGCCTCGTCCTCGAGGCCCTGCTGCGCGGTGGCGACGAGGTGCTGCTCCTCGACGAGCCCGACAACTACCTCGACGTACCCGGAAAGCGCTGGCTGGAGGAGCGGCTCAAGGAGACGCGCAAGACCGTGCTCTTCGTCTCGCACGACCGGGAGCTCCTCGCCCGCGCCGCCGAGAAGATCGTCAGCGTCGAGCCGGGCCCCGCGGGCGCCGACGCCTGGGTGCACGGTGGCGGCTTCGCCACCTTCCACGAGGCGCGCCGCGAGCGGTTCGCCCGCTTCGAGGAACTGCGCAGGCGCTGGGACGAGAAGCACGCCCAGCTGAAGAAGCTGGTCCTGAACCTGCGGCAGGCCGCGGCGGTCAGCCATGAGATGGCCTCGCGGTACGCCGCCGCGCAGACCAGGCTGCGCAAGTTCGAGGAGGCCGGACCGCCGCCCGAGCCGCCGCGCGAGCAGGACATCACCATGCGGCTGCACGGCGGGCGCACCGGCATCCGGGCCATCACCTGCAAGGGTCTCGAGCTGACCGGCCTGATGAAGCCCTTCGGCCTGGAGGTCTTCTACGGCGAGCGGGTCGCCGTGCTCGGCTCGAACGGCTCGGGCAAGTCGCACTTCCTGCGGCTCCTGGCCGGCGGCGACGTCGCGCACAGCGGCGAGTGGAAGCTCGGCGCGCGCGTCGTGGCGGGCCACTTCGCGCAGACCCACGCCCACCCCGAGCTCTTCGGCCGTACGCTCCTCGACATCCTGTGGCGCGAGCACGCCCAGGACAAGGGCCCCGCCATGTCGCGCCTTCGCCGGTACGAGCTGACCGGCCAGGCCGAGCAGCGCTTCGAGCGGCTCTCGGGCGGCCAGCAGGCGCGCTTCCAGATCCTGCTCCTGGAGCTGGAGGGCTCCACCGCGCTGCTGCTCGACGAGCCCACCGACAACCTCGACCTGGAATCGGCCGAGGCGCTCCAGGAAGGGCTCGAGGCGTACGAGGGAACCGTTCTCGCCGTGACGCACGACCGCTGGTTCGCCCGCTCCTTCGACCGCTACCTGGTCTTCGGCAGCGACGGCCTGGTACGCGAGACGCAGGAGCCGGTGTGGGACGAGCGACGGGTGGAACGCAAGCGCTGAGCGGCTCTGCCGCACCCCGAAGGAGCACGGGGCCCGGCCGCGCGCGGTAGCGCCCCCGGGCCTCAGGAGGACAATGGCGGGTATGGCAGACACGACTGGCAAGGCCGCACACCCGCTCCTCGCCCGGCACGCCGCCGCCCTCGAAGTCTTCACCGACCGGGTGCACGAGGTCCGGGCCGACCAGTGGGACGCGCCGACGCCGTGCACCGACTGGTCCGTGCGCGATCTCGTCAACCACCTCACCGCCGAGCAGCTGTGGGTGCCCTCGATGGTCAGGGACGGCGCCACCATCGCCTCCGTCGGCGACACCTTCGACGGCGACATGCTCGGCCCCGACCCGGTCGCCTCCTGGGACACCGCGGCCGCCGCCTCCTACGAGGCGTTCGCCGAGCCGGGCGCCCTCGACCGCACCGTCCACCTCTCCTTCGGCGAGACCTCCGCCGTCTTCTACTGCGGACAGATGATCACCGATCTCGTGGTGCACGCCTGGGACCTGTCCCGGGCGATCGGCGCCGACGAGCAGCTCCCGGACGACCTCGTCGCCTTCTCCGCACGCGAAATCACGCCGTACGCCGCCGACTTGGAGAAGAGCGGCCTCTTCGCACCCGCGGTGGAACCGCCGGCGGGCGCCGATGTACAGACCAAACTGCTGAACCTGCTGGGGCGCAGGGTGTGAGGACGACGTCACCTTCACCCTGACCGAGAGACCCCGTACGCTGCGCATTTGGAGCAGAGAGCGTTCTCTGCGCCCGTGCTGGAGGAGCCGCGGGGAGCATGGAAGATCTTGCGGGAGCGAGGGTGGGCACGGATGGGCCGCGGGTGAGCGCGGAGCCGCTGAGGATGTCCTGCACGACCGGGGACGTCGACGAGGCGCGGGATGCCATCGGCGCCGCGTTCTACAGCAACTTCATGGATGTCATCGACGGACCGCGTACCTTCCGGGCCGAGTTCGACGTCGGACAGCTCGGCGAGCTCACCCTCGGGGAGCTGAGCTGCGGCGCCGATGTGCGGATGCGGCTCGGTGAACTGGGCTCGTACCACGTGAACATACCGCTGGGCGGGCAGATGCACTTCCGGCAGGGCGGCGCCGCGGGCGCCGTCGCGACGGCCGAGCGGGCCGGGGTGTTCCAGCCCGTCGGCGACACGGTGGTGGAGCGGTGGACCGGCGACTGCCGCATCCTCGCGGTGAAGATGGACCGCGATGCCCTCGAACGGCGCCTGGAACAGCTCCTGGGTCGCTCCTTCCGGGCCCCGCTGACCCTCGCGCCCGAACTCGACACCACCCGTGGCCCGGGACGCAGTTGGGCACGCCTCGTCATGACCGTCGTGGAGGACCTGCGCGCGGCCCCGGACGCGCTGTTGGCGTCGCCGCTGGTCGCCGCGCCGCTGCAGGAGGCCGTCCTGAACGGGGTGCTGCTCGCCGCCGATCACCGCTTCCGTGCCGAACTCGCCGCCCCGGCCCAGCGGTTGCGCCCGGCACCCGTCAAGCGTGCGATGGACGCCGTGCAGCAGCGTCCCGACCATCCGTTCACGCCCGCGGGGCTCGCCGCCGAGGCGCGGGTCGGTGTGCGCTGGCTCCAGGAGGCGTTCCGCCGCTACGTGGGGATGTCGCCGATGGCGTACGTGCGGGACGTACGGCTGAACCGGGTGCGCGACGAGCTGCTCGCGGCGGAGCCTGGCGCGCTGAACGTGAGCGACGTGGCGCACCGGTGGGGCTTCAGCCATCTGGGGCGGTTCGCCGAGCAGTACCGGGCCCGGTTCGGCGAGCTGCCGTCCCAGACGCTGCGCAGGTGAACGGCCGCGCGGGGGATGGGTGCGTTATCCGGACAGCGGCCGCGCTCAGCGGATCGTGGTCGCGTCCGCGCCAATTTATCGTTTCACCTGTCGCAGGCCGGGCCGGTCGCTGTCCGAGGGTCCATATCCCGCCCCAAGGGCACGACCGTGACGGACCTCCGGCGATCCGGCCCGGCGTCACGCGCCGGGCCGGGCCCGTACCGCGGGTCCGGTCGTTCCCCCGTGCAACCGGACCCGCACTCTCACCGGCCGGGCCGGGACCCCGCCCGGCCGGGTCGGACCGCCGGCGCCAGATCGCCGAGGAAGACCATCCCCACCGGCCGCCCGTCCTCCACGACCGGCAGCCTGCGCACGGCGTTCTCGCGCATCAGGCTCACCGCAGCCGACACCGCGTCGTCCGGCGTGACCACCACCGGGTTCGGGGTGCACACGGCGTGCGCGCTGACCGTGAGCGGATCGGCGCCGTCGGCGACGGCGCGCAGCGCGATGTCGCGGTCGGTGAGCACGCCGAGCACCTTTCCGTCCACGGCCACCAGGACATGCCCGATGTCCTGAGCGCGCATCACCTGTGCGGCCTCCACCAGCGAGGCGTCGGGGCGTACCGCCGCGACGCCCGGAGTCATGACGTCCCTGACGAAATCAGTCATGGCGAGCAGCCCTTCCCTGCGCGGATGCGTCGTTCCGCCCGCAGTACCCGCATGTGGCCGGTCCATGCGGGTTTGCGGGACGGAAGCGGGGAGACCCGGCCGACGACACCCCCCACGGGCATGCAGGGGAAAGAAGGAGCCATGGCGGTTCTCGCTGTGTTCATGCCGGTGTTGATGCTGGGCATCGTCCTGGCACTGGGCCGGTACGAGGAGTGGATGCTGCCGTCCGTCAAGAACGCCGGGACCATCGGGAATGTCGGGACCATCAAGAACGCCGGGACCATCGGGAATGTCGGGACCATCGCGAACGCCGCAGGACCCGAAGAGGCGGACGCCGTACGCCGCGTGCTGTGACGCGGCCGGGGCGGCGCCCACTCCCGCGGGGCGCCGCCCGTGTCCGCCCGGGGTGTTTGTCCCGCGGGGCGTGGGGCAGGCGAGTGAACAGTGCTTCGGACCTCAGGCACGTCCGTGGGAGCGGCTCGCGCGCCCCGGGTGTGCCCCGACGCGGCTGCGCGCATCCCACGGTGACTCGTCAACCCTAGGCGCCGACAAGGGAGTTGCGACGCACCATGCGATCCGACACACCGCACACGAAGGGTCACCCGCACAACGACGCCCCCGACACCGCGGCGGCCTTCCGCCGGCTCACCGAGATGCCCCACGGCCCCGAACGCGACGCGCTGCGCCAGGAGTTGGTCAGGGCCTGGCTGCCCATGGCCGAGCGGCTCGCGGGACGGTTCCGCAACCGCGGCGAAACCCTCGACGACCTGCGCCAGGTCGCGGCCCTCGGCCTGGTCAAGGCCGTCGACCGCTACGACCCGGAGCGCGGCAGCGCCTTCGAGAGCTACGCCGTGCCGACCGTCACCGGAGAGATCAAGCGCCACTTCCGCGACCACATGTGGACCCTCCATGTGCCGCGCCGCGTACAGGAGTTGCGCAACCGCGTGCGGTTCGCCCGGCAGGACCTGGCCCATACCGTCCCCGGACGCGCGCCGACCCTCGCCGAGATCGCCGAGCGGGCCCAGCTGTCCGAGGAGGACGCGGCCGCCGGCCTCGAGGCGCTCGACAGCTTCACGGCGCTCTCCCTGGACGCCGAACTCCCCGGCGGCGAGGACGGATACGCGCTGCGGGACGCGCTCGGCGGACCCGACCCCGCCCTCGACGTGGTCGTCGACCGGGAGGCCGTCAAGCCACGCATCGCGGCGCTGCCCGAACGCGAACGCGACATCCTCTACATGCGCTTCTTCGGCGACATGACGCAGAGCCGCATCGCCGAACAGCTCGGCATCTCCCAGATGCACGTCTCACGCCTGATCAGCCGCTGCTGCGACCGCCTGCGCGACCAGGTCATGCGCGACGCCGCCTGACACGCGGGCCTCAGGCGGTGCGCCGCAGGGCGAGCGCGATGTGACGTGACATCACATCGACGGCCTGCGCCTCGGCCATCGAGAAGGCGAGCCGCGCACCGCTCCTGAAGAGCGTGAGGACGCCCTCCACCGGACCGTCCGTGCGCGCGCTCAGCGGCACGCACAGCAGGGACGTCACCTGGGCGCGCACGAGGACGGGGGCGCCCGACGCGTCACGGCCGAAGGCGTCCGGGTCCTCCGGGCGGACCTGCAGCACGGGCGCACCGCCGCGCGCGGCCTCGACCACCAGGGGGCAGGCGCCCGGAGCCTGGGCGAGGACGTCGTCGACCGGTGCGCCCTTCGGCCCCATCACCGTCGTACGCCGCTGGTGCGCCGCCCCTTCGTCGCCGATCACCCAGTCGGCGAACCGCCCGTGCAGCACCGCGGCCGCCCGCTCGACGACGGCCGCCCGGTCCCCGGCCGGGGCGGTGAGCAGCGTGGCCGTCATGGCGTCCGCGAGGTCGAGAAGGGCCGCGTGCCGGGTCGCCTCGCGCAGGTCGGGCGCGGCGCCCTGAAGGGCCGTCTCCTGCGGCAGCGGGCGCGCGCCCGTCGGCTGCGGCTGTGGCTGGAGCACCACCAGGACCGCCGTGCGCGGCTCGGTCCCCGGCCGCAGCGCGGTGAGCGTCGCGCGGACCGGGGCGTGCGGCATCCGCTGGAGGTGGACGGTGAGGCTGCGGTCGCCCTCGCCGCGTGCGACCGCCGCCGTCTGCGAACGGAACGCGACCCGGTCGGCGTGCAGCAGGAACCCGGTGAGCGGCCTGCCGGTCGCGTAGCCCGCGCGTACGCCGGTGAAACCGGTCGCCGCGAAGTTCAGCCGCCGGACCACCGACTCCCGGTCGACCAGCGCGACGGGCAGCGGGAGCCGCTGGAAGATCGCCCGAAGCAGCCGCTGCTCGTCGCGGTCGGGGGAGCGGCCGCCGCCGAGCTGCCCGTCGGCCGCGAGCCGCTCGTAGGCGGGGCGCAACTGCTCGGCCACATGGTCGAGTTCGAAGATCGCCGCGTCGAGCACCGTGCCGAGGTCGCCCGCGGGGACGGAGCGGGCCGACTTCAACTCGGCGACGCGGCGCACGAAGTCCGCGAGCTCCTCGCCGAACTCCTCCGTCTGGGACATGCGTCGAACGTAGCCGCTGCGGCGGTTTTCCGGAGGGGCGTGCGGGCAGGCGAGAAAGGAGAGAGAGGAGGAATCCACCATGTCCCTCCTGCCCGAACCGGAACTGGAAGGACCGGAGTCCGCTCTGCCCGGGCGCAGGCTCTCGGAGCTCGCCGAGCAGGCCGTGCGCTGTACGGCAGCCTGCTGCGGGGCGGCTGCGACGGTCGCCGACAGCGCAGGCGAGCAGCCCGGGGCGGTGACCCACCCCGACCTCGCCGGACTCCTCTCCGTCCAGTTGCGCTCCGGCGAAGGGCCCATACCGGCCGCGCGGGAACGCGGGGCTCCGGTGGACTCCGGTGACCTCTTGCGGGACGAGCGGTGGCCCGAGTACCGCGCCATGGCACTGGACTCCGGCGTACGCGCCAGTGTCACGCTGCCTTTCCACCGCTCGGGGCTCACGGTGACCCTGAGCCTGTTCAGCTTCCGCCCCGGCACGCTGTCCGGGGCGCGGCACGGGCCCGCGCGGGCGCTCGGTGACCTCGCCACGGCGGGCCTTGTCCGCGACCGGCGGTACCGCGCGGCACTGAGCGAGGTCGACCAACTGGGCGAGGCGCTGCGGACCCGGCCGGTGGTGGATCAGGCCTGCGGCATCGTGATGCACGTACTCGGCTGCGGGGCGGATGAGGCGTTCGACGTCCTGCGCAGGGTCTCGCAGGGCTCGAACCGGCGGGTGTCGGAGGTGGCGGCGGGGCTGGTGCGGACG
>NZ_SRIC01000308.1 GCF_004684775.1 Streptomyces sp. MZ04
GGGTGGTTCGCGGGGGGAGGCGGAGGCGGCTGCTGTCCCGGCTTCTCCGGGTCGGCATCCTCGGCCGAGCAGCGGGCGACTCGCACCAGAGACATCGCCGCCGAGCCGCTGGTGGCCGGCACCTCGCCCTCCAGTACGCCCCTCGCGAGGTCGACCGTGACCGTGCCCGCGAACTCCGGTACCGCCACCTCGGTGATCTTCTCGGCGGTGACCGTCACGTCGAGGGCGGTACCGACTCCGCGCCCCGCCTCGACGAGCAGGGCGAGCCGCCGCTGGGCCTTGTAGCGATCGGTGATGTCGAAGGCGTCCTCGCACACCCCGAAGACGTGTCCGTCGGCGTCCTGGAGCCGGTAGTAGGCGCAGGACCAGAGGTGGTCGGTCTCCGGGTCACTGGGCGGCTTGCCCTGGAAGTGCAGGTCCAGAAATGGTTCTCCGGTGTCCAGTACGTGCCGCATGACCGCGTCGAGCGTGGGCGGATGCCCTCGGGTGACGAATTCTCCGTCGAAGTACAGCTCATCGGCCCGAGAGCCACGGAACTCGGCGAACGGTCGCCCCATCTCCTGTTCGTAAGCCGCGTTGCACCAGGTCAGGCGGAGGTCGGTGTCGTAGATGGCCAGGCCTACGGGTGACTGGGTGGCCAGCCCGTGCAGCAGGGCCTGCCGGGATTCCCACAGCCGGAGGTCCGGCAGCTCCGTGGCGACCAGGACGCGCCCCGTCGTGCCGGCGCCCGCCAGGGGACACACCGCGGTGGCGACGATCAGCTCACGCCCGTCCCGGTGCCGGGCGACGCGGATCTCGTTTCCCCGGAACCCGGGAGGGGGCGGGGGAGCAGTGCCTGGCGGGCCGGGTGACAGGAAAGTGGCCAGGGGCAGGCCGACGATCTCCTGCGACCGGTAGCCGAGGAGCAGCTCCGCCGCGGGGCTCCATCCGATGACCGTGTCCTGCGCGTCGACGAGCGCCGTCGCCGCCCTGGTGACGTCGAGGGGGCCACGAAAGTCGGCACTCTGCTCCGCGTTCCATGCAGTCATGACGCCACACCAGCCCCGTTCATCCCCTACAGAATCCGCCCTCCCAGGGTCGGGCACAACCGCGGTACGCCCACCCGCTGACGCTCGCCGTCCGAGAGCGCGTCCGTGAACTTGCCGGTCCGACGTGGTCCGTGCAGGCTCGACGGAGGGTGCCCCCTGCCGCGATGCGTTCCGGCCGGGCCGCGAGTCTGTTCCGGTGACGGTCGCTGGTGACCGTCGTGTTCTGGTGACGGTCGCTTGGACCGTCGTGTTCTGGTGACGGTCGCATGGACCGTCGTACGACGCTGCCCGGCACGAGACACCACGGAGGACACCATGACGACCGCACCGGACGACCCGACCGCCGCGCTGCCCGGCCGTCCGCCCGTCGTCGACCTGGCCACCTGGCAGAGCCTCCGTGACGAGCTTCTGGTCCGCGAGAAGGCCCACACCCGTGAGGGTGACGCCCTCGCCGCGGCCCGCCGCCGGCTGCCGATGGTGGAGTTCGACGGGACGGTCGAGGTCGTCGGACCCGACGGCCCGGTCCCGTTCCTGGACCTGTTCGAGGGCCGCGACGAACTCGTGGTCTACCAGCACATGTGGTACGACGGCGCGCCGCACCAGGGACAGTGCGAGGGCTGCACCACCACGGCCTGGCACCTGAAGGACGCCGTCTACCTCAACGCCCGCGGCGTCTCGTTCGCCATCCTGACCACGGGCCGCTGGGACGAGGTGGCCGCGTACGTCGAGTTCATGGGCTACACCCAGCCCTGGTACTCGGTGCGCGACGTGGACGCACCGGTCGGCGGAGACATGGGTTACCTCACGTGCTTCCTGCGCGACGGCGACCGCGTGTTCCTCACCTACTCCACGACGGGCCGCGGCAACGAGCGGGTCAACGGGTCCCTCGGCCTGCTGGACATGACGCCCTACGGCCGCGGCGAGGCGTGGGAGGACAACCCCGAAGGCCGGCCCGAGGGGCGCGAGCCGTGCTGGTCCTGGCGTTCGGACGCGGACGGGAACGCCACCTGGGGCCCGACCAGTCGCCCCGTGCCGCAGGTCAACGCTTGATGTGGTATTGGTCTATACCAGCCACGCCTGTCCCAGTATCCTCATCCGTGGCCAGTAGCACCCCATCCCCCCACCCAGGTGAGGATCACGGTGAAAGTTCGCACGAGAAGCTCGGCGATCATTGGCACCATCTCTCTCGTCGCTTGCCTCGCTTTGACGACGGCGTCCGCCGACGAACCCACCGTTCAGCGCCAGGCCGCGAAGGTCACGCTCAAAAGTGTGGCCACGGCGAAGAATCCATCCGCCGGAGCCGCCGGTCCCGGTGGCACCGTCTGGATAGCCGAACGCGCAGGCACCGTAAGGGTCTTAGGTGATCAGGGGTTAGGCGCGCCCGTCCTCGACATCTCCAAAGAGACCACCACCGACGGCGAACGCGGCCTGCTCGGCGTCGCGTTCGACAACGAGTTCGCGCACTTCTACATCTCGTTCACGAACCTCGAAGGCGCCAGCACCGTGGACGAGTTCGCCGTACGGCACGGCAAGATCCGGCCGAACACGCGGCGCACCGTCCTCACCCAGCCACAGCCGTACGCGAACCACAACGGCGGCGACATCAAGTTCGGCCCCGACGGCTACCTCTACATCGCGTTGGGCGACGGCGGCTCGGGCGGCGACCCGCACGGCAACGGGCAGAATCTCGGCACGCTGCTCGGCAAACTGCTGCGGATCGACCCCGGCGGCGGCGAACCGTACGCGATCCCGCCGGACAACCCGTTCGTGGACGACCCGAACGCGAAGGACGAGATCTGGTCCTATGGGCTGCGCAACCCGTGGCGGTTCTCCTTCGACTCGGGCACGGGCGACCTGCTGATCGGCGACGTCGGCCAGAGCGCCTGGGAGGAGATCGACTGGGCCCCCGCGAACAGCAAGGGCGGTGAGAACTACGGCTGGTCCCAGATGGAGGGCAACCATCCCTTCAGGGACGGCACCGAGCCCGCGAACCACGTGCCGCCGGTCCACGAGTACGACCGCACCGGTCTCGGTTGCTCGGTGACCGGCGGATACGTCTACCGCGGCAAAGCGATCCCGGACCTCAAGGGCCAGTACGTGTTCAGCGACTACTGCGACGGCACCGTCCGTGCCCTGCAGATCGAGAACGGCAAGGTCACCGGCGTACACGATCTCGGCGTCAACGGCGGCGAGGTCATCTCGTTCGTGCAGGGCGGCAAGGGCGAGTTGTACGTGCTCGACATCGGCGGCAGCGTCTCCCGCATCGACCGGGCGTGACGACAACTGCCCCCTCGTGACGACAACTGCCCCCTGCGAATCCAACCGGAGGAGCGTGCCGGCCGGCCTGGCTCATCAGGCCGGTCAGGCGCCGGTCAGCCGCCGGTGAGGCCGAGGCGGCTCGCGTGCACGCCTGCCTGGAATCGTGAGTCGGCCTCCAGCTCGGTCATCAACTGGGCGACCCGTCTGCGGTACGTCCGCAGGGACATGCCGACACGGCGCGCGCCCACCGCGTCGGTGAGGCCGGCCGCGAGTGCCCGCAGCACGGCGAGCGATTCGGCGTCCAGACCCTTGGTCCCGCGCCGCAGGTAGTCGGCAAGGGGCACGCCCGCGTCCCACGTGGCACGCATCAGCGTGTGAACGCCCTCGACGAGGGCCGGTGCCGTGGTGATCGTGAACTCGCGGCCGCGCGCGCCACGTCGGCCCGCCAGGATCACCACCCGGCGGTCGATGATGATCGTCTCGTGCGGCAGTGCCGCGGCACGGACGCGCACCTGCCCGCCGGCGGCCGCGACCTCGAACAGGTGCAGCCGCTGCTCCTCGTCGGCCACCACGGCGGGCGTGTAGAGCTTGCGCACGACGACTCCGCCGGCCGCCCCGGTTCGCAGGCGGTGAGCGATCGCGGCTCTGTCCCCGCGCCGGGACCAGGTGTGCAGGTCGGTGGCCGCGCAGAAGAACTCTCGCGTCGTCTCGCCGAACAACTGAGCCGTACGCGCGGCCAGTTCCCTCTCGCCGTGCACGGTCAGCGTGGTCTTGTCGGTCACCCCGCCAGTCTCGCTCACGAACATGGCAACTCATTGCCAACCGGCGTACCGACCCCACTTCGCGGTCGAAGGTGGGGACATGACCACACAGACAACGGCCGCCGCGAGCGGCCGGTTCACGCTCGGCGGCGACCTCCGCGTCAACCGCCTCGGCTTCGGCGCGATGCGACTGGCCGCGAACGCTCTGACCGGGCCCGCACGCGACCCGGAGACCGGCATCAAGGTGCTGCGGCAGGCGGTCGACGCGGGCGTCGACCACATCGACACGGCGGGCTTCTACGCCCGCGGCGATGTCCGCGCCAACGACCTGATCCGCACAGCACTTTCGCCCTACGCGGCCGACCTGCTGATCGCCACCAAGGTCGGCCCACTGCCCGGACCGGACGGAATTCCCACGGGCCAGGCCGGCCCGGAGCAGCTGCGCGGGCTGCTGACCGAGGACCTGCGCGCCCTGGGACTCGACCGGTTCGGCCTCGTCTACCTGCGGGTCGGCGGCACAGACGGGCCGGGCGGCGAGAGCGTGGCCGAACGGTTCGCGGCCCTGGCCGAACTGCGCGAGGAGGGACTGATCCGCCACCTGGGGATCAGCAACGTAGATGTGGCGCAACTCGACGAGGCGCTGGGCGTCGCGCCGGTCGTCGCGGTGCAGAACCAGTACCACGTGCATCGCCACGATGACGCCGCCGTGCTCGCGCGCTGCGCCGAACACGGCATCGCCTACGTGCCGTTCTTTCCCCTCGGCGGCGGCCACGACCCGATCGACCACGCCCGCCTCGCACAAGTCGCCCGTCGGTACGACGCGACGACCGCGCAGGTGGCCCTCGCCTGGCTGCTCGCGACCGCACCGAACATGCTGGCCATCCCCGGCACCGGCTCACCCGCGCACCTCGCCGAGAACATCGCCGCGGCCGGGCTGCGCCTGGACGCCGCCGACCTCGCCGAACTGACTCCGGCCACTGCGGCGTTCACGAAGCGGAGTGCGGTCAGGACTGCGGCGCAGGGGACTTGACAGGGAAACCGATCAGCCCTCCGGGCCGCACCGCACGGTCGGCAGCGGTGCCGGCTCGCCTGGGTCGGAGGCGGGCGGTTTCCCGTGTTCGTCGCAGACGACCCGGGCTGTCTCCTCGGCCGTGGCCGAGCGGCAGAACTGGGCCGGCGCCTTGGCGTGCTTCGTCGGCCGGGGAAGGGCAGGGCCGACCACGACACAGTTGTAGGCGCCGTCCGCCACGAAGTCCGGCCGCGCGCGCATCCCCTCCTCTACGGCCAGGCTGTTGGAGATGACGACCCACGCGCCCAGCTGTTCGACACAGTGCTCCGCGGCCTCGAGTGCCCAGCGTTTGACCTGCTGGCTGATCGGCGAGCCGAACAGCGGCACGAAGATGTGCGAGACACCGAACGCCTGGCACTTGCCCAGCCAAGCGGCGTTCTGCTTGATGTCCTCGCAGATGAGGATCGCGATGCGGCCGAGGAAGGTCTCCAGGACGGCGACCTGGTTCCCTTTGGAGATGTACTCGGCCGCCGGTTCGTGTTGGGGCCGGACCGGCAGCTGCCATTCCTCCGCCTGGCCCTCGCCCAGGGTGAAGCCGGCCATCTTGTCCTGCCACAGCAGCACCTGCGCGGTCTCGCGGTCGAACAGGATGGCCCGGTTCGGCGGCGCCTGCTCCGGTTCCGTGGGTCCGATCGGTCCGGTGCCGGGAAGGATCCACTGGAGGCGGCTTGCCGCGGGCGGGTCCCTGCGCAGGAGGCCTTCCCAGTGCTCGAGCAGGTCGCTCGAGAGCGTACATTCCGGCAGCACACCTATCTGGGCGCCGGAGTTCTCCAGATTCTGGAGCACCTTTTCGATCCGTGGGCGGAGCCGGTCGTCGTCCGGCGCGATGCGGTAAAGGCCGATATTGTCGCCGTCCGGTAATTCGAACTTCAGATCGAAGTAGCTCTCCAGTACGGGCGCGGCCCCAATGGAAATCGCTTGCTTTCGCGCGCAACCCCGTGGTTCGAGGTGCAGGATACCGCTGTGCCAGATTCCCTCACGGGTTGCCGGGGTGACTCGGTGCACGGAGAAGAAATCAGGTTTTCCGGTGTGTTCGGCCATAACTTTGCCCGGTCGGGTGTAACGGGGCAGCAGGAGGCCGGTCCGATCCGTGTTGTTGTTGAGGCTGTTGGTGTTCTGGTAGCGCCGCGCGAGCCAGCACATCGTCGATTCGCCGGTGGTTCCGGGATAGATCCCGGCGTTTTCGAAGGCGCGGTCAAGGCCCATGAGTACGGCGAACATTCCCTGATCGCCGTATTCGCGGATGAGGTCGCGCACCAGGTCGATGCCGGCGCGTCCGTCTCTGCGCACCTCCTTGCAGACCAGTTCCGCCCGCTGTTTCACCCTGATGTCATCGAACCACTTGTTCGCGGTGCGGTCACTGAATGGCCAGTTCGGAAGCGCGTCGTACAGGACGACGAAGAGGTCTGCCGGATCGACCGGTAATTCGATCTCGTCGACCGAATGATCGGGATCGCGCGGCTCTTTATTCATGACTCCCCCCGAAGCATGAGTGCGTGACTGAGATGTTAACGGCATGTCTTATCTATGCGTATCACCTTGTGGCAAAAAGCTGTAACAGAAAGGGTTCGATGAACATGTACGACCGATCAAGAATCATCACTTGACGCTCGTTTGACATCGCCCCATCCTGGGGTAGCACCTCTATGGCCATCGGAACGAAGGGGCGAGTGACATGAGTGAAACACCGGGACCCAAGGGTGACCGTTTAAGCGAAGTGCAGGCCGCACTCGAGGAGATGCAAACGGAGCAGATAATTCCGCCACAGCAATTCAGTTCATTGGCCATGCTGGTCACCGACGCGTCGTTGACCGCCGACGAACCGGCGATCCAGGCCGCACACGACGGACTCCGCAGGCTGTACGGGCATCATGTGCGGGCCGATCGGGACCAGGCGGAACGCGCCGAGCAACGGGGACACCTCCTCGGGCTGCTCGACATGACGACCTGGGCACTGCGCCGCCTGCCCTCGGCGCTGCAACTGAACTTCGCCCCTCAGGGACACCCCGTCAGCTTTCTCCTGGAGGTGGCCAAAGAGCAGGGTCTGAGCAACGAGCAGCTCGCCGGCCGGCTCAGGGTGGACGCCACGGAGATCAGCCGGATCGGCCGGAGGCTGACGGCAGCCGGCCTGGTGGGGAAGAGCCGAAAGTGGCGCCACAACGCGTGGAACCTTACGCCGCGCGGTACTCAATATCTGGAGAGCGCAGGTCTGGTCCCGCCCGGGCCTGTGGGCATCGACTACTGCGTGGGCGTCAAGGTCCGTCCGGAGTCACGGACGGGCGTGGTGACCGACGCGAGCGGAGAGGTGCACACCAGGCTGCACATAGAAGCGCGGTTCGACGGCAGCCAGGAGAAGCTGATCGAGGGACTCGCGCGTTTCGTTCAAGACTTGCTCGACAAGGTGCCGGCCGCGGCTGAGGCGTCCAAGTCGGGGCGGACGGGCCTCGGCGTGGAGATCGGCGGCCATGTGGCGACGGACAGTGGGGACGTCGTCAAGGCGCCCAACTACGCCGATGACGCCTCGTGGTCCGGTCTGTCGCTCGGGGAACTCCTGCGGGAGGCGACGGGGCTGCCCACGGTCGTGGAGAATGACGCCAATGCCATGGCGCAGCTGGCCCTCGCGGTCGGTGACGCGGACGGCAGCAGTGACTTCGCCGCGGTCGTGCTCGACAAGGGGATCGGCGCGGGGCTGATGGTCGACGGTGAGCTCCTTCACGGGGCTTCAGGGGCCGCGGGGGAGATCGGGCACGTCGTGGTCGAGAACTACCAGGGCCACGAGTGCAGTTGCGGGAACAAGGGCTGCCTGGAGAGCGTCGCGGGCAGCGACGCCATCGCGCGGCGGGTCCAGGAGATGACCGGGGATCCGGTGCCGGATCTGGCCCGGGCGCTCGCCCTGCTCGCCAGCGACGACCGCGGCAAGCTCGTCGAGGATGCCCTGATGGAGGCCGGCTGGGCGCTGGGCCGAGGCCTCGCGGACCTGCTCAACCTGGCGAACCCTGACCGCGTGGTGCTCTATGGTCCCGAGCCGCTGGTGTCGGATGACCACGAGAGGTTCCCGGCGGCCAAAATCTTCATGACGGCGGTGCGCCGGACATGTATCGAGCACGCGTTCTCCACTGCTCGCGATGTCGTGATCGTGACGCGGCCCTACGAGGACGAACTCGGTGCCCGTGCCGCTGCCGCGGTCGCCTGGAACCGGCTCGACCAGGACTAGGGCAGCGCCGTGACAGACGAGGAGCCGACGCGGCCGGAGGAGCCATCCGCGGGGCAGGCACCGCGGATGGCTGTGGGCACGAGGTTCGCGACAACGTGGGACGTGATCGTTCTTGTCGCCGTCCTGCTGCTGCTCGCCGCCGTGTCCGCGACCGTATTGCTACAGGCGTGGCCGCAGCCCGCGTCCCCGGGCGGGAACACCGAGAGGGTGAGCCGGACGCGGATACTGATCTGGAATCCGAGGCTGGCGCGGGACACCCGGCTCTTCCTGGTCGTGTTCTCCATCGGCGGTCTCGGCTCCCTGATCCACGTTCTGCGCTCGGCCTACGAGTACGTAGGCAACAGGCGTCTGCGACGGAGCTGGTTCCTGATGTACCTGTTGGAGCCGCTCGTGGGCGCGTCGCTGGCCCTCGTCGTCTACTGCGTCCTGCGCGGCGGGCTCACCACGAGCGTGGCCTCGTCCGGCGACATCAACCCCTATGGAGTGGCCTCCGTGGCCGCGCTCGTCGGGATGTTCTCCCGGCAGACCGTCGACAAGCTGAGCGTCGTGTTCAACACCCTGCTGACACCACCACGGGAGAGCACCGACCAACTGGTCGGCCCCGCCGCGGCACCGCCCGCGGCTCCGGTTCCCGGCACTGGACAAGCGGGCAGCGCCGGGCAGCCCGACGCTGCCGGCGGTTCGTCGGACGCCCGCAGCGAGGGCTGAGCCCGGCTTCGCGCCGAGCACGTCGGCCCCGACGGCGCGGCGCCGGAGCCAAGTCGTCTACGACGCCGACGGTTTGATGGTGCGGCGGTACGTCCTGTCCAGCGAGACCCGGCCGCCCGAATCGAGGCTGATGTGTTCCAGGGGCGCATAGCGGTGGCGGATGCCGAGTGGGGGGCGGTACTCCGGGGG
>NZ_SRIC01000030.1 GCF_004684775.1 Streptomyces sp. MZ04
CCCCACATCCCCCGCATCCCCTGCGTCGCTCGCGGACCTGGAGGCGCGGGCCACGGCCCACCGCGACCGGCCCGCGTACGGCCATGACGCGCTGATCACCTGCGACCGCCTGGTCCGCGTCTTCTCCACGGACGGCATCGAGGTGCAGGCGCTGCAAGGGCTCGATCTGCTGGTCCGCGAGGGCGAGTTGATGGCGCTGGTGGGCGCGTCGGGCAGCGGCAAGTCGACGCTGATGAACATCCTCGCCGGACTCGACGAGCCGACGGCGGGCGCGGCGCGGGTCGCGGGCCGCGACCTCCTCACGATGGGCGCGAAGGAACGCCTCGGCTACCGCAGGGATGTGGTCGGCTTCGTATGGCAACAGACGGGACGCAACTTGCTGCCGTACCTGACGGCGGCTCAGAACGTGTCCCTCCCGATGCAGTTGAGGGGCGGCCGCCGCTTTGGTCGGACCCAGAAGTCTCAACGAGCTGCGGAACTACTGGAGTTGCTGGGGGTCGCGGACTGCGGCGACCGACGCCCGCGCGAACTCTCCGGCGGCCAGCAGCAACGCGTGGCGATCGCGGTGGCCCTCGCCAACAACCCCTCGGTGCTCCTGGCCGACGAACCCACGGGCGAACTGGACTCGCACACCGCCGAGCAGATCTTCGCCGCCTTCCGCACGGCGAACGAAATCCTGGGCACCACGATCGTCATCGTCACCCATGACCAGGCGGTGGCCTCCGAGGTCCGCCGCACGGTGGCCATCCGCGACGGCCGCACATCGACGGAGGTCCTGCGCCGCACAGAGGTCGACGAGACCACGGGCAAGGAATCAGTGACGTCCCGCGAATACGCCATGCTGGACCGCGCGGGCCGCCTACAACTCCCCGCGGACTACACGGAGTCCTTGGGAATGCGGGACAGGGTGGCCCTTGAACTGGAACGCGACCACATCGGGGTGTGGCCGGACGACAACCAGAGCTGACGCGCCACCGCCGAGCACCGGCCAAACCGGCGAGCACCGCCTAAACCGCTGAGCACCGCCTAAGCCGCCGAGCACCGCCTAAACCGCCGAGCACCGCCTAAACCGGCGAGACGGAAAGCCCTCCGACACCAGCCCGCCGCACAGCGACAGACCCATAAGGCGTACGCAGCCGAAGCCACGCCCCGCTGGACAGCAGGTCCAGCGAATCCCCCCGCAGAAACCCGAGCGCCTGCGCCGCATGCGCCGCGCGAACGGGAAGCCCCGTGTCCCCGATGGACCGGGACCAGATCTCCCGCCCCAACTGATCCAGCTCGGCCCGGACCCGCCGCTCCGCCGGCAACTCCGCCACCCGAGCCTTGAACTCCGCGACGGCAGCCGCCACCAGTCCGCGCACGGCATCCATCCCCGGAAGCCCCGCCTCCGGCTGCCAGCCGCCCCGCGGCGGAAGCACCCCGGCCCACGGCGGCCCCGTGACGGCCTGCGGCACGGACGCCGAACCCGCGGGGTCCACGGACTCCAGGAGCTCGCCCGCCGAGACGGTGACGTCGAGCGAGGTGTCGAGCCCGTACTCGTACGGCTTCGCGAGCCGCGCCGTACGAATCGCGAGCACCTCGAACGACGGCGGCCGCCCGAACACGGCGAGGGTCTCCCCCGCCGCCTGCAGCCGCACCGCCGCGGCCTTGTCGTAGTGGATGAGCCGCGCCAGGAAGGCGGCGAGGTCCGCCGCCTCCCCGGCATCGGCGAAGTGCAGCTGCGCCGTCATGCGACGAGCGCCTCCGCGCCACCGGCGCTGTCGTCCATGTACCCCTCGAGCACCGCACGCTCCTCGGCGGTGATCCGCCGCGGCCGCTGCGCCTCCAGGTTGAACGGGACGACCACCGTCGACGCCCGCACATACACCTGCTCGGGGTCCTTGACCTCGTACGCGATGGTGAGCGAGGCAGCGCCTATCTTCGTCACCCACGACTCGATGGTCACCGGGCTGTGCCGGTGGACCAACGGCCGTACGTAGTCGATCTCATGACGGGCCACGACGGACCCGCCCGAGAACGACGGACTGCCGTCCCCCGGAGCCAGCCGGAACATGAAGTCGATCCGCGCCTCTTCCAAGTACCGCAGGAAGACAGCGTTGTTGACGTGCCCGAAGGCATCCATGTCCGACCACCGGAGGGGGCAGCTGTAGATATGCCGACTCATGTCAGTCTCAGCCCCGGGTGAGCTTCTTGTACGTGGCACGGTGCGGGCGGGTGGCGTCCGCACCCAGGCGGTCGATCTTGTTCTTCTCGTACGACTCGAAGTTGCCCTCGAACCAGTACCACTTGGAGTCGCCCTCGTACGCCAGGATGTGCGTGGCCACTCGGTCGAGGAACCACCGGTCGTGGGAGATCACGACCGCGGCACCGGGGAACTCCAGAAGCGCGTTCTCAAGCGAGGACAGGGTCTCGACGTCCAGGTCGTTCGTCGGCTCGTCGAGGAGGAGCAGGTTGCCGCCCTCCTTGAGGGTCAGCGCCAGGTTGAGGCGGTTGCGCTCACCACCGGAGAGCACCCCGGCAGGCTTCTGCTGATCCGGCCCCTTGAAGCCGAACGCACTCACATACGCCCGCGAGGGCATCTCGACCTGCCCGACGTTGATGTAGTCGAGCTCATCGCTCACGACGGCCCAGAGCGTCTTCTTCGGGTCGATGTTGGCGCGGCCCTGGTCGACGTACGACACCTTGACCGTGTCGCCGACCTTGATGCTGCCGGAGTCCGGCTCCTCCAGGCCCTGGATCATCTTGAACAGCGTGGTCTTGCCCGCGCCGTTCGGACCGATGATGCCGACGATGCCGTTGCGCGGCAGCGAGAAGCTCAGGTCATCGACGAGCACCTTGTCGCCGAAGGCCTTCGACAGGTTCTCGACCTCGACGACGATCGAGCCGAGCCGCGGGCCCGGCGGAATCTGGATCTCTTCAAAGTCCAGCTTCCGCATCTTGTCCGCCTCGGCGGCCATCTCCTCGTAGCGCGCCAGACGCGCCTTGGACTTGGCCTGACGCCCCTTGGCGTTGGACCGCACCCACTCGAGCTCTTCCTTGAGCCGCTTGGCGCGCTTGGCGTCCTTCTGCCCCTCGACCTTGAGACGGGACTGCTTCTTCTCCAGGTACGTGGAGTAGTTGCCCTCGTAGGCGATGGCGCGGCCGCGGTCGAGCTCCAGGATCCACTGGGCGACGTTGTCAAGGAAGTACCGGTCGTGGGTGACGGCGATGACGCAGCCCGCGTACTTCGCGAGGTGCTGCTCCAGCCAGTTCACCGACTCGGCGTCGAGGTGGTTGGTGGGCTCGTCGAGGAGCAGCAGGTCGGGCGCCTCGATGAGGAGCTTGCAGAGCGCGACGCGGCGCTTCTCGCCACCGGAGAGGTTGGTGACGGGCCAGTCGCCGGGCGGGCAGCCGAGCGCGTCCATGGCCTGCTCGAGCTGGGCATCAAGATCCCACGCATTGGCGTGATCGAGATCCTCCTGAAGCTTGCCCATCTCTTCCATGAGCGCGTCGGAGTAGTCGGTCGCCATGAGCTCGGCGACCTCGTTGAAGCGCTTGAGCTTGCCCATGATCTCGGCGGCGCCGTCCTGGACGTTCTCCAGAACGGTCTTCGACTCATCCAGGTGCGGCTCCTGCATGAGGATGCCGACGCTGAACCCGGGCGAGAGGAACGCGTCACCGTTGGACGGCTGCTCGAGGCCGGCCATGATCTTCAGCACCGTGGACTTACCGGCGCCGTTGGGGCCCACGACACCGATCTTCGCGCCAGGAAGGAAGCTCAAGGTGACGTCATCGAGGATCACCTTGTCGCCGTGCGCCTTGCGCGTCTTGCGCATGGTGTAGATGTACTCAGCCAAGAGAAACCGTCCGGCAATCAGTGAGTGGGCAGATACACCCCATCTTGCCTGACGGCTACCTCCCGGAGGAAACCAGTACTGGGCGGGGGCCGTGACCTGGACGTTCCGGCACGCGGCGGTAAGCGATCTGTCGCTGTCCGTCGTCATCGGCCGTCCGGTTCCGGTCCGTCCGGTCCCGTCACGCGGCGTCGAGGGCTTCGGTGATCTTGCGGGTCATGTCGGTCATGGTGAGGCTGGGGCCGCCCTGGCGGGTCTGGGCCGCCGTTTCCATGGCGACGCCGACGACGGCGCGGAACTTGTCGGCCTCTGCCGGGTCCTGCTTCTTGAGGAGGGTCATGGCGGCCGTCAGGGCCGGCAGCACCGTGTCGGCGAGTTCGGCCACGGACTTGCCGCCCAGGTCAGCGACCTTGGAGTTCTCGGCGAGTACGTATCCGACCAGGCCGGTCGCGGAGGCCAGGGCGATGGAGCCCTGGGTGGCGATCTTGTGGGGCGAGCCGGCGGCGTCGGCGGCGGCCAGCAGCGAGACGGCGCCGTACGCGGCGGTCCGGAGGGTGAGCTTGTCCTGGGCGGTGAGGTTGAGGGACATGGTTGTGTGCTCCTTCAAGTGAACGGGCCCTGCCGGGGTTCCCGGCGGGTGCTTGCCGTTGTTGATGAGCACGACTCTGCTGGGGGGTCCTGACATCCCGCCCACAGGGCGCTGACAGCGGTCGTCGACCGCTGTCAGCCACCACCCCCGCGCGCTTACGCCTCCTCGGTCGGCGCCTGCGCCGGGTCCTTCTTCTTGCGCAGGAGGAACATCGCCGCGCCGCCGAGCACGACCATGATCACCGCTATGCCCGCGATCATCGGCGTCGCGCTGGAGCCGCCTGTCGCCGCGAGGTCGTCGCCGCCGGTGCCGCCGCCCGCCGACGCGGGGCTCGGGTCGGGCAGGGGCTGGGTCTTGTTGTCGATCGCGCTGCCCTTGGTGCGGCAGTCGAGTACGCCCTTGAAGCGCTTCTCGAAGCCGTTCGGCCCCTGGATCGTGAAGTCGTAGGGCTGGTCCTCCTGCAAGGGGATCGTCACGGTCCGCGACGTACCGGCCTCGATGGTGTGCTTGAAGCCCATCAGCCGGAAGGTGAACGGCTGGTCGCCCTTGTTGCTCGCCGTGATGTCCACGCCGCTCTCGGCGCAGTTCTTCTCCGCCGACAGGGCGGGTATCGCGCCCTTCTTCGCCCAGGAGGCGCTCGCCGTCGCGGAGACGGTGGATTCGCTGGAGCCCGCGAGGATCTGCGTCTGGCTCCGGGTCTCGGAGGCGAAGGCCCGGCCGACCGGCACCGTCGTCGACGCCTGGACGGTGAGCGCCGCCAAGCCGTCCGGGGTGTCCTTGGGGACGTCGAAGAACAGCTGACTGCCGTTGGCCGCGGACGTGACGGGCTTGCCGTTCTTGCCGACGATCTTGACGCCGCTGACCGCGGAGTCGGCGGGCGGCGTCACGGACACGGCGTCCGCGTCCGTCCGCACGGTGACCGGGCCGAGCCGCTCCCCCGCGCGTCCGGAGACCGCCGGCGGGTCGAGCGTCAGGGAGGCCTTGGGCTCCGCCGTGGCGCGGGCGCTCTTGTAGAGGTAGTCCGCGAGCTTCTCGGCCTGCGGGTCGACCGCGTCCACGTCGGCGCCGTCCGAGTAGCGCCAGATCGCCACCTGGGTGCCGGCCGCCGCCGCCTGCTCGGTGAGCGTCCGCGCGCCCGCCTTCTGCGCGAGCGCGGCGAGGTCGTTCACCTGCGGGTAGGAGTTCTGCAGGATCCAGCGGATCTTGCCCGCGTCCTTGTTGCCGTTCAGCGAGGTGCCGCTCCAGGGGGTCTCCTGGTACTTGGCGTCCTTCTGCGTCGGGTTGTGGATGTCGATGCAGTAGCTCTGCAGGGTGCCGCCGCCGTCCACCGACATCTCGAAGAGTCCGGCGGGGACCTGCTGGCTCGTCCCGCCGTCACGGATCACGGCCTGGTCGTACGTCTGGAGCCCGCCCAGCGTCGCGGTGGCGCCGCCCTGGTGCTGCGGGGCCTCCTCCGCCGCGGCCGCACCCGCGCCGGCTATCGCGCCCGCCGCGAGGAGCCCGGTCGCCAAGGCCAGCGCGGCGACACGGGACGTACCCCGTCTGCGCGCGGACGGCTCGGTGCACGCGGAGCCCGCAGAGAAAACAGAACGTGCAAAAGACACAGAATTCCCCTCCGGACGGGACCCGTTCACATCGAGGGGGGCGGTCCCGCCAGCAGATTGAAAGGGGCAGAATCACCTGCCACCTGCGTGGCATCCACTGCCAACTGCCCCGTGAGCTACGTCCGGCATCCTAGAGACGCGGCAGACCACGATCCCCAGTACTGCCATTCGATAACCGATCCGAATCGGAATCGTTATCGCCAACACCCCTTCTGGGCTGGGCTTATCGACAAATCAACGGCACCCATTCGCCGATAAGCCGCACATCGGTCGCCCCCGCGCTGACGGACCATCACCCCACCGGTTCGGGCTCCGCCTCGCGCGCCGACACCGGATCCGTGAGCGCGGCGTTCGCCTTGAGCACGCGCCGGAACGCCGCCGTGCCGCGCGAGAGATCGTGGCCGACGGTCATCGCGTCGATGTCCGCCGACGTCCAGTGCTGACCGCCCCGCTCCTCGTCGCGCACCTTCAACCTCCCCTGCACGATGACCGGTTCACCGATCGCCAGGGACGCCTGCACATTCGCCCCGAGCGCTCGATTCGCCCACACCGTGAAGAAGTTGGTGTGCCCGTCGACCCAGACCTTCTGGACCCCGTCGTAGTACCGCGTGGTCACCGCGAGCCGGAACCGCGACACCGGCCCGGAGGCCAGCTCCCGGAACACGGGCGTCGTCGCGACATTCCCCACCACCGTCAGGACGCAATTGGTGCTACAGCGCTAGCCCGCCTCCCACAGGAGGAGACGCGAAACGCCAGCGGCGCCACCCGGTGCGGACACACCAGGCAGCGCCTTGATCCACACCCCTTACAGATCAAGGGAGCGCAGACCCATGGAAGACCGTAGTAAGGACAGCGGCCACGAGCCAGACCTCAGCGCAGGGCGCGCCGAAGCCGACACGTGGGCCCGCGACATGGTGCGGGGCCTCCCGCCCATCCCGTACGACGACGTGCTGAAGATCGGCGTCTACCGCAGCACGTTCCCGTGGATGCCGTGGAGCCTGAAGCGTGACCCGGTGGCAGGTGACGCGGCATGACCCTCTTCGAGATCATCCGACTCATGTGGGCGCACTGGTTCGTGATCGTGCTCGCGGCCATCGCCGTCGTCTCGCTGGTCGTGTACGCACGCGAGAGCTGACCCCGAGCAGCACAGCGCCCCCGTCCCGGATGCATCGGGCGGGGCGCTTCACGGCCCGGCGCTCATTGATCTTCCATACATTTGTATCGAAGATCGACTGTCTACATTTGTAGACGTTTGATCTTGGGTACCGTGGTACCCAGCTCCCTCGCCAGCACGGCGCCCCCACCTCGGCCGTACGAGGGAGCGGGGGCGCCGACACGTTCAGAGGCGTTCGCTGATCTTGGAACCCATGGGTTCCAAACCCTTGACCCCCGGCTTCCGCGCGTGCCCCCGGCGGTCCTTCTCCCTGACCGCCTTGCGGGAGGCCCCGACAGCTCTGGCAGCCCTGGCTGTAGAGGTCCGATCGTTTCTGTTCTGCGGGGGTGACTCCGGATCCGGAGTAGTATTTTCACTCCCAGTAGTCGGAGAGCCTCCGATTGGTCGACCCTTTGAGGTGGCCGCCTTGAACATCGGTTCCAGCGCGAGCGCGACCAGGGCCTTCTGGCCTGGGTTCATGTCCCGGCGCCGGACCGGGGGATCTCAGGCGGGCATCTCCTCCTCGTACCGGACCCGCCCGTCACTGCCCGCAGGGTGCTGGTCCAGCGGGACGATGCCGAGCACGAAGCGGCACAGCTGGCACAGATAGACGACGCGCCCGCCGGTGCTCGCCACGTGTTCCAGGGCGACCGCGATCGGCTCGTCCGTGTCTTCGCCGCACTCGCGACAGGTCTTGGTCATCGGCGGGGCACCTCGCACACCGGCGCGCACGCCCACAGCTCAGCTGCGGCCTTGCGGCCGTAGTGGTCCCGGTACGTCACCGTGCCGAGCAGGCGGTCCCGGTAGAGCCTCGCGCCGCACAGGGCGCAGGCCTGTTCGGACAGCTGGAGTCCGCTCAGTGTCTTCGGATCGGGAAGTACAGCAGGACGGGCGACGCCTACCTTCATGGCGTCCGCCCCGGTGCCGCGTGGCTCACCTCGGCGACGCTCGCGCGAAGGATCTCGTCTCCGTGGGCCAGCCGGACGCGGTCGGGGTCGGCCTCCCACTCGCGGCCACCCGCCGGGGGGCGAAGCCGAAGACGCGGGCCTTCGTGCCCCATCAGACGACCGAGCTTCATCCTCGCGACGTCGACGACCAGGGCGCCGACGGGAAGCCCCTCGGTGACGCCGTGCGCCGTTCCGTCAGTGGCTTCCGTGTGGCTAGGGTCCATGGCGTCGGCTCCTTCGTAGTCGGCCATGCCCCGGGGGCGCCTCACCGCGTCCGCCGGGGTCTGTCGTACGACAGATCGTCGGCCCACCTGGAGGACGTATCTCCCCCATAGGCAGGGACACTTGGAGCGCCTCGGCGCTAGCCTGGAAAAGGCCCAAACGTCTCGGGGGATACCTTGAACAGGAACCTACGATCAGCTATGGATTCGGCCGGACAGTCGCCCCGGCGGCTGGCTGCGCACGTAGGGGTGACCAGCAAGACCATTGAGAGATGGCTGGCGGACGAGGATCTGATCCCGCACGCCAGGAACCGGGAAGACGCTGCCGAGGCGCTGGGAGTTGACGAACAGATGTTGTGGCCCAAGGCCTTGACCGACCGCGTCAAGACAGGCGGGGATCTGGAGATCGTCCGGTCTTACCCCTACCGGTCCGCGTGTCCGTCGACCGTGTGGGCCGACCTGGTGGGCGGCGCCTCGAAGGACATCTTCTTTGCCGGGTACACGAACTACTTCCTGTGGACGCAGCTCCCCGCCTTCTCCGACACGCTGCGCCGCAAGACCGGGGCGGGGTGCCGCGTCAGGTTCCTCATCGGCGACCCCGAGGGCGAGGTGACCCGGCAGCGCGAGATCATCGAGGACGTGGCCCTGACGGTGTCCACGCGCGTACGGATGACCCTCGAAGCCCTCGGTCAACTCGGCCCCCTGGACGGCTTGGAGGCCCGCTACAGCGCCCCCGAGGATGCTCCGAACCATGTCGCCCTGTCGGTGTTCCGGTTCGACGACGACGCGCTTGTGACGCCCCACCTGGCCCGTCTTGTCGGGCACGACTCCCCACTCCTGCACCTTCGCCGTCGCGGCGACGGTGGCATGTTCGACCGCTTCCGGGATCACGCCGAAGAGCTGTGGAGCCGAGGCGCCCCGATCAGCGATTGATCGCCCTGAATCTCGCCACGGCGAGATCGGTTTGACCACGAAGTGGCGGCACCCAGCGTTTGCACATCACAACTCGATCATTCACACGCCGCCCCGCCTGGGCGATCACCACTCTGCGGCGATGCGATCAAGGGGCGGCAACGACCCCTTCAGGGCGCCGATCACGCCTCTGACCTGCGGATTTGTAGTCGTTTGCACCAAGCCCCAGTAGAGGGTTCTGCCGGACACAAGGGCATTGGGGGTCACCTTGATCGTTGATCACGGTCGACCCCCACCCCCCATGTTTGCACTCGATGCAGGTCAGCGCTTGATCGATGCGCCCCCGACCGTGACGTTCGCGAGCCGCCGCACCAACCGTGGATCACGGCGCGACCGTTAGCAGTCGAGGGGATCATTCACTTGGGCAAAGTGCCGCGCCCATGGTCATCCCCGAGACCGTGGGCGCGGCGGTCCGGCGCCGTGGAGCAGCGGCGCCGGGGATCATGCGGTCGTCGGCACGTCCAGGAGTCGGAAGCCCTGCGGCACCACCACGTCTGATCCAGTTCGGAAGGTCAGGAACGCGTGGCGCTGGGCAGTCGGACGCTGATTGGCGCCGTAACCGGGCAAGATCTCGACGGTCGCACCGATGCGATCGACGATAACGAATTGATTGAAGTCACCATAGAGCAACAGGTAGTTGTTAGCTGTTGCTGCTGCATTGACCGAGCCATCCATATTGCTCAGCTCATTCATGGCCTTGGTCAGCAGGTAGGGCGGATTGCCTGCCAGCTCAGGGAACTTGAGTGCGCCATTGGTTGTCTCGAACTGTCGCAGCGCGTTGATAGTGGCAATGTGTGCGCACCATTGAGCGTTTGCTGAGAACCGGGCAGGCAGGGCGTTCTGCACGGTGAATGCGTCAGCCGCTATCAGGGCCTCACTGCCGCCACTGTTCAGCTCACTGGCCGTACCGGCAAGGGCGGTGACAATACCCTTCGGCTGACCGGAACCGGTGCCCGTCGTATAGGCCGCCACGGCGAGATTGTCCGCCGCATCCATCATGACCCCCTGCATTTCCTGGGCGAAATTCAGGGCATCCATCCCCACTTCGTAGGAGTAGATGACATCCACGTCCCCCAGGTGCACCGGGATTTCCGGGCCGGCGAGAGCGGGAGTACCGTCCGCAGCCTGCGCGTGCTCGGCTTTCCATTCGGCCGTGGCGCCTGCGGAGGTCACCCCCTGCCATGTATTACTCGCCGTCTGGACGACGCGCGAGATACGGCGCAGCGGATTGATCGAGCCGTCGTTGGTGAGCATGATTGCCGGGTCCAGCGTGAGGGGGACCATTGTTGCCCCGCCCCCCGAGCCGAGACCGAGCGCCGTCCGCACTTCGGCGACGTTCCGGTAAGCGTGCGCCTCGCGCTCCGTCCAGAGCAGGTGTCCCCTGACGGGGTCGGCCATCTGCTTGGCGAAGGCATTGAGGTATTCAGGGTCACCGGCCGCAGCCGCCCAGCGCTGGGAAAGCGTCTGGCTCTGCTCGGTGCCGATGGTCATCAGCTTCTCGACGCGTTCGGCCGCGTACTCCGGGAGAATCCGGCGCTTGATGTCGGCGTCCATGGCTCGCATGACGGAGTCCTTCAAGCTGCCGCCGCGGTCGCCGCCATCCGAACGGGGAGTGCCGTTCTCGGTGGCGTAGTTCCCGGATTCGATGAGCCGGGCGAGCGGAAGCAGCTTGTCTTCCTGGGTCTTCAATTCGGTGAGCCGCGTCTCGATTTCGGTGAAACGCGCCGTGTCTTCATCGGAAAGGGTCTCGGACGAACGGGTGAGCAGCGTCCGCGCTTCGGTGGCCAGCTGGTCGCGCTCGGCGTGGACCGCTTCAAGGGCAGGGAATGAAAGGGGCATCGGGGTCACCAGGTCTTCAGGATGAGGTCGAGTCGCCTTCGGGCGATGTCGACGGAAATAGCCGGACGCGCGGTGCGGACTCCCGCAACCGCCGCTCCCTCATAGGCGGGAATGCCGACGAGCGACACCTCATACAGCGCGCACTCAGTGCGAACCGTGACGCCGCTTTCCTGTCGGTCCCGAACGGGCCGGAAACCCACGCTGAAAGCAGTCACAACGCCGTCTCGCACGAGTTGCAGCGCTTCGTCACCGTCACGGGTCGCGGACACGTGAAAGGCCGCGTGCAAGCCGTCTGCCGCCTCACGGAGTTCGGTCGCCTTGCCGATCGGCAGCTTGCGCGACTCGTGCCCGACGAACAGCCGGATCTTGTCGCTGCGCTCACGGATCGACCGGGCGAAAGCGCCGGGCGCGAACCGCTCTTTGTAGCTGCGGCCGAACTCTTCGATGTCAACGGTCTGGCCGTACGGCATGGCGACGCCGTAAATGGTGCGGCCCGTGCCATCGGCTCGGAAGGAAGTTTGACGATAGAGAGTGCTGCTCAAGGGGTCCACCTATGCGAAGGCGTGCGGAGGGAATCCGCTGCATGGTGACCAGGTGTCCGGAGTGCCTCACCCTGTGAGGTCCGGCGTCCCTGCGATGCCGAGCTAGCACATTCCACGATACGGCACTGACGGGGCGTCATTCGGATTCGTCCGTGCTCATCACCGTGATGCCGTCGCGCTCAACGAGAAAGGCGCCCGAGCCGTCAAGGAAGTTCTCGATGATCTGCGCGGCGTCAGGGCGTGACCAGATGATGTCGAAGGCTTCGGCCATGCCTATGGTGATGCGTTCGACGGCGTCCCGGATCAGCGGGTTGATCTCGTCCATGTCACCGCCCCCCGATCTCGTCGGCGCGCGCGGCGGCGGCCGACAGGGCGCACCACACCGGGTCACGCCGCTCGCGGAAGTGCACGGCCAGCATCCGCCACGAGTCAGCCGGGGCGCGCAGCGTCCAGCCGGGCGCCACGGCCGCAGCGTCGGCAGCCTCAACGAGGGCATCGGCGATCTCGCGGAAGTGCTGCCGCTCCTCGGCGGTCAAGGTCGCGAGCGCGGTGCCGAACGGGTCGTCGTGAGTGTCGGTCATGGTCTGTCCCTTCCTGGTGATGTTGGCCAGGCGCCTCTGTGCGGCGCTGCGGCGTGGGCGGCGCCGCCCCGGTGCCGGGGCGGGGGCGGGCGACGCGTGAGGAGCCGTCCAGCGAGGGCGGGGCTGCTTCTCTGGTCGACCAGCAGGGCGGCGCAGCGGAGTTGCTATCCGTCCAGCGGCTGCGCATCCGACTCAGCAGCCCTGAGACTGAACTCTGAGTTGGATGGAGTCAGATGGAACTGAATGGACAGAGCAGCCCTCGTTCGACTCCATTCAGCTCCATCCGACTCACGACTCAACCGCTGGGCGGAACAGCGGGAAGTTGCCAGACGGAACCCGAGCCGAACCCCTGTCGCAGCACGGTCAGGTTCAGCTTGTCGCGTGCCCGGCCGATGCTGGACGCAGAGATGCCTTCGCCGCGCGCCGCCGCCTGGACGTCCTTCCTGGGCGCCTCGCCTCCGCGGGATTCCAGGTAGCTGCGGACGAACTCCATGGCTTCCTTGAGGGCGCCACCGTTGCCCGTCTGGGCGTCAGCGAGCATGTCCGAGACGGTCTTATCGGTTTCGCCCGTCCACTCGATCCTGGACGTCTGGATCAGCTCTCCGTCGCTCTGGAACATGTGACCCGTGATGCGGTACATCAGCGACGTCACGTCCAGTCGGCCAAGGTTGTTCTTCTCCTGCGACAGCACGTAGGCGCCCTTCTCATCCGGGTCGGCCATGACGCCGATCGCCGATCGCACGACGTTGCCGAGTTCCGAGCTGCCCAGGATGGCGTCCATCAGGTTCATCGAGATGGCCTTACGCGTGTGCCCGAGCCCGATGAAGGAGAGGCCCGCAGCTTCCGCCGTCCGGCGAATCCGCTCCATCGCTGGACGCATCTCGTCGCCGTTGTTCTTCCGTACGTCCAGGTTGGATGACAGAGGGTCCAGCATGATGGCCACCGCGTCGTGTTCGGCTGCTATCGCTGCCAGCCGCTCGCAGTCGAGCGGCAGTATGACGCTGCCCGATCGCCCGGCAGTCTTTACGGCAATGGGGTGGATGCGGGATCTGTCGGCCCCGGCTGCCATGAGGCGCGGCACGATTGTGTATTCGTAGCTGTCCTCATTGGCAACGTAAAGGAGATCGCGCGGCGTTCCCAGGAACTCACCCGGCATCACGCCCATGGTGATCTGTCCGGCCATGTTGGCAAGCAGGGTGGACTTTCCGGTGCCTCCCCTGCCGACGATGAGTGTCGCCTCGCCCATGGGGATTCGACCCTCCCAAAGCCACTTGACCCGACGGGGCTTGATGTCTGATAGCGAGACTGTAGAGACGACGCGTCCGGTGTCAGACTCCTCCGCATCGACCTCCTTCACGCAATCCCAGAATCCGGCCGGCTGAGGGTAACCCAGGAGTCTAAGGAAATCGTCGCGAAGGTTGGGCTCACCCGGCATCATCTTGGGCAGCGCGCAGTAAAGCCGCGCCCTCGTCATGCCGATGGATTCCGCTTCACTCATCGGACGCACCCCCGTCCGCGACCTTTACGGCCAGCATCGCGACACCGGCGCGAGTCGCCGCGCGGAAAACGTCTCCGATATCCGCGACGGCGCCGCTCAATACCGGGCAGCTGTCGGCGTGGATGACGTGCACGTGATTGAGGCCGTATTCATCGACCGTGACGCGGTCGCTGGTCGCCCCGCAGTCGCCGCAGACGTACGCCTTGGCGAGCCGCTCGGCGGCCGTAGCGGGCCTTTTGGCGCGGTGCTTTCCGTTCGCTCGGCGGCGGCTCACTGGGCACCGCCGATCTCGTCGGCGAGGGCGTACATGAACTCGACCGCTTCGGTGGTGAGCGCCGCATCCCCCTCGCGGCAGCGGGCGTACGCCACCGTGCAGCGGGCGAAGACGGGCAGACCGGTGTAGTCGTGCAGCTCCCTTGCGACCAGGGCGGCGAGGGGCTTCCAGTCGGGGCCTACCGCAGTGACCTCGTCCTCGCCTCCCGGCTCCTCGGTGCCGGACTCCCACCTGCCCATGACGGTGACGGCGACGCCGTCACAAGAACAGACGGAGGCGAGCACCAGCCAGTCATGGCCGGTGTCGGCGGTCGCGGGTACCGTGGCATACGTCGGCGCCGTGCCCCGGCCGCTGATTACCGGTCCCCAGGTCCTCGACTTGGGGGCCGCGTCGTTGCTCGACATCACGCCCCCGCTTCAGAGCGGTTGTCGATGCAAGAGAACACGTGAGCCGCAGCGGCTATCTGCTGAGCGCTCATGGTGGGCAGAGAGGCGCATACAGCGTCCGCCCACTCCTCGTAAGGGTTCTCCTCCGCGAGGTCTTCGACGACCTTATAGAGGCGGTCGGCTACGAGCGCGGCCTTAAGCTCGCGCCTAATACCCGTGGTGTCGGAATTGGGATTCCATCGCTTTTCAGCGGCGAGGCGGGCACGACTGTTAGCAACAGTCTTGGAAATGGCATTCTTTGCCATAAAAGGGCTCCGGCGAACAACCGAAGATATAGCTATCTTCGGTAGCTGTGGTCACCATTGCCCGAAAAGCGTCCGCGTGCCCTGCGCAGGTTTCGCAGGTGGAGCCAACAAGGTCTATCCGACCGTTGCTTTCCCGGGGGTGCAGCCCGATGACCTCGCCACACCAGTGCTTGTATCGTCAAGCACCCTCACGGCAGAAGCAAGCTCCATTTGTGGAGATTTGGTAAAGGCGATGTCGACAGACAAGGTCAACTAGCTTTGAATCCTGTTGCTGATGTTATCTCCCGTGACAAGAAAGAGCCCCCGACCGAAAGCCGGGGGTCGTCCGATTCCGGTGAAACAGTTGCAGGTCACTCGATACGCAGGCGATCCGTGATCTTGATCTGGCGCCAGTGCGTTGCCACCGGGTCGATGTACAGCTTCTGCGTACCCAACGCGGCCTTGAGCAGCGTCCGGCGCTCCGGGGTCTCGGCGCGCAACCAGCGCTCCCGTACGGCCGCTTGAGCGCCCGGCGCCGTCAGGTTCGGGTCGGGCGCCGCGGCCGTCTGGACGCGGGCCTGAAGCGCCTTGAGGTCCCCCATCAGCTTTGCGTCGTGCTCGTTGTACTCGGCTTCGGTGATCTGTCGGAGGTCGAAGAACTTCCGATTGAGGACGCGCTGAATGCTTTCGACTTGGGCGATCTCCTCGTCGACCTTACGGACCTCTTCCGCCTGAGCGGCAAGCTGCCCTGCGTGGCGCGGGTCCGCTAGACGGCGAATCACAAATGCCTTGATTGCGAGATCCGCGTCAGGCTGCGCGATAGAGACCTTTCCGCACCCGCGCGCAGAGGGGCAGTAGTACATGATCCGCTCGAAGCCGTCGGCATAGTATTTGCCGCTCCGGTTACGGCTATTGATGGGGCGATCACAGTTCCCGCATTGCGCGATCCCCGTCAGCAGTCGCTTGGCCGACACCGGGCGCCCCCGCTTTGCCCCCGCCATTTTCGCCATCACGCGGTCATAGGTCCGACGACCGATGGGGGGCTCATCCTCGAAAGTGCCGATGATCTGCCCGTTGTGCTCGACCAGCCCGGCGTTCCTGGGACGACCGAGCATCTGCCGCAAGGTGACACCCGTCCAGGTGCCTCCCATGGAGGTGCGCACCCCGCGCTCGTTCCAGTCGCGGGCGATGACGTTCAACTCGTCGTTCTGGAGGTAGCGACGCGCAGCCTCCGCGATGGCCTCCCGCTCCATTGCGACCAGATCGGGGCTGGTCGGCTCCTGCCCCTCCTTGGGTGCGGCTGCCCAGCCGAAGGCGCGCAGACCCGTACTCGGCTTGCCCTTGGCCCGTACTGCCCTGATCCCCCGTTTGGTCCGTACAGAGTTCGACTTCGATTCCTCTTCGGCCATGGTCACGCGCATGACCGTCCAACCCCAGTTGTGTTCGAAGTCGTACTGCTCACCGAAGCACGTGGCGATCGTGAACCCTTCCCCGGCAAGATTCCGCAACGTCACGAGATCGTTCAAGTGCCGCATGAACCGGTCGAGTCGCCAGACCATGACCCCTACGGGCGGCTCGTCGCCGCCGATGCGCTTCAGGAGGGCGTCCCAGCCGGGGCGCCGTACGCCTCGCTTCCATGCGCTCAGGTTCGGGTCCTGGAAGACCTCACCCAGGGTCAGCCCGCGGCGCTCCAACTCCGCTCGACAGTCCGCTATCTGTCGATCAGTCTTCTCAAGGCTGCCGTCAGGCGCCTTCGAGATCCGGGCGTATATGTCGATCTTGGGGTTGCTCTGCATCGGATTCCCCCTTGCCGCACCCCTTGTGGGTTTGTAGCAGGAATCCTAGTGTGACCACCGTCACCAAGGTCTCGTTCATGATCCGAACCCCTCCCTCGTCCACTCCGCCTGCACGGCTTTGATCTCAGAGTGCACGCGTCGGCAACGGCCCGCTGAGCCCTGTGGTCTACCCGCCGGTTGTGGAAAACTCCCTCACCCGATCGAGGCCCCACCAGGGTCCCGACCAGGGCCCGGACCAGGGCCCGGACCAGGACCCGGACCAGGACCCGGACCAGGACCAGGACCACAACCCAGACCAGGGCCCAGCCGCCCTCCGTTCACCCCACCGACGCCCCCATCACCCGCACGTACTGCTCCCGCACCTCCAGGTACCGCAACAGCTCCGCCGCCACCGGATCGAGCACCCGCGCCCGCCCGCACCCGGCGGCCGCCTCCCGCAGTCTTCGTTCCGCGTCCAGGCCGTAGCGCCGCGCCGGTCCCCGCGCCGCCATCCGGCTCGCCCACTCCACGCACGGGCCGCCCACGATGCCGACCAGCATCAGCAGCACCGGCACCCCCAGGTTCGGCGAGGCGACCCCGATGATCTGCGCCACCAGCCAGAGCCCGCCCAGGACTTGGAGCATCGTCATCGCCGCCTGCGCGAACACCGCGACCGGCCACCACCCGGGCCGCGGCGGCCGCCCCCTCGGCACCCCGGCCTTCGCCGTCAGCTCGTCAAGCGCCTCCGGCAGCCCCTCCGCCCCGCGCACGGCCGCCTCCCGCACGGCCTGCCCCCAGGGCGTGGGCAGCCCCGACGCCGCCTCGTCGGCCACCGTGCGCACGGCGTGCTCGACGCGCTGGCGAGCCGTGGCCTGCTCGTCCGCCGGGGGGTCAGGCACCGGCCAGCCGACGTACTGCGGCGAGCGCTGGGCCTCGTACCAACGCCAAAGGCGCAGCCACGGCGTGCCGCACGCCTTGCCCGCGTTGCGCCGCCAGGCCCGTTCCGCCGCCTGCCCGGCCGCCGCCGCGCCCACCGCGTCCGCGAGCCGGTCGGCGAACTCGTCGCGCGCCTCCTCGCTGAGCCCGATGCGCTGTGCGCCCCGCCCGCCGGAAGGACCGCCCGCGTACACCGGCCACAGCCGGTCGGCCGCGGCGTCCAGGTCGGCCTCGATCCGCCGGGCCGCGGCCCTGCGCTCCTGGGTGAACTGGCCGAGGGACTCGCGTAGTTCGCCGATCCCGTCGCCGGTCAGGGCGGACAGCGCGAGCACGGTGGCGCCGGGTTCGCCGTGCTCGCCGAGTGCGATGCCGTCCTCGTCGAGCAGCCGCCGCAGATCGTCGAGCACCTGGTCGGCGGCCTCGCCCGGCAGCCGGTCCACCTGGTTGAGCACGACGAAGGTGACCTCCGCGTGGCCCGCCATGGGCCGCAGATAGCGCTCGTGCAGCATCGCGTCGGCGTACTTCTCGGGGTCGACGACCCAGATGACCGCGTCGACGAGCCCGAGGATCCGGTCCACGTGCTCGCGGTGCTCGGCGACCGCCGAGTCGTGGTCCGGCAGGTCGATCAGCACGAGCCCCTGCAGCGTCTTCGTGTCGGGCCCCTGGAGCGGGCGCCTGCGCAGCCGCCCCGGGATGCCGAGCCGGTCGAGGAGCGCCGCGGCTCCGTCGGTCCAGCTGCAGCCGATGGGCGCCGCGGTGGTCGGCCTGCGCACCCCGGCCTCCGAGATCGTCACCCCGGCAAGGGCGTTGAACAGCGTCGACTTGCCGCTGCCGGTGGCACCCGCGATGGCGACGACGGTGTGCCGGTCGGAGAGCCTGCGCCGGGCCGCCGCCTCGTCGAGCACCCTGCCCGCCTCGGCGAGGGTGGCGCTGTCGAGGCGGGTGCGGGAGAGCCCGACGAGTTCCCGCAGGGCGTCGAGACGGGCGCGCAGGGGTCCTTCGTACGCGGTCGAGGTCACGGAGGCCTGAGCCGCGGAGGAGCTAGTTCCGGAAGCCGTGTCAGCCGGGACGTACCCCTCGGCGGCACTGTCCGCCCCCGGGCCGGGGCCACGACGGGCGATGAGCCCGTCATCCCACACACCTTCGGAGCCGCGACCCGCGTCCCCCGAAGCCCCCGAACCCTCCGAAGTCCCCGAAGTCCCCGAAGTCCCCGAATCCTCCGGCCCTTCTTCGGAACGCTCATCGTGTTCGGTGTGATCCGTGACGGCGGTCACCGCGGTCACCTCTCCTTCTGCAGTACGGACAGCGCGGCGATCAGGTCGGCCTGGGGTTCGGGGTTCACGTCCAGGGCGTCGAGGGGGGCGAGGCGTCGCTCCCGTTCCGCGCCGAGGACGGTGTCGAGGTAGCCGGTGAGCAGGCGCCCGCCCCGGTCCCGCAGCCGGAGCGCGCCATGGGCGCCGATCCGCTCGGCGAGCGTCTCGCCCGCCGACCGCGCGCGGCGCCCGCCGAGCAGGGCCGTGGCGAGCAGGGCGGCGACCGACTCGGGGTCGGGGACGAGGTTCCTCTCGAGCCTGTCGAGCCCGCGGACCTCGTCCTCGGCGTACTCCTCCAGGACGCGCCGCCAGCGCCGCACCGCCATGCCGATGCGGTGCTCGGCGCTCTCGGCGTCCCGGTCGCGGTCCATGAGCCCGGGGGCCGCGGCGGCCGGCTCGCGCCGCCACGCGTCGTCGATCCGCTCGTCGGCGGCGGTCACCGCGCACAGCAGCAGCGCCTCCAGGCTCTCGCCGACGGAGTCGAGGAGCTCGCCGGCACCGCAGTCCAGGGGGTAGCTGCGCCACCGCTTCAGGGCGCCCCCGGCGAGCACGGCGCCGTCCTGCAACCGCCCCCGCACGCGCGCGTGCTCGCTCTCGTACGCCTCGTCGACGGCGGAGGTGAGCCGCAGGGCGGCCGCGTACTGCGCGGCGACGGCTGCGGCGAGCTCCGGCAGCCGTACGTCGAGGGACTGGATGACGCCGCGCGCGGTCCGTGCGATCGCCTGCGTACGGGCCGTGGGCTCCTGCGCCCGGTGGGTGAGCCAGGCCCGCAGGGACGCGACTGCGGTGACGGGGAGCAGCCCGCCGCCGCCCGCGGACTCGGGCAGCTCGGGCACGGTGAACCGCGGCACGTCGCCCAGGCCGGCTTTGGTGAGCAGCGCCGCGTACTGCCGCGACACCTCGGTCACCAACTGGTGAGGCACCCGGTCGAGGACGGTGACGAGGGTGGCGTCGTGCTCCTTGGCGGTACGCAGCAGATGCCAGGGCACTGCGTCGGCGTACCGGGACGCGGTCGTCACCATGACCCACACATCGGCCGCGGAGATCAGCTCGGCGGCCAGGATCCGGTTCTCGGAGATGAGCGAGTCGATGTCGGGCGCGTCGAGGAGCGCGAGCCCCTTGGGCAGGGTCTCCACGGTCTCGATGCGCAGCGCGCGCTCGCCGTCCTCTCCGAGCGGCGCGAGGAGATCGTCGGCGTCACCGTCCGCCTCCTCCTCTCCGTCGGCGGCTTCCGGCCGGGGCACCCACACGCGCGTGAGGTCGGGCAGTACGCGCATCCCGGCGAACCAGTGGTGGTCCTCCGGATGGCATACGAGGACGGGCGTGCGGGTGGTCGGCCGCAGCACCCCCGCCTCACTGACCCGGCGCCCGACCAGAGAGTTCAGGAGGGTCGATTTCCCCGCCCCGGTGGACCCACCGATCACCGCGAGCAGCGGTGCTTCGGGGGCCCGCAACCGGGGCACCAAGTAGTCGTCGAGCTGTGCGAGTAGCTCGTCGCGGTTGGCACGCGCGCGTGGCGCCCCCGCGAGGGGGAGCGGAAAGCGTGCGGCGGCGACACGCTCGCGCAGGGCGGAGAGTGCGTCGAGCAGTTGAGGCGGTACGTCCAAGGTCACCACATGCGAAGAATGCCCAATTTTGGCGGCTTTCTGAAGCATATGAGGGTCCCTGCGCGCCGATCGGACACACGGGACGGAAGGGGCGACTGGGGCGCAGGCATAACGAGTGCACAACACCCGGGGCGCGAGACGCCAAAAGCGATGCAGGATTCGTACCTGCCTGCGATTATCAGGACCGCTTCACCGAACCTCCACATAGTGCCGCGGAGGCGAAGCACCAGGGACAAGGACCCCGGAGCCCTATCCTTGTCCCCGGCAAGGTCGCAGCTCGCCCCACCCGGGCTCCAGGCCACCGGCCACCACCCGGCCCCCGTAGCTCAGTGGATAGAGCAGGCGCCTTCTAAGCGCTTGGCCGCAGGTTCGAGTCCTGCCGGGGGCGCGCATTTATGCAGGTCAGAGGCAGTTTTGAGCCCTTCGCGAGATCACTTGCGGAGGGCCTCTTCTTTGCCTCAGCGCACATTTTGCCCCGCTTTACACCCTGCTTCTCGAGTCTAAATCCCACATACGTCCCACATCTGCGGAGCCATCCCACAGACGGGCGCCGTCCGTGTGGGCGTCACGCCTGGTCAGAGCCATTCTGGCGGTTCGTCAGGTACAGACAGAGTAGGCGCCAAAGCGGCACCTGCAGCAGCGGGGCGAACTCGGGGATCTCGTTCGCCTTCGCGCCGATCTCACGCAGGGTCGCGGTCAGCGCGTCATCGTGACGGACGGCGGTGCGTACGAACACCCGGCTGCCGTCGGCGCGGACGGCTCCGCGCAGGCACTTGCCGTCCACCGCGACCGCGTGGCGACGACGGCGCTGGCCCTGCCCGCGTGTGGCGGCCCGGTGGGCGCGGCGCTGCTCGCGCTCCGCAATGCCGTCCGGGCCCAGCGGCCCGGCCATGGGCGGTGTCAGCGCGGTGAGCCGGGCGAACCCGGGCGCCGGGGTCGACCCGGGCGAAGACGTCCCGCAAGGTCCGCTCTCCCGGCACCCGGAAGCGGCCGACGAACGGATTGAAGGGACACCCCAGCCGGGCCAGTACCGCCTGATCACAGCGGCAGGCCCACTCGGCAATCGCGACCAGGGAGTTGGCAAAGCCTCAGTATTGTGGGCATCCCGCCTACACAGGAAGAGTTCGCGATGGACGACACATCGCCAAGGGTCCCGCAGGATGAGGCAGAGCGGCCGACGACTCCCGAGTTGTCGTCGCGGTCCGCGGGCTCCTCGCCAGGCTCACCCTTGTGGTGGCCGGGGCTGTCGCAACCGTCGCAGGGCGAAAGCCGGCCGGGGGTGCGGCCGCCCGGCAGGCTCGTCTCGGCCCGCCGCAAGAAGCTGCTGTGGCTGATCGGCGGCGGTGCGGCGACAGTGACGTGCGGGATTGTCGTTGTCCTCGCCCTCAACGGCTCAGGCGGGAGCGAATCGGCCAAGAAGCCTCAGGCGAACTCCGGGCGGTTCTTCACCGACGCTCCCGATGGATGCTCGCTGATAAAGCCGACGACCATCGACGCATACGCACCCGGGGCCACCTGCACCCCGTCACCGTTCGACAGGCCGATCACACCTGGACTGACCATCCGGATGCCCTCCTGGAGCACCGGGACGAGCAGAGAGGTGAGTATCGATCTCAATCTCCGCATCGGTTCCGGCGTACTGGACACGTACAGCTCAGAAAAGGACAGTGCCGCGCACACCTTTGCGCTCGTGCGGGACAGCTACAGAACGGAAAAGGACGCCATCGCGAGTAAATTCGACGGCGATCACATCACCCTCAAAGCTTCGCACCCGCTCGCGGAAATTGGGGACGAAGCCCACTTCTACTACGGCATCTCGACCGTTCCGGAAAGCGCGGAGGCCGAAGTCGTCGTCCTCTCCGGCACCGCCGAGTTCACGGTCAGCTACTCCGCAACTCGCGAAGGCACAGGAGCGCCGGTCTCCCGGCGGGAGGCGGAAGCCGCTTTGTCGGCACTCGCCCGCGACGTACTCACATCCCTGCGTTGACCAGCGTGACCGGCGTGACGGGCACGCACGGCTCTTGCGGGACCCGCGGACACGGCCGGGCAGACGCGCATCACAGGACATCGACCGACGGTGCCGCCGGCAGGACGACGAGGACCGTCTGATCCGGTTTGAGCGCCCAGGGAATGCCGATGGCCAGATGCGAGCGCGTGGCCACGGCATACGGCGTCTGCGACGCGTAAGGGCTGTTGAAGGTGTCGGCCTGCGACGTGTTCAGTTCGTATTTCTTGGCAGCATCGCCGTTCGCCGCAGCCAGGCTGTACAGCGCGGGCGACCCCGCCCCCCGTGCCAGGATCGAGACAGCCGATCCGGCCGCCGCCAGCAGGCGCACCGAGGAGGCTCCGGCCACGGTCCTCGCCCACCGTTGTTTGCCCGTTGCCATGTCGACCGCGACGACGCCGTCCCGCTTCCCTCCGAGGGGAGTGTTCTGGCCTTTCAGCAAGTACAACGTGCTGTCGGCCATAAGGACGTTCACCGGCGGCAGACCGCCTTTGTAGAGAGCTCCGATGCTGCTGACGGCAACACCGGACAGATCCACTGCGCTCGGGGTTCCCGACCCAGCAGCCAAGGTGTAGACGCTGGACGCTGGAGAGCCGCCGCCGCAGCCGATCAAGAGGTAATCCTCATTCGCCGTCAGGAACCCCGAGATTGTGGCACTGGACACGCCCGTACAGCCGTCCAGTGCCGCGACTCGCGTGACCGAGGGCGTCGAACCCTCACGGAATGCGAGGAGTTCCCCTTGACCGTCTACGCACTGGCCGAGAGCGTAGACGACGCCCTTGAGCACCTGCGCCAGGCCGCTCAATGAGCATCCGTCGACCGTTGCGTTGATTCCGGGTTCCGCGGGCCCCGTGGACCAACGCACCTTGCCGGTGTCGACGGCCACGCTGATCAGATCAGTGCCGCCGGCGAAGGGCGCGCTCACCACTCCATCGCCGATGGAAAGGGATTCGCCGCCGGCCAGGTTCGGGAGTTCCGTCGAGCCGTGGCCTTTCAGACTGATCTCTTTGGTCCAGTTGAGCTCCCCCGAGGACGCGGAGATCGTCTGCAGCCGGTCGCACTCCTCCATGCCGACGGTGTTGTTGAACGTTCCAAAGGTGATGGCGCCGATCCCGTCGGACGTCGTGTGGCTCATGTTGCACAGAATTCCGTTGTTCCCGGGCGGCTTCCAGGACCACAACTTCGCTCCGGTATCCGGGTTGTACGCCGTCAGACCGGAAGGGGACCCGAATACCACGCGCGAGGAGGTGCTCCACATGCTCGTGAGCGCGTCGGCCTGGCGCACGGTCAGAGACCAAGGGGAGTTCGGCTTGGCGCTGGGGGTGTCCGACGTGCCCGAACCGGACCCCGAGCCGGACAACGCATAGGCAAGAAGAATGCCGCCGACGGTCAGCAGGGATACCGCTCCCGCCAGGATCCAGGCCAGGCGGGTGCGCCCGCGGGGCCTCGACGCGGAATCCGGCGGACGAACGCCGTTGCCCGCGGCGCCCTTTCCGGCAGGACTCTCCCCTTGGTCTTCTTGGTTCTCCTCCGGCAGCTGGTGGACAGGGCCTCTGCTGATCAAGTCCGCGCGTCGTTCACGCTCGTCGAGTTCGCCCCGCAGCCGGGGGGTCTGAAGGGCCTGCGGATCGATGGGCGAGAGCTTCTCGAGGAGGGCGGCCACACCCGGACGGCGCGCGGGCTCTTTGTCGAGACAAGCTGCGACGACCGGACGGAGTGAGCCCGGCAGGCATTCCAGACTCGGCTCCTCGTGCACCGTACGACGCAAGCGAGCCCTGGCATTTCCGGGGCCGAACGGGTCCGATCCCGTAGCAGCGAAAGCGAGTACACAGCCCAGCGCGAACAGATCGCTGGGCTGCCCGACCCGGGATTCCCGGGTGGCAGCGACCGGCGCGGGTGAAGGCTCCCGGACGATCTGCTCGGGCGACATGTAGCCCGGCGTGCCGATCATCGCGCCCGTGCGGGTAACGCGCGTCGTGTCCTGCGCCTTGCTGATCCCGAAGTCGATGATCTGCGGTCCCTCTCGTGTCAGTAGCACGTTGGCAGGGTGCAGATCGCGGTGGATGAGTCCGGCCTGGTGAATCGCCGCGAGCGCCTCGGCGAGGCCGGCGCCCAGTGCTCGCAGCTCGGGTTCCGTCATGCGGCCGGACCGGTCGACGAATTCTTCCAAGGAAGGAGCGGGAAAATAGCCGGTGGCCAGCCATGGCTGCTCGGCTCCGAAATCGGCATCGATCACTGGCGTGGTGCAGAACTCGCTGACGCTCTCGGCAGCCGTGACCTCTCGCCGGAATCTCTCTCGGAAGCCGGGGTCCTTCGCGTATTCCCGGTGAATGACCTTCAGGGCGACCAGCCGGAAGCCGGGCGATCTGGCCAGGTACACCCTGCCCATGCCGCCCTCGCCCAGCACCTGCAGGAGTTGGTAGGGCCCGATCACCGTCGGATCGTCACGCGACAGGGGAATCACAGCGCGCCCGCCTCACGAACCCGTACGGGCCTGGCCGCGACGCCAAAGACGGGACCATCGGGACGGAAGGCGCGGAGGCGGATTCTCGACATACAGAGGCGTCGCGACGACGAGGCGTGTCGAACGGCCCGGATGATCGGCAGTGAGCAACACCCGTGCGTGGCCTCGCATTCGGCCGCGTTCCGGGGGTGGCCAGTGTCCGGACAGGGCGTCGAAGGCACTGCACACGACACGCACGTCCAGGTCGGTCCTGTCCGGTGCCCGATCGGCCCGGGACGCGGCCTCAGGTCCGGCCTCGTCGTCCCCGGCGGCCTCAAGGTCGGCCAGGTACTGATACATGGCGTCCCGGTCGGACCCGGGACGCGAGGCGGTCACGGTGCGGTGGCGGAAGTGGCCGGCGGAACCGCACAGCAGAAGTCCCGTGGCGCTGCCCGGCCTCTCGGCAACGGCCGACGCCGTCCCGACGAACAACGCGATGCCGTCCGAAGCTTCGGCGGCTTCCGGACCCATGCCCCACCCCATCGGCAAGTCGAACGAAACCCAGTGGCCCGTCCGGACTCCCTGTGCGGCGAAGTCGACAGGACGGTGGTTCCGCTTGAGGAACCGAATCACCTTGTCAAGCTTGCGGGTCGCATCCGCCAGGCCGTCCGGCGCCGGCGTCGACGACGCGGTGGTCAGTGTGACGGAGAGTCCAGGTAGGCCAACGGCCGCCTCAGCGCTCGGCGCCCCAACGCCCCGGCCCGAAGCCACGAACATGCGCTGAAGCTTCTGCTCCGACAAGTAGACGAGCTCCCGCACATCGCCCCTCTCCCTATCAACTACCGTGTGATCAGCCACAGTTGAATCATCATCGCACAGCGGCAACGACTCATCGGGCCGACGGGCGGGATATTGAGGCGGGGCGATGAGCGAGAGCGGGTTCGGCGAAGAAGAGCCGCTTGCCGAGGGCGATCCGGTACGGGTAGGGCCTTATCTCCTGCTCAACAGGCTCGGAGCGGACGCGGCAGGCCGGTTGTACCTGGCACAGTCTCCGGGCGGCCGCCGAGTCGCCGTCAAGGTGGTTGATGCCGAGGTGGCGCGCGATCCCGCATTCCGCGCCAGGCTCCGGCGTGAGGTCGCGGCTGCTCAGCTGGTGAGCGGGGGTTTCGCCGTACCCGTCGTCGGCGCGGACACCGACGCGACAACCCCTTGGGTGGCGGCCGGCCACCTCGCCGGGCGCTCATTGAAAGAGTTGATCGCCGCGGAGGGACCACCGTCGGCCGACTCTGCGCAGCGGCTCGCGGCAGCACTGGCCGAGGCGCTCGGCGCCTTGCACCGCGCCGGGGTGCTCCACGGCGACCTCAGACCGTCCACCATCCTGGTCCGCAAGGACGGCCCGCGGTTGATCGACTTCGCGGTGCCGCGCGCACTGGCCCCGGACACGGTCCGGCTGACGGCCGAACCCCCGTACACCGCACCGGAACGGCTGCTGGGCGCGGCCCCGTCCGAGGCATCGGACATCTACGCACTCGGCGCGGTCCTCTACTTCATGGCGACGGGCAGGGCTCCGCGCGGCCGGGGCGGGGCGAGCGCACTGGACCGCCCCACGGCGCACCCCGAACCCGACCTGAGCCGGCTCGACGACGACCTCCTACGGGATTCGATCTCCGCGTGCCTGGCGACGGATCCAGCGCGACGGCCCACCGCCGAGAGCCTGTTGGTGCGTCTGCACGAGACCTTGGCCCGACCGCCCAAAGCCCCCGGACCCGACCCCGACCCCGACCCTGACCTCGGAGGGCCACCTACCTGGATTCGCCCATGGCCCCGTCTCCGCCTCCGCCTCCGCCGACCTGCCTCGGCCGTCCACCGCGGGGTCGGCGCGCTCGCCCTGTTGGCAGCGATCTGCATCGGCATTGCCCACGAGCCGGCAGACTCCGGCACGCGAAGAAACCAACCGGGCGCCTCATCGTCGCCGGGAGCCTTCTGGTCGTTGACGAAGGGCGCGGCAGGTGACTACGTAGGTCTGTGGACCACACCCTCGAGCGTGGTGCTCGGGACCACGACCGGACTGACGGCGTACGACCCTGCCACCCGGGCGAAGGTCTGGTCCTGGCTGCCCCCCAGAGGCAGCGCACTGTGCGCGATGAGCCGTCACAGTTCCGAAGGTATAGGCGCCTTGACCTACGGCACAGACGACCCGGACTACGGCCCGGAATGCGACCATCTGCAAACGATCTCACTCTCCTCCGGCACCCTGAATTGGGCCAAGGCTGTCACAGGTGTTATCAGCGGGGAAACTGGCACCTTCGGCGGGACAACCAACACTTCCCTCTCCATCGGCAACGGCACCGTAACCGCATCGCTAGCATCCACATTCGACAGCGGAACCGATCTCATCAATGTTGCGCTCCACACCGGTACCGTCAACTGGTCGACAGACTATGACGGCGACCCCATGCCCAACGAGTGCGTCCTCCTCGCCGGAAAAGTACAAGAATTTCGCGGCACTGTTTACACGCTCGGACTGTGCGATGACTACACCCGTATCAAACTGCTCGCATTCAAGGGAAGATCCCCTTCTTCGGCTTCTACGGTGGCGAACCTCTCGGGCTGCGACCCGACGGGTGATGAACCGAGTCCTGTCAACGTCAGTTCAACCGCGCAGACCATGGACTTCCTGGTCACGGGCGCCAACCACTTGCTGATCGGCTGCAGTGCGGATCTTAATGGCGACACCCTCTACACCTTGCGCGCCGACTCGGCCAAGCTCGTCCCAGTCATATCGACCGGCACTTCGAACATGCTCACAGCCGACAGCTTGAACAGCGAAATTCGCATGTTTAAAAACACCCTGTACTTTATGGTGCCCATGGACTCAAAACTGGCCACCGGCGTGGTGGCCGTGAACATGGATACGGGCAAGCAACTGTGGGCGAAGATGCTCCCCAACAGCTATACGGGGCGACTACTGACAGCCGAAGAGGTGGGCGTGAAACTCCTCGCATACGACTCGCTGAGTCCGACTGCCCTATGCACTCTGGCTGCGACAGACAGCTCGACTGTGAAGTGCAACTCACTGAACCCCGCGGACGCCGAAATCTTGGGAAAGGTTGAGTATCCAGATCCCCAGACCGTTTCGGGCGACGGCTACCTTGCCCTCGGGTTTCCCAGCACCGACTTGACCGAAGCGGACACACCAGTCTTCACCCTCATGCCACCGAATGACACATTCACCCACATAACCGCAACGATGGCTACCGTTGCCCCTCTTCGCCCTCGGTCCGCCTTGGGGCTTCTTGTCGCGGGGCTTCACACAGACCCGTTGAAAGTCCTGCACGCCCGCTAAGGGACCGGCCATATTGACCACTTGGCGGGGAACTCGATTCCTCCTTTCGAGCTCACTGGCGGCCAGGACCTTTCAGGCCGCACCGACCAGACCCCACTGCCCGTCGGGAGCGTCACTCGAGTACCGCTCGCGATCACTGCAGCAGTACGGCCGTCGAGAAGCGTGGCCAGTGCGTTCAGCACCTTGTCCACGGCGGCCGGACCCTCCCAGATGCTCATGGCGGGCGCATGGAGGGCCACCCAGTCCAGAACGACCACAACGTCCGCCGGGGCGCGGGGGCTCCGCTCGGTGTTGAACGCCCACTCCCGCAGCGCGGTCCGCACCTCGACCGGCCTAGCGCCCGCAGACCAGCGTGGGAGGAGCGCGACGGTGGTGGCCATGAAGGTCTTGGCCACGTTCTTGCGCTGATTGCCCGCGGCGTTCGGCCATCGTGCGTCGACGAACTCGCAGGCGAAGTCGTACCAGGACACCGTCTCCCCGGTGGGTTCATGTCGTTCGGGAAGACCGGTGGACTTACCGAAGGGTGTCCCGTGATGCGTCGCGGTGAGCAGCTCCGCACGGAAGCCGTCGGCGAGCCCGAAAGCCTGGAAGCTCTTGTGGAATTTCCGGCCGGCGACCGACCAGCACACCCGATACGACGCGCGCCGCCGCCCAGAGGACGTCTCGATCTGCCAGATACGGACGCCAAACGTGGTGTCCATGACCGATATCTCGATCCAGCGTCCCTCGCTGCCGAGATCCACCACCGGACCTGGGCACCGACGGACTCCATCGGCGACCTCCCTAGGTCCATGATCCACCGCCGATGGTCTTGCATCAAACACCTACAGCAATGATACTTGCATCAGAGAAAGTATCATTGAGGCAAGCTTCTGGCTCATCGCTGGGTCGGACACGGAAGGCAACACCCCCATGAACGGATTCATCGGACGCCGCACCGAGCTCGGACTCCTGGAAGACCTTCTACAGCCGGTCGCCACGGGCGGGCGCGGCGGACGACCGGGGCGAGCGGTACTGATCCGCGGGCGTCGCCGGGTCGGCAAGTCCCGCCTGGTGGAGGAGTTCCTGGAACAAGCCGAACTCCCCCACGTCTTCTTCACCGCCGTCGGCGGCTCGAGAGAGGAAGATCTGGCGGGCTTCACCACCGAGGTAGCCGCCTCCAGCCTGCCTGACGTGTCCCGCTTCGCAGACTTCACCGCCCCCAAGACCTGGGACGCGGCCCTGAGCCTGCTTGCCTCCGCCCTGCCCACGGGTACACCCAGCGTCGTAGTCCTGGACGAGATGCCCTACCTCGTACGCGAGGACCCCACCTTCGAAGGCGCCCTCCAGAAAGCCTTCGACCGGACCCTGTCCAAGCTCCCCGTACTGCTGATCCTCATCGGCTCCGACATCGCCATGATGGAAAAGCTCAACACCTACGGACGCCCCTTCTACCAACGCGGCACCGAGATGGTCGTCCCCCCACTTACCCCGTACGACGTCGCCACCATGCTCGACCTGTCGCCCGCCGACGCCTTCGACGCCTACCTCGTCACGGGCGGGCTGCCCCTCCTCCTGGAGGAATGGCCCCACGGTGCCGACCTCTGGGACTACCTGCGGCAGTCCCTGAGCCGACCCACCTCAGCCCTGCTCGTCAGCGGTGAGCGAAGCCTGGCCGCCGAGTTCCCCACCGAGGCCCAAGCCCGTACCGTCCTGGGCTCCATCGGCCACGGCGAACGCACCTTCACCCTCATCGGACGCGCCGCCGGCGACCTCAACCCCGGCTCCGTCAAACGCTCCCTCGAACTCCTCACCAACCGCCGCATGGTCGCCGCCGACCTTCCCCTGTCCACCCGGCCCAGCCGAGAGACCCGCTACCGCATCGACGACCCCTACCTGCGCTTCTGGCTCTCCTTCATCGGCCCTGGCATCCCCACCGTCGAACGCGGCCGCGGCGACCGCGTCCTGGATGCCATCCGTACCAGCTGGACATCCTGGCGCGGCCGCGCCATCGAACCCGTCATCCGAGAAGCCCTCTGGCGTCTGGCCGACGACCACCTCCCCGAAGGCACCCACACCATCGGCGGCTACTGGACCCGCACCAACGACCCTGAAATCGACCTCATCGGCGCGGACCGGTCCCCCATCGCCAAGAAGATCACCTTCGCCGGGTCCATCAAGTGGCTGGAGAGCAAACCCTTCGACCACCGAGACCTGGCCCGCCTCATCACCCACCGCAGCCAACTCCCCGGCGCCGACGACGACACCCCTCTCATCGCCGTCACCCGCAGCGGCTGCACCGCCGACGGCATCCACACCCTCACCCCGGAAGAGCTGCTTGACGCTTGGGCCTGACTCGCGCCGCGTTCACCATGCGGGGCAAGGTGCCACAGTTGCGGCACCAAGGTCATCCCACATACATCCCACAAAACTCATGACGACCCGTCAGCATCCAAGAAGCGCGCAGGTCAGGACCCGTCGACCGGTGATGGATCGGGCTTCTTCTAAGCGCTTGGCCGCAGGTTCGAGTCCTGCCGGGGGCGCACAGTCCATCCTTGTTCGGCCCTCCTGCACGGGAGTCGTACGACCTCTCACCATTCGCCGATGAAGGTGGCTCATCAACTGAAGGCTTGGGGATCGGCGACGGGAGGAGGCCGCGGGGCCCCGGGAAGTGCATGGGCCGCGCTTCGAACTGAGCTTGGTCCGAGTTCTGTACGTCCGTGACCTGCCACGAGATCTTGGTCGTCTGCGCGTCAAGGTCGGTGGTTCCGACCCGAACCGCAGGACGCCCCGCGATAGGGGCTTCAGCCGACCCGTAGACGCGCCCGCCCAGCCTCGCAAGGGTCAGCGGAACCTCCGTCCGTGAGGCAGTGGCGTCCCCGGTGATGATCAATTCATCTCGCGGGCCCTCCACATCAGAGCTACCGTGTAGTTGAAGGTATTTCCGACAGTCCACCAGCCGTTGAATGACATCCCCTCTTCCGGTGACTAGCGCACTCTTAGCTGAGCTGCCCATGGACTGCACTGCAGGGCTCCCATTGACCGCCTCCCATTCCAGCCATTTCGGAGGCTTTTGATGCGCCATCAACTAAGGAGGCGAAATGAGCGGGTTCAGGATCATCGTGGGGCACATCAAGTTTCGGTTCACGAGGGAAGGCTCGACGAGAGGTGTGGAAATTCGAGGCCTTCCGGCGTTGAACCTGCAGATCACACTGATGTCGCCCCATGATCCGGGAGGTGACATCACAGCGCAGCTGCACCGCCTGGGCGGCACCGTAGGTGGCCCCGTAAGCCTGCCAGCGGACGGAGCATCGCATGACCATATCTGGTCCAACCTAAGTCCAGGTATGTACAAAGTAGTCCTGACGACCGCTACGCCTCTCCAAGGCCAAGCCAAGACGGGCACCTATGCGCTCAGTAGTGACGCGCCAGAAGCGGAAGAGGCCCTGGCCTCCTTCGGCGGGCCCGAACTCGAAGAAGAGTAGGCAGAGAGATTTCGCGCAAGCGCTCTGCCGTGCGTGGCGTGCAGCGGATGGCCGCTCGACACAAGAAGCGGGAGGAGTCATGGCGGACGACATTACGGGCGCCATCTACGCCATCACACCGGACGGCGAACTGCGCTGATACCGCCACGACGGATGAACGGACGGCATCGCGCGATGGACCGCCGGCCAGGGGGCGGAAGTCTGATCAGCGGCGGCTGGAACATCTACCGCATCGTGTTCGGCGAAACGGCTCACTCCACCAGCGCATGTTCCGGACCGGCTGGTTAGACCCGTTGTAGATCACAATCTGCGGGATGACCCAGCTGTCATTCGGACTCTGCTGATCCGCCAGGACAACATAGGTACGGGACCTTTGGGCCGGCATGTCGGAGGCGGACAGTAGCCTCGGGCGCATGGGGATTCAGATAGATGTCGTGGTGGGTTACCCGGTCAACGATGAGGTGGAGAGGGTGCTCGGGCTGGCCGAGGCGGTCGGCGAGCCCGTCACTGTCACGTTCCTGTGGGAGGGGCGTGAAGAGGCGGAACGCGCGGTGCTGGTGCCCGCGGCCACGCTGGCGCTCTGGGAGCATTGGGCCCCCACCGCCTACCCGATGAGCGGCGCTGGGGACGAGAACCGGGCTGTGGCGGAGGAGCCGGAACTGGCCCACCCAGCGGAATTCGGCACGTTCACGCTCTTTCGTCGTCGCGCAGGAGGGCGCACGGCGGTTGCCCGCAAGGGCGTGGTCGTCGCCGAGCTACTGGACCCCGACGAGGCGCACTGGCTCGAGGAGAAGGCCCGCAATGTCCGCCAAGGCTTCATGGATCCGAAGCAGAAGGCGGCGTTCGAGGAGTTCCTTGCCCGGCAGGCGTCCCTCGATGAGCAGTGACGCGCCGATCCGCCCATCGCCGTACGACCAGTAGCGTGTCGCTCATCGAGGCAGCGGTCCGAAGAGCACGTTGCCCGGGGTGGAAGGGTCGTCGCTGGCCCATTTGCGGGCGCCGCCCCCGAAGGGGATGAGGGCCGGGTTGGGGTGGGCCGCGTCGCTCTGACCGTCCCACCTGCCGGGGAGGAAGCTGTCCGGCTCGGGATACAGATGGGGCAGGTGGTGGATGACGTAAGGGCTGTAGACGACCGTGGCCCCCACGGGAATCACGTGGCCGCCGACCGTGCTCTCCGCGGTGGCGGTACGGGTGAAGAACCAGCCCGGGGGATACAGCCGCAGCGTCTCGGTGATGACACGCCCGGTCAGCGACAGCCTGTCCAGGTCCTCGAAAGCGGCAGCCCTTCCGCACAGGACCGCGTCGACCTCCGCATGCAGTTCTTCCTCGATATCAGGGTGTCCTGCGAGCAGATGCAGCGCCCACGCCAGCGTGGCGGCGGTCGTCTCCACCGCGCCGATGAAGAAGGTCAGCATCTGGTCGACGACCTCGTCGCCGGACAGGTGCGGGACGTCATGCGCGGTGTCGGGACTGTTCGCTCCGGACAGGAGCATGGACAGCAGATCGTCCTCGACGGTGCCACGGGTGCGGTGGTCGTCGATGAGCTGGGCGAAGGCCCCGCGCAGCCGTTGCCGCGCACGGTTCCATCCACGGCTGCCGGGCAGGGGAAGCTTCTCCAGCGCCGGGGGCACCATCATCCGTTGGTAGATGCCCGGGAAGACGGCCATGAGGTCGCTGAGGACCGCGGTGACCGGGACTCTCAGAGGAAGTCCGGCGAACATCGTCCTGACGACGACGCGGGCAGCGAGCTCGTGCATCTCGGCCAGCACGTCGATGGCCTTGCCGTCGTGCCAGCGCCCGGTGGTCGTAGCGATCTCCTCGGCCATCGCCTGCGCATAGCCGGGTAGGCGGTTCGAGTGGAAGGCGGGCTGGGCCAGTCGTCGCAGCGGCCGGTGCGCGCTGTGGGGACACGTGGCCATGCCATGGCCCAACAGCAGATCACGCACACGGTCGAAGAGCATGCCGCCCTTGTCGAAGGTGCGGTCGTCGACGAGCACCTGCCGGGTCAGTTCCGGCTCGCACAGCACGTAGGCGGGGAAGGGACCGATCCGGATGCGTACGACGTCTCCGTGCGCCGGTAGCGAGGTGAGAAAGCGGAACGGATCGCGCAGCAGCGGCACGACATGCCCCAGCAGGGGAAGTCCACCCGGCGCTACGGGAGTTGAATGCTGGAGGCTCGTTGCAGCCTTCCCTGGTCGCATGGGGTTGGTGGTTCCTTCCGTAGAGAAGCGCGATTGCCTGGCACATCCCGGGCGCCCATCACACCGCCTGTGGCACACGACAGCCGCGGCTCGTGAGCCCTGAGCCCTGAGCCCTGAGCCCTGAGCCCTGAGCTCTGCCGTGTCAGTCGGGTCGCAGCAGCGGTTCGATATAGGCAGGGACGGTGACACCCGGACGGCCGGAGGAGACGTCTGTGTAGCGGCGGGTCTCGAACGACCACACCGCATTGGCGTTCATCCAGGCGCCGTAGACCTCCAGGCAGCGCCTGATTCCGAGGCGTGTGCCGGCGTCCAGGTCCGTTGCGTCCAACAGCTGGAGCATCAGGTCGCGACCCGTGATGAAGTCGCCGATGCGTGCCTGCGTCATGACCGCGGCACGGTCGACCGCTTCCTGCAGATCGCATCCGATGGCGCGTTGCAGGACCAGGGGAAGGTTGTGTACGTCGGCATGGGCGAGCTCCTTGCGCAGCGAGACGATGTCGTTGTGCCAGCAGACGACATCGTTCGCCGCGAGCCGCGGATGCTGGAACTCGCGCAGCCGGTACCACTCGGAAGGGATTTCGGTGCCTTCGATGGGCTCGGCGAGGTCGAAGACGATGTTCATGGCACCCGACTCGCGCCGGTGCGCGATGAAGCCGAGCACGTCGAGGGGGACGGCGGCCGCCCGCCGCGATGCCTCACTCACCGAAGTACGCGCGTACTGAAGGAAGTTGTGCCGGAACCGGGCGCTCCAGGCATCCGACATGCCCACGCAGGCACGCCTCAGAAGATCGTCGAGGGCCCGTGCAGCGGGGCTCACCACTGCCTCAGGAGGCAGCTTGCCCTCGATCAACGCCTCCACGTGCGCGGCTCGTGCCAGCCACAGTTCAGGATCACGCCCATAGGGGCCCTCATCGCCCTGGTCGTCGAAGAGGAAGAGCCAAGCGGCCGTGTCGGCGCCGAGTTGGAGTCCCTCCGCCCTTGCGGTGGGGTAGGAACGCGCGGCGAGCAACGCGGGATTCACGGCCTTGAAGCTGTGCAACTCCGCCTGAACGGCAAGATCCTTCCCGTCACCACAGACCTCACCCGTGGGTGCACTCCAACGTGGTATCCACTGAGCGCGTGTGCGCCAAGAACGGGCAAGCGGTCGTGCCGGGAACAGCCGGTCCGGTCGGCACGGTTGCACAGACCAAGACATATTTCTGCAGGAGGAATGATTCATGACTGACCGGCCCTTGACGCTCATGGCCGTACACGCCCACCCCGACGACGAGGCCACCGGAACCGGAGGGATCCTCGCGCGGTACGCGGCGGAAGGCATCCGTACGGTTCTCGTGACGTGTACCGACGGCGGTTGCGGTGACGGACCGGAGGGTGTCAAGCCGGGCGATCCCGGGCACGATCCGGCGGCCGTCGCCTTGATGCGCCGTCAAGAACTCCAGGAGAGCTGTGACGTCTTGCAGGTCAGCGATCTGGAGCTGCTGGACTATGCCGACTCCGGGATGATGGGCTGGCCGAGCAACGACGCCCCCGGGTCCTTCTGGCAGACCCCCGTGGAGGAAGGCGCCGCCCGGCTCGCGGAACTCATGCGGCACTACCGGCCCGATGTGGTCGTCACCTACGACGAGAACGGCTTCTACGGCCACCCCGACCACATCCAGGCCCACCGCATCACGATGGCGGCGCTGGAGATGACCGACCTGACACCGAAGGTGTACTGGACGACGATGCCCCGCTCGGGGATGCAACGGTTCGGGGAGCTCATGCGCGAGTTTCATCCGGACATGCCGGAGCCGGATCCGGCCGAGGCCGCCGCGATGGCCGAGATCGGCCTCCCCGACGACGAGATCACCACGTGGGTGGACACCACCGCGTTCAGTGGCCAGAAGTTCGACGCGCTGGCCGCGCACGCCAGTCAGGGCGAGAACATCTTCTTCCTCAAGATGGGCAAGGAGAGGTTCGGCGCGTTGATGGGCGTGGAGACCTTCGTACGCGTCAAGGACGCCACCGGCGCGGCCGCACCCGAGAACGATCTCTTCGCCGGACTGCGCTGATCCGCCCACCCGGCCACTACCCAGCAGGCCCTCACTCCGGTAGCCGCAGTTCTCCGTACGCCCCCGCCGGGACGGCGGGCGCGTCGGGCGGGATCGCCGGCACGCGCGCGTACCCCGCGCCCTGCGCCGGACGCCCGTCCGCCTCGCCCTTGTTGGGCCAGAGGGACATCGCGCGCTCGGCCTGCGCCGTGATCGTGAGGGACGGGTTCACGCCGAGGTTCGCGGAGACCGCGGCGCCGTCGACGACGGAGATGCCGGGGTGGCCGTAGAGGCGGTGGTAGGGGTCGATGACGCCCGTTTCCGCCGAGTCGCCGATCGGGCAGCCGCCCAGGAAGTGCGCGGTCAGGGGCTTGTTGAGCAGTTCGCCGAGGTTGGTCCCGGCAAAGCCGTTGATGCGCTCGGCGACCAGGCCCGCCGCCTCCCAGCCCTCCGGGATGTGCACCGGGTTGGGCGCCCCGTGGCCCTGCTCGGCCGTGAGGAGGCGGCGGCGTCCCAGGCGGGTGGTCAGGGAGTTGTCGTGGGTCTGCATGACCAGGCCGATGATGGTCCGCTCCGACCAGCGGTGTGTGGAGGCGACGCGGGCCACGAGCACCGGGTGGGAGAGGAAGGCGAGGACGGCGGCCAGCGGTTTGGGGAGGTTCTGGCGGTACTGCGGGACGCAGATCAGCGCCATCAGGTTGGAGCCTTTGCCGTAACGGACGTTCTCGATGTGCGTGGTGGGGCTCGGGTGGATGGAGGACGTGATCGCGACGCCCCGGGTGAAGTCCAGGGGGCGGCCCGCGCCGTGCTTCTTGCGGTAGCGGCGCGGGAACGTCACCGCGCCCACCAGGGCCTCGGAGTTGGTGCGGGTCAGGCCGCCGAGCCGTGGGGAGAGGCGGGGCAGCGTGCCCTCGTCCTTCATGCGGTGCAGCAGGGTCTGGGTGCCGTACGTCCCCGCGGCGAGGACGATGTGGCGGGCGCGCAGGACGGTGCGGGGGCCTCTGCGCCGCCGGTCGGTGGGGACGGTCGCCACCTCGTGGCCCCCGGCGGTCTCGCGTACGGAGACCACCGTCGTCATCGCGCGGACCTCCGCGCCCGCCCGCTCGGCCAGGTGGAGATAGTTCTCGGTCAGGGTGTTCTTCGCGCCCACCCTGCAGCCGGTCATGCACGAGCCGCACTCCGTGCAGGGCGTCCGCGCGGGCCCCGCGCCACCGAAGTACGGATCGGGAACTTCCGCACCCGGTCCGCCCGTTGAACGACTGGTGCCGGTGGCGCCACCGGCACCGCCATCGCCATAGCCGCCGCCAGCACCCCCGCTGCCGCCATCAGCACCCCCGATGTCGCGGTCGTCGCCGCCCGCGTCCGCCCCATCACCGAAGAACACCCCCACAGGCGTCAGCCGGAAGGTGTCCGCCACACCCATCCGCTCCGCCGCCGCCCGCAGATGCTCGTCCGCCTCGGTCGTGGTCGGGTTCTGGCGTACGCCGAGCATGCGCCGGGCCTGGTCGTAGTGCGGGGCGAGTTCCGCCCGCCAGTCCGTGATGCCCGCCCACTGCTTGTCCTCGAAGAAGGCGGGCGGCGGCACGTAGAGCGTGTTCGCGTAGTTCAGCGAACCGCCGCCCACACCCGCGCCCGCGAGGACCATGACGTTACGGAGGAGATGGATGCGCTGGATGCCGTAGAGACCGAGGGCCGGCGCCCACAGGTAGTTCCGCAGGTCCCAGGAGTTCCGGGGCAGTGATGCGCGGGCGAAGCGGCGCCCCGCCTCCAGGACACCGACCCGGTAGCCCTTCTCGGTCAGCCGCAGTGCGGCGACCGATCCGCCGAACCCCGACCCCACCACCAGCACATCGAAGTCGTACGCCTCCTGAGAATCCCCTGCCCGAGAATCCCCTGCCGCCTCACGCACCGTAAAGCGCCTCGATCTCGCCCGCGTACGCCCTCGCCACCGCGTGCCGTTTGATCTTCAGGGAGGGTGTCAGCAGCCCGTTGTCCTCGGTGAACTCGCCCTCGACGATGACGAACTTCCGGACGGACTCGGCCCGTGAGACCGCCGAGTTGGCGTAGTCCACGGCCTTCTGGACCTCCGCGATCATCTTCGGGTCGCGGCACAGTTCGGCGAGCGGGGTGTCCTTGGGGCGTTTGCGGACGGCGAGCCAGTGCTCGACGGCCTCCGGGTCCAGCGTGATGACCGCGGCGACGTACGAACGGTTGTCGCCGACGACGATGCACTGGCCGACCGGCGCCCGGCTGCGCAACCGGTCCTCCAGGATCGCCGGGGAGACGTTCTTGCCGCCGGAGGTGACGATGAGGTCCTTCTTGCGCCCCGTGATCGTGAGGTAGCCGTCGCCGTCGAGCGCCCCGAGGTCACCGGTCGCGAACCACTCGTCCCGCAGCACGGCGTCCGTGGCGGCCGGGTTGTTCCAGTACGAGCCGAAGACGATGCCGCCCTTGATGAGCACCTCCCCGTCGTCCGCGATGCGTATCGCGGTGCCGGGCACCGGCAGACCCACCGTGCCGGGGCGGGGCTTCAGCGGCGGCGTGATGGTCGCGGCGGCGGTGGTCTCCGTCAGGCCGTACCCCTCGTAGATGACGATCCCGGCGGCGTAGAAGAAGAGGTTGAGGCGGCGGTCGAGCGGGGAGCCGCCGCTGATCGCGTAGCGCAGCCTGCCGCCGACCTCCTTGCGGATGCGCCGGTAGACGAGCAACTCGTACAGCGCCCAGCCCAGGTAGAGCCCGGCGGAAGGACCGGGAGGCCCCTTCTTGTCGAGGAACCTGCCCTTGTCGAGGAACCTGCCCTTGTCGAGGAACCTGCCCTTGTCGAGGAACTTGTTCAGATACGCCTCGCCGAACCGCACCGCGATTCCCTCGGCCCGGTCGAAGGACGCGGCGCGCCCGATCTTCTCGGCGGTCGCGCGCCCCGTGTCGTGGATCTTCTCGAAGAGATACGGGACGCCGACGATGAACGTGGGCCTGAAGGACCGGAGTTCGGGGCGGAGTTCGTCCGGCTTGATGCTCGGGCAGTGGCCGAGTTCGATGCGGGCGAGCATGCAGGCGATCTGGATGGTGCGGCCCAGGATGTGGGCGAGCGGCAGGAAGAGGAGCGTCGAGGCGACCTGGCCGGTGATCGCCTTGAAGACGGGGTGCAGGAGGTCGACGGTGTTCGCGGCCTCGGCGTGCAGATTGCCGTGGGTGAGGACGCAGCCCTTGGGCTTGCCCGTGGTGCCCGAGGTGTAGCAGATGGTGGCGATGGAGTCCGGGGTGAGGGCGGACCGCCGCTTGGTCACCTCCTCGTCGGACAACTCACGGCCGTCCTGCGCGAGTTGGAGCACCGCTCCGTCGTCGATGCACAGGACGCGCGGCGGTTCGACAAGGTCGCCGAGGTCGGCAGGGTCGGCGAGGTTGTCGAGGTCGGCAGGGTCGGCGAGGTTGTCGAGGTCGGCGAGGTCCGCGACCGCCGCCTCGGCCGTCGCCACGTTCTCCGGGGTCTCCGCGATCAGGAACCGCGCGCCCGAGTCCCGTACGATCCACTCGATCTGCTCGGCCGCCGATGTCGCGTACACGGGCACGCTCTGGCCGCCCGCCGCCCAGATCGCGAAGTCGAGGACGGCCCACTCGTACCGGGTACGTGACATCAGCGCGACCCGCCCGCCCGGCTCGAGCCCCGCGGCGATCAACCCCTTGGCGACGGCGGTGACTTCACGCGCGAAGGCCGCCGCGGTGACCGGCCGCCACTGGTCGCCCTGCTTGCGGCGCAGGACGACGGCGTCGGGCGCCTCGGCGGCGTTGGTGAAGGGGATGTCGGCGGTGCTGCCCGCGGTGGCCCCGGCCGCTAGCGGGGCGACGCTCGCCTCGCGCACGGTTCCGTGCTCGTCCCGGACGATGTCGACGGTGATGCGCTCCGCCAGCTCACTGTGGCGTTGTGCCCGTTTCAGATCCTTGCGTACGCCCATGACGGCTCCCGGCTCCGGCTACCAGCTGACGTGCAGAGGTGATGCGGTGCATGCGTACTTACCGGGAGGTCAACTTACTCAAGCGTAGGGAAAGTTCAATGGTGCGGACAGCGAAGAACTGGTACGGACAGCGAAAGAAATCGGCGAGGTGCGTCCGCCGGGGGCTCATTCCCCCGCCGGCACCCACACCATGTTCATCAGCCGCAGCGTGACCCCCTCCGGGGACTGGTCCGGGTGGCTGCCCATCCAGTCGGTCAGCGAGTCCGCCGCACCGACCAGCGCGTGGGCGACGAAGTCCGCGTCCTCGTCGGAGAGCTGGGCCCCCGGCGCGCCGCCGCCGCTCTCCGTGATGCCGTCCCAGACCAGGCCCGCGACCTGCGTCATCACCGCCCTGCGGGCGTCGGCGACGGCGGCCGCGATCGCCTCGCTCAGCTCCGATGCCTGACGGTGCAGCACGACCCAGCTGTCGCGGTGCTCGGCGACGAAGCCGAAGAACGCCGAAAGGCCCGCGTGCAGCCGCAGTTCGGGCGCCGCGCCCCCGGCCCGCGCGGCCCCCTGGAAGGCGGCGACGAGGCGGTCGGCCTCACGGCGCAGGCAGGCGAGGAAGAGCCCTTCCTTGGAGTCGAGGTAGAGATACACCATCGGCTTGGAGATTCCGGCAAGTTCGGCGATCTCGTCCACGGACGCGGCGTGATAGCCACGCTTGGCGAAGACCCGCACCGCCACATCGATGATCTGCTGCTCGCGCTCCTTGCGCGGAACGCGCCGCCGACGCCCCTCGGAACTCCTCTTCACCGTCACCCTTGCCAGCCTCTCAGGTCGGGCCTATCTTACCCAACAGTAAGTTTACTAAAGAGTAAGGAGATTGCCATGGCGGACAGCGGCACCGGCGGTATCGGCGGCGCAAGCGGCGCGGAGGGCATCGCCGGTCTGGACTTCGCGAGCGTCACCCCCGAGGAGTTCGCGAAGATCGTGAAGGGCCTGTCCGGCAAGGAGATCACCGAGATCGCCCAGGACGGCGAGCTGCGCGCCCGCATCCTCGCGGAGGTCTTCGCGCGCATGGAACGGCAGTTCAAGCCGGACGTGGCGGGCTCGCTCAAGGCGCTGATCCGCTGGAAGATCACGGGCGTCGAGGAGGTCGTGTACGAGACGGAGATCGCGGAGGGCACCTGCACCGTCCGCGAAGGCCGCTCGGACGCCGAGCCGCGCGTCACGCTCATCATGTCCGACGCCGAGTTCCTCAAGCTGGTCTCCGGCAACGCGAGCCCCGTGACGATGTTCATGATGCGCAAGGTCAAGATCGCCGGTGATGTGGCGCTCGCCTCCGGCCTCACCCGCTACTTCGACATCCCCAAGGCGTGAGGTGACCCCGCGATGCCCTTCTCCTTCGAACTGACCGAAGAGCAACGGGACTTGCGCGACTGGGTGCACGGCTTCGCCGCCGGGGTCGTGCGCCCGGCGGCCGCCGAGTGGGACGAGCGCGAGGAGACGCCCTGGCCCGTCATCCAGGAGGCCGCGAAGATCGGCCTCTACGGATTCGAGTCCCTGGCCGACCTCTTCGGCGACCCCTCGGGCCTCTCCCTCCAGATCGCCAACGAGGAGCTCTTCTGGGGCGACGCCGGGATCGGCATGGCCCTCTTCGGTACGTCCCTCGCGGTGGCCGGGATCTTCTCGGCGGGCACACCCGACCAGCTCGCCGAGTGGGTTCCGCAGTGCTTCGGCGACGAGGACGACCCCAAGGTCGCGGCGTTCTGCGTCTCCGAGCCCGAAGCGGGCTCGGACGTCTCGGCGATGCGGACGCGCGCGACGTACGACGAGGCGCGCGACGAGTGGACCCTGAGCGGCCAGAAGGCCTGGATCACCAACGGCGGCATAGCGAACGTGCACGTCGTGGTCGCGTCCGTCGACCCCGCCCTCGGGTCGCGCGGGCAGGCGGCGTTCATCGTGCCGCCGGGCACGCGGGGGCTCGAAGGCGCCCGGAAGATCAAGAAGCTGGGGCTGCGGGCCTCGCACACGGCCGATGTGTTCCTGGACGACGTACGCGTGCCGGGGCACTGCCTGCTCGGCGGCAAGGAGCGCCTCGACGCGCGGCTCGCCCGCGTCCGTGGGGGTGGCGGCGGCAAGGGCCAGGCGGCCATGGCGACGTTCGAGGTGAGCAGGCCGACCGTGGGCGCGCAGGCACTCGGCATCGCGCGAGCCGCGTACGAGTACGCGCTCGACTACGCGGGCACGCGGGTCGCCTTCGGCCGCCCCATCATCGAGAACCAGTCCATCGCCTTCGCCCTCGCCGATCTGCGGACCGAGATCGAGGCGGTACGGCTGCTGATCTGGCAGGCGGCGTGGATGGCACGCAATGACAAGCAGTTCGACGCGGGCCAGGGCTCGATGTCCAAACTGCGCGCGGGCGAACTGGCCGTTTCGGCGACCGAGAAGGCCGTGCAGGTGCTCGGGGGTGCGGGCTACAGCAGGGAGCATCCGGTGGAGCGGATGTACCGCGACGCGAAGATCTACACGATCTTCGAGGGGACGAGTGAGATCCAGCGGCTCGTGATCGCCAGGGCCATCTCGGGGCGGCAGATTCGCTGAACCGGACTAATTCCAGCCCGTCCGGCGTTTGCGGACGAACTCGGCGAAGCCGGTGTTCGACGGTAAGACCATGACGCCGACGCACTCCTCCGCACGTGAGCCGGACGCCGCCCTCGGGCTGCTCAACAGCAACCGCGGCGGCCCCCTGACCTCCCCGCGACCCTACGTACGCGTGGCCCTCTGTCTGCTCCCCGCCCTGCTCATCGCGGTCGCCGGGTTCCGGCGGCGCTGGATGTCCGACGACGGGCACATCTACGTCCGCACGGTCCGCCAGATCCTGGCGGGCAACGGACCCGTCTTCAACGCGGGCGAACGCGCCGAGTCCTCCACCGGCACCCTCTGGCAGTGGCTGCTCGCGCTCGCGGGCCTGCCCGGCATCGACATCGCGACGGCGGCGATGTACGGCGGGCTACTGCTGACCGCCGCCGGGTTCGCGTTCGCCTCGCTCGGCGCGCTGCGGCTGTACTCGACGGACCGGACGGTCCTCCCCCTCGGCTGCCTCGTGCTCCTCGCCCTGCCGCCCGTCTGGGACTTCGCCACCTCGGGCCTGGAGACCGGCCTCGCCACCTGCTGGCTCGCGGGGGCCTGGCTGCTGCTCGTCGCGCGGCCCTGGTCGATCCTCACCAGCGCGGTCATCGGCCTCGGCCCGCTCGTGCGGCCGGACCTGGGTCTTGTCTCCGCCGTGTTCCTCGGCGCGCAGTGGCTGATGGTGCGCCCCTCGCGGTGGGCGGCGCTCGGCGGGCTCGGGGCGGCGCTCGCGCTGCCGGTCGCGTACGAGATCTTCCGGGTCGGCTACTACGGGCAGTTGATGCCGCTGCCGGGCGTGACCAAGGAGGCCTCGCAGAGCCTGTGGACGCGCGGGATCGCCTACCTCGCGGACTTCGTCGGGCCCTATCTCCTGTGGATGCCCGCCCTGCTGATCGTCGTGGCGGTGCTGCCGTCGGGCCGCGGGCGGACCGTCATGCCGCCGCTGGTCCCCGCGCTCGCGCCCGTCGTCGCCGGGGCGCTCTGCTGGGTCTACGTCATCAAGGTGGGCGGCGACTTCATGCACGGGCGGATGTTCCTGCCGGGCCTGCTGCTCATGCTCCTGCCCGTCTTCCTGGTGCCGGTCACGCGCGCGTGGGCGATCGCGACGTTCGGGGTCGCGCTGTGGGCCGTGGTCTGCGCGAGCTGGCTGCGCATTCCGTACGTGGGTCTGATCGGGCCCGGCGGAGTGGCGGACGAGCGCGGTGTGTACGTACGCCAGAACGCGGCCCCGCACCCCCTCCACCACGACTTCGCGGGCTACGGCGCCAACGCCGACTACGCCCGTCTCGTCCGCGACGCCGCCCGCGCCGGCACGCCCACGCTGTTCCTCGCCAGGACCCCCGTGACGGCCAACTCCCCCGCCGTCACCGGCGTCTACAGCACCCTCGGCTTCAGCGGCACGGTCGTCCCGCTGGACGGGGCCGCGCTCGACCCGATCGGGCTCGCCTATCCCCTGGCGGCCCACTCGGAGCGGATCAACGGCCGGGTGGGCCACGACAAGCGGCTGCCCGAAGCGTGGATCTTCGCCGACCGGGGCGACGGCGCACTGCCCGACGGCCTCGACCCGGCGGGCGTCGCCGCCGCCCGCCGGGCACTGGGCTGCGGGCAGCTCGCCGAGCTGCGGGCGGCGACACGGGACCCGATGACGCCCGACAGGTTCTGGCGCAACATCACCGGTTCCTGGGAACGCACTTCGTTTCGCTTTCCCAATGACCCGGTCAAGGCAGAGCGGGAACTCTGCGAGGGCTGAGAGCTCCGCTGGAAGTGTGGAGATGGATCTGCGGGCCGGTGGGGGCTGGTCGCGCAGTTCCCCGCGCCCCTGAGGGGGCGAGCAGCCCGCCCTGCGGCTGGATCGCGCCGGTCCCGTGCGGCCCGCCGAACACCAACTGCCGTTTGTCGCACGGGTCTTGAATATTGAGCGATCACGTCCAATGCTGGCGTTTCTTGTTGCCTTACGTTCGGAGTTGCAGCATGAGCGACGCACACCTGCCGAGCCGCCGGTCCTTCCTCGCCACCGGTACCGCACTCGCGGGCTGGGCCGCCTTCGCCGCGCAGAAGCAGGCCTTCGCGGCGGAGGCGAAAGGGCCGAAGACCCCTGAGTGGAATGCCGACCCGCGCGTCTTCCAGGTCAACAGAGAACCGGCAAGAACCAGACTCGTCCCGTACGCCTCCACGGCCGACGCCCTGCGCGGCGAGCTCACCAAATCGCCGTACTACCGGTCCCTGAACGGCAGTTGGCGCTTCCGCTGGTCGAAGAACCCTGAGCAGCGGCCGACGGGCTTCGAGGCCGACGACTACGACGTGAGCGGCTGGGACCACATCGCCGTGCCCTCCAACTGGGAGATCGAGGGCTATCCGGAGCCGATCTACCTCAACATCAAATATCCGTGGGAGGGCTACGAGAAGCCCGACTTCCCCGACGTACCCAAGGACTTCAACCCCGTCGGCTCCTACCGCCGCACCTTCACCGTCCCCGACGACTGGTCCGGGCGCCGCACCCTGATCTCCTTCCAGGGGGTGAAGTCGGCCTTCTTCGTCTGGGTCAACGGCAAGAAGGTCGGCTACAGCGAGGACAGCTACACCCCGGCCGAGTTCGACATCAGCCCCTTCCTCCGCCCCGGCGCCAACTCCCTGTCGGTGGAGGTCTACCGCTGGTCCGACGGCAGCTGGCTGGAGGACCAGGACATGATCGACCTGTCCGGGATCTTCCGGGACGTGTATCTGTACGCGATCCCCCTCGTGCATGTGCACGACGTCTTCGTACGGACCGGTCTCGACTCGGCGTTCCGCGACGCGACGCTGTCCGTCACCACCGTCGTACGCGACAGGACCGGCAAGGCGCCCAAGGGCGAACACCGCGTCGAGGCCCGCCTCTACGACTCCGACGGCCACCCCGTGCCGGGCGTACGGCTGACCGGCGAGCCCGTCTTCGACGAGCCGCTCACCCTGAAGACCGACGTCAAGGCGCCCGCCCTCTGGTCCGCCGAGGACCCGAACCTCTACACGCTCGTCGTCACGCTCACCGACAGCAAGGGCCGAGCGACCGACATCCAGCGCACCCGGATCGGCTTCCGCAAGGTCGACTTCGGCCCTGGCAAGTGGACGGTCAACGGCAAGCACGTCATGTTCCACGGCACCAACCGGCACGAGTCGACCCCCGAGCACGGACAGGCCGTACCGGAGTCGGTCATGGTCGAGGACGTCCTGCTGATGAAGCGGCACAACATCAACGCCGTCCGCACCTCGCACTACCCCAACCACCCTCGCTGGCTCGAACTGTGCGACGAATACGGCCTGTACGCGATCGCCGAGACGAACCTGGAGACGCACGGGGTGCGCGACCGGCTGCCCGGCTCGCTGCCCGAGTGGACCGACGCCTGCGTGGACCGGCTCCGCTCGATGGTCGAACGCGACAAGAACCACGCCTGCGTGGTGGCCTGGTCACTGGGCAACGAGGCCGGCGAGGGCGGCAACTTCAAAGCGATGGCGGACTGGGTGCACGCCCGCGACGACTCCCGTCCCGTGCACTACGAGGGCATGAACTCCGTCGCCGACGTGCACAGCGAGATGTACACGAAGCCCGCCGACGTCGAGGCGTACGGCAAGTCCGGCAACCCCAAGCCGTACATGCTCTGCGAGTACACCCACGCCATGGGCAACAGCAACGGCAACCTCCCCGAATACTGGGCGATCTTCGAGAAGTACCCGAACCTGCACGGCGGCTTCGTCTGGGACTGGGTCGACCAGAACATCCGCCGCCCCATACCTGGCGATGCGAGGCACAGCTATCTCTCGTACGGCGGAGACTGGAAGCCCGGCTATCCGACGGACGGCAACTTCAGCTGCAACGGCCTGGTCGCGTCGACCCGTTCGCCGCACCCGGGCCTCATGGAGATCAAGAAGGTCTACCAGCCGCTGTCCGTCACGGCCGACGATCTCGCGGCGGGCACCGTCAAGCTCCGCAACAAGCACCTCTTCAGCGGCCTGGACGCCTATGAGCTGCGCTGGAGCGTGACGCGGGACGGCGAGGAGGTCCAGCACGGCACCCTCCGCGCGCCCGATGTGGCGCCGGGCACCTCCGGCACCGTACGCATCCCGTACAAGAAGCCGGGTGACCTCGAACCCGGCGCCGAGTACTGGCTCGACGTGACCTTCGCCCTGCGCGACGAGACCCGCTGGGCCCCGGCCGGACACACCGTCGCCGCCGAGCAGCTCCCCCTGGACTGGCACGCCCCCGCACCCGCCGACCCGGCACCCGGCACGCTGCCTGCCCTCGAACTGACCGAGAGCGGAGGCGAGGTGAAGGTCACGGGGCGCGAGGTCGAGGTGGTCCTTTCAAAGTCGACCGGCACCCTTGCCTCCTACAAGATCAAGGGAAAGCTGCTGCTCGCGGGCGGCCCCGTGCCCAACTTCTGGCGCGGGCCCACCGACAACGACATCGGCCGCAAGTACCCCGAGCAGGCGGCCACTTGGCGCGATGCGGGCGCCAAGGCGAAGGTCACGGAGGTCAAGGCCGCGCAGCCGTCGCCGGGCGAGGTCACCATCGAGGTGGCCGCCACGCTGCCGACCGCCCCGCTGCCGTCCTCCTGGCACACCGTGTTCACCGTGCGCGGCGACGGCGAGGTGCGGGTCAGGCACACCCTGAAGGCGGCGGCCGGGCTGCCCGATCTGCCCATGGTGGGCGCACTGCTGACCGTCCCCGCCGGGTTCGAGCGGCTCGACTGGTACGGGCGCGGTCCGCACGAGAACTACCAGGACCGCAGGTCGGCGGCGTTCGTGGGCCGTTACCGCTCCACTGTCGACGAGCAGGTCGCGCCGTACGTCCGGCCGCAGCAGACGGGCAACATGACGGACGTACGACGCCTGACGCTCGCCGACCGGTCGGGCGACGGCCTCACCGTGCTCGCCGACCCGGCCGAAGGCGAACCGCTGCTCGAGACCAGCGCTCTGCACCACTCACCCGCCGACCTGGACGGGCCGAAGCATCCGCACGAGGTGAAGCGGCGCGACGAGACGGTCCTCGGGGTCAACCACCGGCAGATGGGGGTCGGCGGCAACGACTCCTGGGGCGCGCCGCCGCTGGAGGAGTACCTGCTGCACTCGGGCCGCACCTACACGTACGCGTACCGGTTGCGGGCGCGGGCCCGGTCCTGACGCACGCCGCTCACTCCCGCATCTCGCCTTCGCCTTCGCCTTCGCGCTCGCTTCCGCTCACGCCGCCCGTGAGGCGGTCCGCCTGCCGGACGGCGGTGGCGAGGTCGCGCAGGGCGCTGTCGTCGTCGCCCGACGACAACTCATCGGCGCGTCCGGCCAGTTCGGACAGGCCGGGCGCGCCGGGCAGGGGCTGCCAGGTCCCGGAGTCGTCGGTGGTGTACCTGGGCTCGGGGGCAGCGGTTGTCGCGCTGGTGTCAGGCCTTACGGCGGGGTCGCCGGGCTCGGTGACCCCCGACGTCCCGCGTCGCAGGGCGTCCGCGAAGTAGGCGGCGACCGCGGCGGTCCGCAGCCCACCGTCCGCGGCCCACAACTCACCCTCCAAGTCCCCGGACTCGATCTGGTTCGACTCCTCGTGCGGGGCACGGCTGTCGGGGTCGAGCCAGCGGACGTCGGCAGTCGCCACGTGCCCGCTCGCGCCGGGTTTCATCTGTACGGCATACAGCGCGGTCACGGTGTGTCCGGGCCCGACCTCGCCGCCGTCCACGCTGTCGTCGCGGAAGTCGTCGTCGGCGACGTCGCGGTTCTCGTACCCGATGAGCCGGAACCGCTTGACGGTCTGCGGGTCGAAGGCGACCTGCGCCTTGGCGTCGCGGGCGCGCAGTTCGATGTTGGCGGGCAGCTGCTCGCAGAAGACCTTCTCGGCCTCCTCGCTGTCCGAGACGTAGGTGGTGTGCCCGTCGCCCTTGTCGGCGAGGCGCTCCATCAGGGCGTCCCCATAGTCACTGCCGACACCCACCCCGAAGAGGGTGATGCCGTGCTCGCGGCGGGCTTCCGCGATCCGCTCCAGGATGCCGTCGGCGCTGGTCTCACCGGTGTTGGCGAGGGCGTCGGAGAGGAGCACGACGCGGTTGGTGGCGCCTTCGCGGCGGCTCTTGACCGCCGTGTCGTAACCGGTGGTGATGCCTGCCTCGAGGTTCGTGGACTGAGTGGGCTCCAACTGATCGACTGCCGAGTGCACCTTGCCGCGATGGCCCCCAAGACGGGTCATCGGCAGAACGGTCTCCGCGCTGTCGCTGAAGGTGACGAGCGAGACGGAGTCGTCGTCGCGGAGCCGGTCGGTCATGATGCCGAGGGACTCCTTGACCAGGTCGAGGCGGCCGGGCTCGGCCATGGATCCCGACACGTCGATCACGAAGGTGAGGGCGGCGGGCGGGCGTTCGCCCTGCGAGTCCGCGGCGCCGGTCGCGAGCCCGACCCGCATCATGGACCAGCCGTCCGCGTCGGTACGGGCCCCGTCGACATTCACGGAGAACCCGTCGCCCTCGGGCCGGGGATAGTCCTGCCGGAAGCTGTTCACGAACTCTTCCGGCCGCACGGTCGACGGATCCGGGAGCCTGCCCTCCGCGAGGGTGCGGCGGGCGAAGCCGTACGAAGCGGTATCCACGTCGAGGGCGAAGGTGGAGAGATAGTCAGGTGGCGGCGCGAAGTCCCGCCCCTCACCGTCCTCCTGCCGCTTGTCGCCGTCCGGCGCGGAGGGCACGGCGGGCGCGGGCATCGGCCCCGTGGCGGACCCGCCGCCCCTGCGGCTCTTGTCCGCGCTGTCGGAGGCACGTTCGCCCCCGGCACCCCCGCTGCACCCGGCGAGCAGCAGCCCCCCGGCCACGGTGGCGGCGAGCAGCGCCCGCCATATCTTCCAGGTCCGCATGGTGATCCCCCTAGCGTCATCAGCACTCGTGACTGTGACGCCGGGGGCGGGCGGCGCGGCGGGATCGCTCCGGGATGTTGCGGAAGCGTCTCGATGTGGCTACGGCGGGCCGCGGCGGAGGGTGTTCAGGCCGCCATCACCCACGGACGGCTTCGCTGCCGACTGTGGACCAGTTCGTCGCAGCGCACCGCACTCAGAACAGCCAGTCGATGAGGTGCCCGATCGCAGCTCCCGTCGACGCACCTGCGGCGCCCGCGATACCGCCGGGGACGGCGCCTACGCCACCCACGACCGCACCCACGCCGGCGCCCAGCGCGCCACCGGCGGCGTCGGCGTTGGCCATGTCCTCCAGAACGGGACTCGACGCCTTGGCCGTCGTCTGGACACCGCCCCCGCCTC
>NZ_SRIC01000309.1 GCF_004684775.1 Streptomyces sp. MZ04
GTTCAGCGCGGGCCCTGCCGGGGCGGCGGGGGCCGAGGGGCCGTACGACTGGTTCTGCTGCTGTCCCGGGCGCTGCTGGGGGGCGGGGCCGCGGCCGCCGCGGTCGCGGGCCCAACGGGCCAGCTGGGCAACGCGCTTGACGACGAACTGGGTGTCCAGGATGCCGAGCATGCCGGCGAGCTGGACGGCCACCTCGTGCTGCGCGCCGCTGTTCTTGATGCGGGCCACGACGGGGCCCGCCTCGTCCAGGGCGGCGGCGCGGCCCGCGGGGGTCTCCAGGTCGTAGCGGCCGACGATCTGGCGGAGCGCGAACTCGAAGAGCGGCGTGCGGGGTTCGACCAGGTCGGCGACTGCCGCGTCGCCCTTGGCCAGGCGCAGGTCGCAGGGGTCCATGCCGTCGGGCGCGATGGCGATGTACGTCTCGGCGGCGAACTTCTGGTCGTCCTCGAAGGCGCGCAGGGCGGCCTTCTGTCCTGCCGCGTCACCGTCGAATGTGAAGATCACCCGAGCCGAGCCGTTGTCCATCAGGAGGCGGCGCAGGATCTTGATGTGGTCGCCGCCGAAGGCCGTGCCGCAGGTCGCGATGGCGGTGGTGACGCCGGCGAGGTGGCAGGCCATGACGTCCGTGTACCCCTCGACGACGACCGCGCGGGAGGTCTTGGCGATCTCCTTCTTGGCCAGGTCCACTCCGTAGAGCACCTGGCCCTTCTTGTAGATCGGCGTCTCGGGTGTGTTCAGGTACTTGGGGCCGTTGTCGTCGTCGCGCAGCTTGCGGGCGCCGAAGCCGACGACCTCGCCCCCGATGTCGCGGATCGGCCACATCAGGCGGCCGCGGAAGCGGTCGATGGGGCCGCGGCGGCCCTCCTGGGAGAGGCCGGAGAGGGTCAGCTCCTTGTCGCTGAAGCCCTTGCCGCGCAGGAAGCGGGTGAGGTGGTCCCAGCCCGCCGGGCTGTAGCCCACGCCGAAGTGCGCTGCGGCGGCCTGGTCGAAGCCGCGCCCGGCCAGGAACTTGCGGCCGATCTCCGCCTCGGGGCTCTCCAGCTGGTCGATGTAGAACTGCGTGGCGATCTTGTGGGCCTCGACGAGGCGGATGCGCTCGCCGCGCTGGTTCGCGGGGTTGTACCCGCCCTCTTCGTACCGCAGCGTGATGCCCGCCTGGGCGGCGAGGCGCTCGACCGTCTCCGAGAAGGTGAGGTGGTCGATCTTCATCACGAAGGCGATCGTGTCGCCGCCTTCCTGGCAGCCGAAGCAGTGGAAGAGACCCTTGCTCGGGCTGACCTGGAAGGACGGTGACTTCTCGTCGTGGAAGGGGCACAGACCCTTGAGGTTGCCGCCCCCCGCGTTCCGCAGCTGGAGGTAGTCGGAGACCACGGCGTCGATCGGGACCGCGTCCCGAACCGCCTTCACGTCCTCGTCATTGATCCTGCCTGCCACGTAGGAATACTACGGCCCTGCTGTGACACTCCCGCCCGGCCGGTCACGGGAGCAGCGACTCCAGGGGGACGGAGGGATCCGAGAGGGACTCGGCGGGCGGCCGGGCACCCGCGCGGATCAGCTTCTGGATGGTGTCCGTGACGTCCCACACATTCACGTTCATCCCGGCGAGGATGCGTCCCTCGCTCAGCCAGAAGGCGACGAACTCCCGCTTCCCGGCGTCGCCCCGGACCACGACCTGGTCGTACGTCCCGGGCGGCGCCCATCCCGAGTACTCCAGGCCCACGTCGTACTGGTCGGAGAAGAAGTACGGCACACGGTCGTACGTCACGTCCCGGCCGAGCATCGCGCGGGCGGCCGCCGGGCCGCCGTTGAGCGCGTTCGCCCAGTGCTCCACGCGCAGCCTCATGTCGAAGAGCGGGTGCAGGACGGCGGCCACGTCGCCCGCCGCGAAGATGTCCGGGTCCGAGGTGCGCAGGTCGGCGTCGACGACGATTCCGCCGCCGTGCGCGCGGTCGGCGATCTCGAGCCCGGCCGACTCGGCGAGCGCGGTGCGCGGGGCGGCGCCGATCGCGGCGAGCACGTCGTGCGCCGGGTGCTCCTCGCCGTCGTCGGTGCGGGCGGCGAGGACCAGGCCGTCCTGTCCGGTGATCTCGGTGAGCTTCGCGCCGAAGTGGAAGCGGACGCCGTGCTCGGCGTGCAGGTCGGCGAACATCTGGCCGAGCTCGGGGCCGAGGACCGCGTGCAGCGGGGTGGGCTCGGGCTCGACGACGGTGACCTCCGCGCCGTACGTCCGCGCGGCCGCGGCGATCTCCAGGCCGATCCAGCCGGCGCCGGCGATCACCAGGTGGCCGTTGTCACGGCCGAGACTGGCGAGAACCTGACGCAGCCGGTCGGCGTGCGCGAGGCGGCGCAGGTGGTGCACGCCCACCAGGTCGGTGCCCGGCACGTCGAGGCGGCGCGGCTCGGCGCCGGTGGCCAGAAGCAGCCGGTCGTAGTGGATGACGGCGCCGTCCCCGAGGCGGACGGCCTTGGCGGTGCGGTCGATGGCGACGACGGTCTGGCCTAGGTGCAGCTCCACGTCCGACTGTGCGTACCAGGCGGGTTCATGGACGAAGACGCTGTCGCGCTCCTCCTTGCCCAGCAGATATCCCTTCGACAGGGGCGGGCGCTCGTACGGGTGGTCGCGCTCGTCACCGATGAGGATCACCCGGCCGGTGAAGCCCTCGGACCGGAGTGTCTCGGCCGCCTTCGCACCCGCGAGACCTCCTCCCACAATGACGAACGTCTGATCCGCGTCGACCACTTGATGCCTCCTCAAAGCCTTGCCGTCAGGGGGAGCGTCCCGCACAGAGCGTGATGGGGGAAGGGGTTGCGGCCCTATCCGGCCAGTTTTCGTCACGCCCCGTGGTCGGTCTGCTCGGAAATGGGGCGCCGTGCGGTGAGCCGCGCGTGCAGCGAGCGCGCGGCGGCGTCCGTGAGTGACGCGATCTGGTCGACGACCACGCGCAGGGCCGCGCGATCGTCCGGCGCCGCGTCGTACAGCGCGCGGAACTGCGGGTCGAGCCCTTCGGGGGCGCGGGCCGTGAGCGCGTCGGCCAGCTCGGCGACGACGATCCGCTGATCGGCGCGTAGCCGCTCCTGCGCGGGGCGCTGCATCACATAGCGGTCGGCGACGGCCTTGAGGACCGCGCACTCGTGGCGGGCCTCGCGCGGGACGACCAGTTCGGCGGCGTACCGGGTGAGCGGGCCCGTGCCGTACCGCGCGCGCGTCGCGGCCTCCGCGGCGAGGCAGAAGCGGCCGATGAGCTGGCTCGTGGCGTCCTTCAACCGGGCCTGGGCGACGGCCGATCCGTCGTATCCGTGCGGCCACCACTCTTGGTCGAGGAGCCGGTCGAGGGCCTGGGAGAGCTCTTCGGGGTCGGTGTCCGCCGGTACGTAGCGGCCGATCGCCACGGCGAAGATGTCCCGGCGCTCGGGCTCGGCGTGCAGCAGGTTCGGGTCGAGGTGTCCGGCGTGCAGTCCGTCCTCGAAGTCGTGGACCGAGTACGCCACGTCGTCCGACCAGTCCATGACCTGCGCCTCGAAGCAGGTGCGCTGGCCCGGGGCCTGACTGCGGACCCAGTCGAAGACCGGCCGGTCGTCCTCGTAGACCCCGAACTTGGGGGACGCCGGGTCGGTGGGGTGGGAGCCGCGCGGCCAGGGGTACTTGGTGGCGGCGTCCAGGGCGGCGCGGGTCAGGTTGAGGCCCACGCTGACCAGTTCGTCCGTCTCCTCGCTTCTGATGAAGCGCTTCGGTTCGATGCGGGTGAGGAGCCTCAGCGACTGGGCGTTGCCCTCGAAACCGCCGCAGCTCTCGGCGACTTCGTTCAGCGCCTGCTCGCCGTTGTGCCCGAAGGGCGGGTGGCCCATGTCGTGCGCGAGGCAGGCCGTCTCCACCAGGTCCGGGTCGCAGCCGAGGGCCGCGCCCAGCTCGCGGCCGACCTGGGCGCACTCCAGGGAGTGCGTCAGGCGGGTGCGGGCGCTGGCGTCCCAGGCCTCGTTGCTCCGCGTGCCGGGGGTGACCACCTGGGTCTTCCCGGCGAGGCGGCGCAGCGCGGCGGAGTGCAGGACGCGCGCGCGGTCCCGCTGGAAGGCGGTGCGCCCCGGCCTCTTGTCCGGCTCGGCGGCCCATCGCTCGACGGCGGCCTTGTCGTAGGCGGCCTTGTCATAGGCCGCCTCGTCGTAGGCGGCCTCGTCGTCGTACGCGTTCGGTGCGGTGCCTTCCATGCACCGACAGTAAACGCAAGCAGTGACAAAGGGGGCTTCAGGGGCCCCCTCGGCCATGCGGCCGAGGGGCCGCCGGCGTCAGGCGGAGGTCAGCTGACGGGACGGGGGCCGTGTCGCCGGGGGCGCGGCCGGCGCCGCCGCCCCTGTCGTGCGGGCCTGTTCGTAGCGGTGCAGGACGAGGCGGGCCATCGCCTGCTGGTCGCCGAGCGGTGCGGCCGTGATCCAGGGCGCGGCCTCGGCGCACTGCGCGGCGAACCGGCCCGGCGCGGTGAAGTACGAGGCGACGGCGGTCCGGTGGCGTCCGCGGGCGGCGAGCGAGCGCACCGCGGCGGGCACGGTGAGCGGGGAGTTCGCGGTGGGCGACGCGTAGGCGGGGACGACCGGCACGCCGATCCGCCGGGCGAGGAGATCCGCCGTACGCCGGGTGTCGGCGGCGGAGTCCGGGTCGCGGGAGCCCGCGGCGGCGAGGACCACTCCGCCGGTGCGGCGCATCGCCTCGCTCGGGCGGGTCGGCCAGCCCGCCTCGACGAGCCGGGCGTGCAGCGCGTCGACGAGCAGGGGGTGCGGGCCGAGCGGGGCGGCGACGCGCGCGTCGAGGTGCGGCGCGGCGGCGATCGCCTCGGGGATGTCCTGCTTGACGTGGTAGCCGCGGCTGAGCAGCAGCGGCACGAGGACGGCGGAGCCGGTCGCCGCGGCGAGGGTGTCGGTGAGCAGCGGTTCGTTCAGCTCGATGTGGCCGAGCCGCACGGTGAGCCCGGGGCGCAGCTCCCGGACCCGTTCGAGCAGGGCCGAGACGGTGGCGAGGGCGCGCGGGTCGCGGCTGCCGTGCGCGACCACGATCAGCGCGGGCGCCGTTTCGGTGCGGCGCCTGCCGTCGAGCGACACGAGATTGAGCTGGCTGCCGAGCTGGCTGGTGATCCGGTCCATGAGTTGCGCCGTGCTTTCGAGAGGGGTGCCGTTCGGGAGCTGCGGCACGGAGGACTCGTAGCGAAGAGTGTTCGACGCCGTCATGAACCGAGGATGGCCGCGGCACATTGCGTCGGCGTTGCGCGCCGGTGACGGGTCGTTTCAGCCGGGCTCACGGCGGGCGTGGCGGCATTGTCAGTGAGGTCGCTTACGGTTGTTCGCAGTGACCGGATCGGGGGATCCGGCGGGGGACGGGGGTTCGGGATGGAACGGCCGGGGTGGGTCCGGTGGGCCCACTGGAAGCAGGGGGTCACACCGCTGTGGGCCCGAGTGCGGCGGCTGCGGCTGCCGCGTACGCGGCGGGGGCAGCGGCGGGCCGTGCAGGGCTTCATGGCCGCCTGCGTGGTGGCGCTGCTGCCGGCGACGTGGCTGTTCGTGACGACGGACGGCCGGCTGCGGACGACGGCGGACGTGCCGCACACGCGGGTCGCGGTGGTCTTCGGCGCGGGGCTGTGGGAGGGCGAGCCGTCGCCGTATCTCGCCCACCGCCTGGACGCGGCGGCCGAGCTGTACGAGGCGGGGCGGATAGAGGTCGTCCTGGTCACCGGGGACAACAGCCGGGAGGACTACGACGAGCCGGACGCGATGCGCGCGTATCTGACCGAGCGCGGTGTGCCGGGGCGGCGGATCGTCAGCGACTACGCGGGCTTCGACACCTGGGACTCCTGTGTACGGGCCAAGAAGGTGTTCGGCGTCGACCGGGCGGTGCTGATCAGCCAGGGCTTCCACATACGCAGGGCGGTCGCGCTGTGCCGCGCGGCGGGTGTCGCGTCGTACGGCGTCGGGGTCGACGCCAAGCACGACGCGACGTGGTACTACGGCGGCGCGCGGGAGGTGTTCGCGGCGGGCAAGGCGGCGCTGGACTCGGCGTTTCAACCGGATCCGCGCTTCCTCGGGCCCCGGGAGCCGGGCGTGGACCGGGCGCTGGCCGCGCCTCGCTGAGCCTGGCCCTGGGCCTTGAGCGGGGTCGGGGGGTGCGTCTGGCTGCTCCCGCTCGTCGGCCGGGTGCGGGCCGTGGTCCGTCCTCGCGCAGTTCCCCGCGCCCCTGAAGGGGCACGACCTGGCCCGGGGCCTTCAGCGAGGCCGGGGGTGCGTCTGGCTGCTCCCGCTCGTCCGCCAGGTGCGGGCCGTGGTCCGTCCTCGCGCAGTTCCCCGCGCCCCTGAAGGGGCACGACCTGGGGTGCGTCTGGCTGCTCCCGCTCGTCCGCCGGGTGCCGGTCGTGGTCCGTCCTCGCGCAGTTCCCCGCGCCCCTGACGGGGCACGGTCGGCTCACAGTGGGGTGCGGTCCTCGCTGAGGTCGGGTTACCGCGTGTGTAACGCGATCGCGTCGGGGCGTGTAACACGCGCGGCGGACTCTGGCTGGTATGCACTCCAAGGCGACACCGACCCACTGTCCGTACTGCGCGCTGCAATGCGGGATGGGCCTGACATCCGGCCCCGGCGGGGTGGAGGTCGTGGAGCGCCCCGAGTTCCCCGTGAACGGGGGCGCGCTGTGCGGCAAGGGCCGCACGGCGCCCGCTGTGCTCTCCTCCCGGGTGCGCCTGACCGAGCCACTCATCCGATCCCACGCCACGGGCCGGCTCGAGCCGGCCACCTGGGAGGAGGCCATCGGCCGTGTCGCCGACGGGCTCTCCCGCACGCGTACGGAGCATGGCCCGGACGCGTGCGGGGTGTTCGGCGGCGGCGGTCTGACCAACGAGAAGGCGTACGCGCTCGGGAAGTTCGCGCGGGTGGCGCTCGGCACGTCGCAGATCGACTACAACGGCCGGTTCTGCATGTCGTCGGCGGCGGCCGCCGGGCAGCGGGCCTTCGGGCTCGACCGCGGTCTGCCGTTCCCGCTGGCGGACGTCCCGCGCACGGGCTGCGTGATCCTGGTCGGCTCCAATCTCGCCGAGACGATGCCGCCCGCACTGCGGTATCTGACGGAACTGAAGGAGAACGGCGGCAAGTTGATCGTCGTCGACCCGCGCAGGACCCGCACCGCCGAGCAGGCCGATCTGCATCTGGCGCCGCGGCCCGGCACCGACCTGGCGCTCGCGCTCGGGCTGCTGCATCTGGTGGTGGCCGAGGGGCGGACGGACGAGGCGTTCATCGCGGAGCGGACGAGCGGCTGGGAGGAGGCGCGGGCGGCGGCGATGGCGCACTGGCCGGAGTACGTGGAGCGGATCAGCGGCGTCGCGGTGCCCCAGCTGCGGGACGCGGTGGAGATGTTCTGCGACGCCGAGTCGGCGATGGTGCTCACCGCGCGCGGCCCCGAGCAGCAGTCCAAGGGCACGGACACGGTGGGCGCGTGGATCAACCTGTGCCTGGCCACGGGCAACGCGGGCCGACCGCTTGCCGGTTACGGTTGTCTGACCGGGCAGGGCAACGGGCAGGGCGGACGCGAGCACGGCCAGAAGGCGGACCAGCTGCCCGGCTACCGCAAGCTGACGGACCCGGCGGCGCGGGCGCATGTCGCCGGGGTGTGGGGCGTCGACCCCGATTCGCTGCCGGGCCCCGGCCGGTCCGCGTACGAACTGCTCGACGCGCTCGGCGGGGACATCAAGTCCCTGCTCCTGATGGGCTCCAACCCGGTCGTCTCGGCGCCTCGCGCCGCGCACGTGGAGGAGCGGCTGCGGTCGCTGGACTTCCTGGCGGTGGCCGACGTCGTCCTCTCCGAGACGGCTCAACTGGCCGATGTCGTGCTGCCGGTGACGCAGTGGGCCGAGGAGACGGGCACGGTGACGAACCTGGAGGGCAGGGTGCTGCTGCGCCGCCAGGCGGTGACGGCACCCGACGGGGTCCGCAGCGACCTGGACGTACTCCACGGCCTCGCCGCCCGCCTCGGCCACGAGAAGGGCTTCCCGACGGACCCGGAGGAGATCTTCGACGAGCTGCGCAGGGCGAGCGCGGGCGGCCCGGCGGACTACTCCGGCATCTCTTACGCACGCCTGAAGGAGGGCAACGGCGAGGGGGTCTTCTGGCCCTGCCCGGCGGAGGACTTGGCTCCGGCGGAGGAGGAAGAGGAAGAGACGGACGCCGCGCACCCCGGGACCCCGCGCCTCTTCCTCGACCGGTTCGCCACCGAGGACGGGCTCGCGCGGTTCGTGCCCGTCGTGCACCGGGCCGCCGCCGAGGAGGCGGACGCGGAGTATCCGGTGCTGCTGACCACCGGGCGGGTACTGGCCCAGTATCAGTCGGGGGCCCAGACGCGCCGCGTCGACGAGCTCAACTCCGCCGCTCCCGGCCCCTTCGTGGAGCTGCATCCGCGGCTCGCCGCGCGGCTGCGGATCGAGGAGGGCGAGCCCGTGACCGTCGTCTCGCGGCGGGGGCGGGCCGTCGCCCCGGCGCGGATCACCGGGGCGATCCGGTCGGACACCGTCTTCATGCCGTTCCACTGGCCGGGCGAGGGACGGGCCAACTCCCTGACGAATCCGGCACTTGACCCGGTGTCGCGAATGCCGGAGTTCAAGGTGTGCGCGGTACGGCTCGAGAGGGAGTAGCCCACGGTCACGCTCCTGCCGGAATCAGCAGGTGCGTCCCACGTAGTGCGCGCCCTGGATCTTGCTCGCCGAGCCCAGCCAGTGGTTGCCCGGGCCCACACAGCGCTCGTAGTCGGGGGCGAGGGCGACCCTCACCTGGATGACGACGTTCGAGCCGTCGCTCGTGCAGTGGTTGTAGAACGCGTCGCTGCCGGTCTCGTAGAACCCGCAGGGGTTCATGACGGCGGCCGGGGCGTGAGCGGACGCGGCGGCCGCCACGGGGAGGCCGAGAGTGAGGGCTACGGCGCCGACGAGGGCCGGAAGCGAACGGCGAAGGCTCATGGGGCAACTCCTGCTGAGGACGTGGTGCTCACGCACCGACTCGCGCACCGACTGGTGCACACGGAGAGTGCCACAACCGCGACCCTTCGTGATCATGCGGTTCGGGCGCGTCGCTCGCACGGGTGACGGAGTCCACCGGATCGAGTGCGCAGGCGTTTGAGCTGCGGAATCCGCGCCACGGACCAGCCCGGCGCCCGCGCCGCACCCCCTCACCGCCCCGCCCGGAACGACGCCCAGTCC
>NZ_SRIC01000310.1 GCF_004684775.1 Streptomyces sp. MZ04
ACCAAGCCCCGCCACCACAACCCCCGCCCCCACAGCCACGTACGTAGCGATCCGCGCCGTACGTTCCTCTGCCGTCTCACGGAGGTGGAGTTCAGCGGGAGTTGGCGCCTTCGCACGAGTGACGCCCTCCTCGGACCTCGGGGTCTCGATCGGGTGGTCGTCTTCCGTCAGGGCTCGGACCGGGTCCACCACTCCCCAGCCGACCAGGATGTCGTGGCCTGCCACCGAGCGTTCCGCTGTTTGTTTGATCTGGGCGGTGATCTGGCGGGACGTCCAGTCGCTGTGCTTGGACTTGATCAGGGCCGCCACACCCGCGACGTACGGCGCCGAGAAGCTTGTGCCGTTGTCCGAGCAGTGGCCGCCTCGGGGGACTGTGGAGATGACGTCCACGCCGGGGGCCGCCACTCCCACGAACTCGCCTGACTGGGAGAACGGGGCCCGTTCGTTGTTGCGGTCCGATGCCGCTACCGCCAATACGCCCTCGTAGGAAGCCGGGTAGGTCGGCTTCACGTTGCCGCCCAGGCCGTCGTTTCCGGCCGATGCCACGATCACCTTTTCGCGCGCGAGTGCCCTGTCAACTGCCTGTTTCAGGATCGGGGTCGGCTTCACGGCGTTGGCCGTGTCCTGGGAGATGTTGATGACGTCCGCGTCGGCGGCGACCGCATAGTTGATTGCCGTCGCGAGAGTCTGCGCGGTGCCGTGGCCCTCCGCGTCGTTCTGCTGGATGGGGATCAGCGTCGCATCGGGGGCCAGGCCCACGAAGCCGGTGCCCTTGGCCGGGCGGGCCGCGATGATGCCCGCCACGCGCGTGCCGTGGCCGACTTCGTCCGTCGTGCCGTTCTCCTTGCCGCGCTTGAGCTTGTTGCCGTTCTCGTCCTTGAGGTTCTTGGGCAGCAGGTTGCGGCCCTTTGACACGTCCACCGCGCTCTTGAGCTGTGGGTTCTTGACGTCCACCCCTGTGTCGATCACCGCTACCCGTACGCCCTTTCCGGTGGAGTTGCGCCACAACTCGTCCAGGAGGACCCGTTGCAGCGCCCAGGGGCGGCCCTCGTACTTCTTGGACGGGAACGTGCACTGGTCACCGGCCGCGGTCGCGGTGGGTGCGGCGACGGCGAGCATCGTTGTCGTCGCGATCACCGTCAGAGTCGCCGCCGTGGCCGCTGCGATGTGCGGCCAGCGCTGTGCGTACGTCATTGTCAGGCTCCCTGTGGCCTAGGAGCCCTGCGGCTGGCGTGCCGCCGAAGTCGAGAGGCGCGGGCCCGTGGGGAGGAACTTGGACCAAGGGGCCGGCACTGGAGTGACGTCCGTGTCCGCGTAGCCCAGGCGGGTCTGGGCCTGTTGCGCCTCTTCCTGCTGCTGTTTGCGCTGCTTGGCCGTGGTGCCGATGCCCGCGTCCTCCGTCGCACCGTCGCTGTTGGACTGCATCGCGTAGCGCAGGCCTGTGTCCGTGGCCAGGAAGACACCGCCCGCCTTCGTCTCTGTGCCTGTGAACTGCCGGTAGAGCAGGCCCGATCCGGCCGTGACGTACGCGCTGGACGAGCCGGTGGGGAGTGTGGCGGGGAAGTCCGTCCCCGCCCATGTGCTGAGTGTCGTTTTGCCGTCGTCGCCGTCTACCTTGCGCAGGACATTGCAGACAGTGTTGCGGCTCCCCACCTCGGCAGAGGCTTCGTTGACGCGCGTCGGCGCGTGGCTCGGCCACCCGTACGACGCGTCGAACGCCTCGAGGTCGGGGGTGAAGGCGCCGGTACTCAGGTCACGGGCGTGGCCCCGCTGGCCGACGTCGACCAAGTCACGGCTGCTGAGGAGGAGTTTCGCGGTGAAGTCGGAGACCGGGGAGATGCGTCCGGGCTCGACTACGTAGTGCTGCGTCCCCGCCCCGTCGGACGACTTGAGGACCATGCCGACTCTGTTCGCCCGCTGGTCCTGGAGGCCCTCCACGTTGGCGGCTGCTCCAGGATTGCCCTTCACCTTCGGGTAGATGATCGGGTCTCCGTAGTGGAGTGTGTCCAGCCACTCCTTGGACACCCGCTGCGGTTGACGACCGAAGCCCACGATCGTGCGCAGGAGGTATCCGAGCTCGTCCCGTTCCGCGATCCGGTACGCCATACCGTGCGCGTCGACCACGTAGCGGACCTTGTCGGGGCCGATGACGTACAACAGCTCACCGCCGCGCAGCCGTTCGCTGCCCTCGGTCTTTTTCTGCTCGCGCTCCGCCAGGATGAACGCGGCCTTCTGAATGGCTCTGTCACCCTCTACCGGGCGCTCGCACACCGCCCAGCGCTTGGCGGCGCCGGCCTCGGACGCCGAGGGCAGGCGGTCGGGGGCGTACGGAATGCCGATGGGGGCGCCGTGGGGGATCGTGCCCTTGTCGAGGACCGACTCGTCGACGTTGATGATGTCGCCCTTGTCGGAGTCGAGCAGGAGCTTCGCCGAGGCCATGTTGAGCACCGGGTGCAGTTGGGGCTTGCCTTTCGTCTCCAGGATCACGTACCGCGTCGTGGACTTGCTCGCGATGATCACGTGTTCCTTCGGCTCGTCCCAGCCGGGCTTGGCCGCCGGTTTGAACATGCCCCAGGCGCCGAAGACGGCCAGGACGATCACTCCGACGATGATGCCGGGGACTACGCCACGCAGCGGGCGTGGTGCGCCCTCCTCCGAACCCGAAGGCGACGGCTGGATGAAGGACGCCAGCGTGCGGCGCTTCGCGAAGGTGTAGGCGTTGAGTTCATCCCGCCGTGATGCCATGAGTGTCTGCTTCTCCCCGCTGCAGCGCCGGGGGCATGCGACCCCCACCCTCCGTTGTCAGACCCGGCCCCTACTATGCCTGTTGAGTAATCGCGCGTGTGGGGTGGGTAAGGTTCCCGGGCGTTCCTGGGGCGCAAGTTCCGTACGATCAGGGTGATTCAGGAGATTTACGGGGGGGGTTGGGCTGATGGCTTCCGCAGCGCGGACCGGGGCTCGGGGACCGTCGAGGTCCGGGACTCAAGGGGAGGCAGCGCCCACGGGGTCCGGCGGGTCGCCGCACCGAGGCGCCGTCACCTTCCATCTCCGTGCGCGCTCCGCGCAGTTCGGATCGTTTCGCCTGCAACGACTTGTGCTGATCGAGGTCGCCGCAGCCCTTCTGCTGGCCGCCTGGGTGGTGGATCCGCTGGCCCTCGTGCCGACCGCTGTCGTCTCGGCGATGCTGGTGCTGCTCGCCGTAATGCGCCGTCGTGGCCGCGCTTGGCATGAATGGCTGGGCGCCGCACAGGCGTTGAGGGCACGCAAGCGCCGGGCGGCGAGTACGCCGATACCTCCGGGTACGGAGCCTTCCTTCGCCCCAGCCGTCGAGTGCGACCCCGCCCTACGCACCTATACCTACAGAGACCGGGACCGACGGCAGGTCGGGATGGTCGGCGACGGAACGTTCCTGACCGGCGTGCTCCAAGTCGAGTCGGACGCCACCGCGTTGCGGGCCGAGCGCGGGAGGCAGCCACTGCCGGTGGGGCTCGTACGGGACGCCCTGGAGGTGGACGGGATCCGGCTGGAGTCGGCACAGATCCTGCAGCACACCCAGCCGGCGCCTGCGCTGCATCTCCCCCAGCAGTCCGTGGCCGTCAGCAACTACGCGCCCCTGCAGGCCCAGACCGGAGCACCAGCCGTACGGATTACATGGGTTGCCCTGAAGCTTGACCCTGAGCTCTGCCCCGAAGCGGTGGCGGCGCGTGGAGGCGGGTTCGTGGGGGCTCAGAAGTGCGTGGTGCGTGCCATGGACCAGCTGGCAAGTCGGCTCACGGGGACCGGCTTTCGGGCCACGGCGCTGACCGAGGAGCAGTTGGCCGCCGCCATCGCCACGTCGGCGGGCGCCAATCCGCTGGTCACAGCAGAGGCCGGGAGGTCCGATCTGCCCGAGCGCAGGACGGAGGAGTCCGCACGCGCGTGGCGCTGCGACAACCGCCGTCACACGACCTACTGGGTGCGGCGCTGGCCGCAGTTGGGAAACGCGGACGGTCCGTCGCTGCCGAAGCTCGTCGCGCTGCTCACCGCCGTCCCGACGCTGGCCACGACATTCAGCCTCACCCTGCGCCAAGCCGAGCGGCAGGAAGTGTCGCTGTCCGGGCACGTGCGGGTGACCGGGCGCAGCGATGCCGAACTCGACACCGCCCGGCGGGCGTTGGAGCGGGGGGCCCGGCAGGTCGGTACAGGACTGGTCCGCCTCGATCGAGAGCAGCTGCCCGGGATGCTCGCCACTCTGCCGCTAGGGGGTACCCGCTGATGACCGTCACGCATCCGACCACGCCAGCCACGCCGGCCGTTCCGTCCGCTCCGGGCGATGCGTTCCGCACGGCAGTACGCCGTGGGTTCGGGCTGCTCGGCCCACGCCATCGCCGCCACACACTCCCTGCCGAGCAGGTGGACGCGCTGGCACTGCCCATCGGCGACGACGGCGTCGTGATCGGCGTGGACGCGCAGGGGCAGCCCGCGGTCCTCGGGGTCAACCGACCTACTCCGTACGACGTCCTGCTCATCGGCGGGCTCTGGACGGCCCAGGTCATCGCCTTGCGGGCCGCCGCGACGGGGGCCCGGGTGGCCGTGGAGACCGGGCGGGCGGCGGCATGGGCCCAACTCGTGCAGGCGCTCGGCGTCGGGCCGAGCGGGATGTCGGTGCATGACGTGGGGCGGGTACCTCCGCAAGGTGCGTCGGCGGGGAGTCCGGTGCTTGTGGTGCGGGACTGCGGCATGCGGCCTCCCCGAGGGCGGGTCGTGTCCGGCCCCTGGCAGTCGGTGCTGACCCTGCTGCCGTACCTGAGTCCGGTGGCGCCACGGCTGATCCGGCAGGCCCGCCTGGTGGGAGTACAGCGGGTGTCGCCGGATGAGGCGGCTCAGATAGGGCGGTCCGTGGGGCTGCCGAGCGGTGACGTCGAGGCCCTGCCGACCCTCTCGGACGGGGTGACGCTGTGGTGCGGCGACCGTGACCGGCAGTACGTGATGACGCAGGCCACCGATGCCGAGAACGGATTGCTCGGCACCGCGCGGCGCATGGACTGAACCGACGCCGCAGAAGACGCTGCAGAAGACGCTGCAGAAGAAGGAGCCCGGCGGAACGGCCGATGTTGCGGGCCGGTCCGCTCGCGGACTACTTCGTGCGTCCTTGCTTCGCGCTCTCGATTCCGACCGTCAGCCAGACCCACTCCTTCTTCTTGCCGCCGGTCGGACCCGTCGCCCGCGGAGCGCTGAGGTAGAGGCGGCCGTTCTGGACGACGATGTCGTTCGTGTCCGGCTCCGTGAGTGGCCAGGCCTCGGTCGGCAGGGCGAAGTAGAAGTACGGGGTCTCCTTGCCCGTCTTCGGGTTCAGGCTCACCAGCGCCGACGGCGTGATGTGGTCGGTGCTGTCGCGGAACGCCAGGAGTTGGTCGCCGCTCATCCGCAGCGGGTGGAGGAGTTGGTTGCGGCCCGACTCGAACTTCAGGACCGTCTTGCCGGTGCTGAGGTCGAACGACACGATCCGGTTCGCGTTGTCGATCATGTCGCCGTGCGGGTCCTCGCGGCTCGTGAGGAAGACCTGGTCGCCGCTGACCACCGTCGAGGGGCAGTTGTCGACCGCGCCGAAGTCCAGCGGGTCCTCGCAGTCGACGACGTAACGGCCGCTCTCGAGCCCGATGGTGGCGCGCTGCTTTCCGCGGTCATCGAGGGAGATCAGGTGCGTCACCTCGACGTCGCCCGCCGCGGGCGCGATGACGGCCGGCTCGGCGGAGAGCAGGCTGACACCCTTGATGCCGTCCGCGGCCTGGTACGTCCACTTCGCGTCGCCGGTACGCGGGTCCAACTTCCGTACCTGGTACGTCGTTTCCTTGGGGTGGACGCAGCTCAGCAGCATGAGCAGGCCGCGTCCGCCCGCCAGACCGGTGTGCTTGCAGTCGGAGACGCGGCCCTTCTTCCAGAGGCGGTCTCCCGTGTCCATGTCGTACGCCGTCGAACCGTCGCCCCATGTCACGGCGACCGTGGCATGCGTCAAGGTCACGCTCGTGGCGTCCTGCCCGAAGACCGTGTCGGAGGTGGGGAAGCCCTTCTCCCAGATCTTCTCGCCCTTGTCGAGGTCTACGAAGGTGACCCGGTCGCACGGTGAGTCCTCGTCCTCCCCGGACCTGTGGAGGACCGCGGTTCGGCCCTGCACGGTCACATGGCGCGTCACTCCGCAGATCGGGCCGGAAAGCCGGATGCTCCAGGTCTCGTCGCCCGCCTCGGCGTCCTTGCCGATCTCGAATCCCACCAGCGTTCGGTTGATGCCCTTGGCGAGGATCTTGTCCGTTGCCCAGGTGCCCGGAGTCGTGTACTCCTCGCCAGGGGCCATGTCGTCGGCGGAGAAACGGAAGGCCATGCGTCCCGAGGTGTTCGCGGGGCGCTTCTCGGCGGTCTGCCTGACGTCGAGCCGGCCTTGCGGGACGGCGTCCGACGGCGACTTGTCGTCGCCCCTCGCGGGATCATCGTTCCCGAACCAGAGGAACCCACCGCCCGCGCACAGCAACACGATCAGGACGGTGGAGACGACACCGATCAGCGTCCTGCGGCGACGGTTCCTTCGCGCGCTGTCCGCCACCAGCGTGGACTGGGTGTACGAGGAAGGAGGCGGGCCGAAGCTCACGTCGTGAAGTCCTTTCTGCGCCGAGGGTGTCGTGGGTGTCGTGTCACTGGGCGCGCATCCGCTCCCTCGGCTTCGGCTGTCGAAACAGGGCCCCACTATGCATGGCGAGCGATCTTGTCTGTGCGGTGGGTGGGGAATCCGCCCGAGAGGGCTTCCGAGAACTGCCGAGGACTGCCGAGGACTTCCGAGGACTTCCGAGGACTTCCTTGGTGCGGACTTCTTGATTTCCGCTTTTTGTTGCCTGTTGGGGTGGTTTGGTCATCGCGTTATGGGGACGTGGAGAGCTTCGGAGTCGGGCGTGACGGAAAGGACAGTGCTAGGAGGTGGGCTGCCCTGCCGTGCTGGTGGTTTTGGTGATTAGGCTGGGACTGGGCGCGACGCCAGAACCCGCGAGCGGGTCGTTCGCGTCTCTCACGGGGAGAGCCAAGGCGGATCGGACGACAGGAACGGTCGCCCCCCACCACGGCACGAGGGTGCTCGACCACACCAGGAGGCATTGTGAACAGCGATCGGGACGAGATCCGCGGGGGCTGGGACTCACCCGTCGATGATCAGTCCGACGCGGAGTCCGCTGCCGAGACGACGGGCGAGTTCACCATCGACTACGCCCCGCCCGCCTGGTACACGCAGAACGCGTCCGGCAGTGCGGGGGAGACTCCGTCGGTGCCGCCGGTCTCCTCGCCCGCGGCTGATGCCGTGCCTGCGCCCGCGCCGGTCGATCCTCCCGCCGCTGCTCCTGAGCCTCCGGCCGCTTCCGCTCCGGTTCCGCCGGTCGGGCCGCCTGTCGCTGTGCCGAAGCTGCCTGTGGGGAGCGGGTTCCAGCCTCAGAGCGACTGGGCTGCGCCCTCCGCTCCGGCTTCGGATCCGGCTTCTGTTCCTGCTCCTCCCGCTACTCCTGCTTCGCCTGCTTCGTCTGCTTCGTCTGCTTCTGAAGGGGGTTCGCCCTCGGGGGGCGCCGCCGACTGGAGTGGTGCCGTTGCGGGCGTTGCCTCTTCCGTGCATGTGACTGGGGTCGTTCCGAAGCCTGAGACCGAGGTCAAGGATGAGGCCGTTGCCGAGGACCTTGGCAGTGGCGATCTCGAGAGTGGCGCCACCATGCGGTTCTCCGCCGTCGCCCTGAAGAGGGAGATCGAGGAGCGGGCCGCCGTCGCGGAGGCCGAGGCGGAGGTGGAGGTGGAGGCGGAGGAGACTCCTGCGTCTGCGTCCGCTGAGGTGAGTTCCGAGGCCGGTGATTCCCTGGACGTCGAGGAATCGGGCGAAGGCGAAGAGGTTGAGGGCGAGGAGGGGGCTCCTGAGGAGGGGGCTCCTGAGCAGGAGTCTTCTTCCGTCGTCGAGCCTGTCGCGGATCTTGGTGACCGTGGCGGCGAAGAGGTCGCCTCGGGCGTGGATGATGCGGTTGCTTCGGACGTCGATGCGGACGAGGACGAGGACAGCGGCGAGCACTCGGCGTCTGACTCTGCGCCCTCCCTTGGTGTTGATGGTGCGGGCGACGATTCCGATGCCGATTCCGATACCGATGCCCTCGTAGGCGTGGGGGACGTCGATGAGGATGCTGACGGCATCGTCGACGACTCCGCCGAGATCAACGACGCCGTTCTGGATGACGCTGCCCCGCAGGACGCCGTCCCTGAAGACGCCGCTCCGGAGGATGCCGCTCCGCAGGACGCCGTGGCCGCCGCGCCTGTCGACGAGGTGCAGGACTCGGTGCCGCCCTCCTGGACTCCCCCGCCCGCGCCGCACGGTGGGCTTCCGCCGCTGCCGCCCGCCTTCCAGCCTGCCGCGCCTACTTCCGCGCCCCAGTGGCCGGTTCCGGCGCAGGCCGCGGCGCCGGTGGAGCCGACGCCTGCTGCCGAGCCGGTGCAGCCGCAGGCTCCGCAGCCCGCGCCGCACGCTTGGCCCGCGCCCACTGGGCCCGTGGCTCCGACGCCGGTCGCGCCCGCTGCGGCCACCGATGCTCCTGTGACTCCGGGTGGGTACGGGTTCCCGCAGGCCGGTGCGCCGACTCCCGCCCCGGGGCCGGTTTCACCGACGCCTGCTCCTGCGGCCACACCCGCTGTCGATGCCCCCGTACCTCCGGCTGGATACGGATTCCCGCAGGCCACCGCTCCGGGGCCGGTTGCGCCCGCGCCCACTCCTGCGCCCGCGCCTGCCGCCGATGCTCCCGTGCCACCGAGTGGGTACGGGTTCCCGCTGGCCGGTGCGCCAGCTCCTGCCCCGGGTCCGGTTGCGCCCACCCTCGCGCCGGCACCCGCACCTGCCGCCGATGCGCCCGTCCCGCCGACCGGGTACGGCTTCCCGCAAGCGGCGGCCCAGGCTCCTGCCCCGGCGCCCACGCCCACTCCGGCCCCTGCACCTGCGCCCACGCCCACTCCGGCCCCTGCACCTGCGCCCGCACCAGCTCCCGCGCCTGTTGCCCCGGCCCAGCAGGGTAATTACGGGTTCCCGCAGCAGGGCGCTCCCGTTCCGCCGAGCGGCTACGGGTTCCCGCAGCAGGGTGCTCCCGCTCCCGCCGCCAACCCCAACTTCCCCGCCCCGCAGGGAAGTTACGGGTTCCCTCAGTCGCC
>NZ_SRIC01000311.1 GCF_004684775.1 Streptomyces sp. MZ04
CCGCCTCCCCGTTGACCTCCCAGCCCGTGTCCACCCCCGGGAAGAACAGGGGGACCTTCGCGTCGACATGGGCCTTCCAGACCGTGCCCTCGTCCGTGCAGGACACCGCCGCGCCCTGCCACGCGGAAGGGAGGTGCTCGCGGGCCGCGGCCGCGCACGCCGCCTCCGCGCCCTCGCCCGCCGCGTACGCGGCCGTCGCGGCGCGGGCCGCCTCGTCGGCCGCGTTGCCCGCCAGGGAGAACGTGTAGCCGTACAGGGCGCACTGCCAGAGGATGCCCATGACGGCCAGGATCAGAGGGAACATGCCGGCGAATTCGAGGGTCACCGCGCCGCGGTCGCCGCCGGTCCGTTTGCGCAGGGTCAGGCCACCCCGCTTCCCGGCGCCCGCCGCCGACTCCGTGTCGACCAGGCCCAGTTCGCCCGCCAGGGCCCAGAGGGACTGCTTGACGGTGGACTTGCTGTCCAGGTCCTGCATGCGGCCCGCGTCCACCGCGCCCTGCAGTTCCTTGAAGGCCGCCGGGACCGTGGTGCGGGCGACGCGCGTGCCCGTCACCCGCTCGACCAGGGACGGCTGGATCTCCGCGCCCTTGCCGTTGCGGTTGACGACGGTGAGCGTCTCCTCCGCCTTGCGGATCTGGAGGCGGTCCCACAGGCGGACCATGCGCTTGGCGGCGCGGACCGCGACGACGTCGGGGGTCAGCAAGAGCAGTGCCTGGTCCGCCAGTTCGATCGCTGCCGCCGTCGCCGTCGTGACGTACGTACCGCAGTCGACCAGGACCACGTCGTAGCGGCTGCGCAGCGCGCCGATCGTCTGGCGGGCCACCCGGTCGGTGATCTCCTCGCCGCGTTCGCCGTCGGCGGGGGCGAGGAGGAGGCCGATGCCGGTCTCGTGGGTGTAGACGGCGTCCTGGAGGACGCGGGGGTTGATGTCGGTGATCGCCGCGAGGTCGGCGATGGAGCGGCGGAACTGTACGTCCAGGTAGGAGGCGACGTCGCCGGACTGGAGGTCCAGGTCGAGGAGGGCGACGGTGCGGCCGGATGCCCTTGCGGCCAGGGCGAGTTGGACGGTGGTGAGAGTGGTGCCGACGCCGCCTTTTGCCCCGCTTACGGCGACGACCTGTCCGCCGCCAGGGGTCTCCCCCGGTCCCCCGGTGTAGAGCTCCATGCCGGTGCTGCCGAGGTGGCGGCGCATGCCGGCCGACCAGGCGGCCGCGGCGTGCACGCGTTCGGCCAGGGCGTCGTACGCGAGGGGGAAGCCGATGATGCCCCGGGCACCGGAGTCCATGGCGGCGGTGAGGAGGCCGGGGCTGGTGTCCGCGGTGATGAGGACGACGCCGACCGCCGGGAAGCGCAGGACCAGGTCCCGGATGAGGTCGAGGGCGGGGACGGGGCCGATGCGCTCGTGGATGAGGACGACCTCGGGCAGCTCGTCGAGCGACTCCGCGGCGAGGCGGGCGAGGTGGTCGAGCAGGGCTGTGGAGTCGGCCACGGGGAGGGCGGGTTCGGCGTCCGGAAGCTGACCGATGAGCGTGGAGAGGGCGCGGCCCGCGTCGAGGTCGCCTACCGCGGGGAGGATGCGGGTGGTCATACGGCCTCCTACTTGTCCTCGTCGAGGGTGTACGTCCGGTCACCCCGCGGGATCGCCGCGTCGCCGCCCTGCCCCACCAGGGCGAGCCGGACATGCGTGGCGAACGACTCCGCGTACGCGACGCGCTGGGCGTCGGCCGTGTCCAGGGCGAACGTGATCGGCACCGCTTCGGTCTGCGTACGGCGGCTGCTGCGGTCGTCGTCCCGGTCCGGGTCGAGCGCGGTCAGCTTGCCCACGTCGATGACCTTCGCCGATTCGACAATGACCTTCGACTGGTCCTTGGCGGTGTCGGTCTCGCCCTTGAAGGTGGCGTAGATGTTGACCGTCGAGCCTGGAGTGATCTTGCCCGCGACGCCGGTGGCGGCGTCGATCATGATGGCGATCTCCTGCTGGCCAGGGGAGAGTTCCGGACGCCTGACGATCATGTCCGACTGGAGCAGCGAGCCCTTGCGCAGCTCCGTCACCGCTATCTTGCCGCGGATCTGGCGGAGGTCGGTGACCGCGTTGTCGGACAGCCACCGCTCCGGCATCTCGACCTTCTCGAACTGGTCGGCGCTCAGTTCCTTGTAGGGGGCGATGTCCCCCTTGAGCTTGTACGCCGCGACCTCCGGGCCCACCTTCGAGTTCACGTCACGGATCACCGAGAGGACGCCCGCGAACGCGCCGAACGCGGCCAGGACCGAAAGGACCAGCAGGATGACGCCGCGGCGCTGGCGTGAGTTCATGGACCTGACTACCTCGATCGGGTGCGGATGGCTACGGACGGTGAGCGGTGTGGCGCGTGGTCGTGCGGTCGCGTACGTGAGAGGGAGCGCACCCTAGGTCGCGCCCCTCGGGAGTGCCCGTACGGCGGGTGAGGGCGAGGGGCATTCGGGGGGCGGCGGCAGCGGTGCGGCGCAGAAGCCACAGCGGTCACCGATGAGTTCGAGGCCGCACCAGTGGCAGTCGTCCCGTCGGACGGACGTGACCAGTTGGTAGAGCACGGAGATGTCGGGGATGGCCGCCGCGAACTCGACGAGCTTGGGCGTCGCCCACCAGCGTGCGGATTCGGCGGGCAGGCGTACTTCCGTGACGCCCTGGGTGCGCCAGGCAGGCGCGAGCGTTCCGGTGACCCAGTCGGGGGGCAGTTGGCCGGGCGCGTACAGCATCTTCGTACCGAATCCTGGGCCGGAGAGGCTCGCCTCGCCCGTGAGCTTCACCAGCTCGGGGCGGGGTGTCGCGAGGACGGCGAACTGGGCGCCGGGGACCCAGGACTTGGCGTGGGACTGGAGGGTGACGGGGACGCGGTCGAGCTTGGCGACCGAGCCGAGCACCGCGCCCGCGTAGATGTAGTGGGAGAGCAGGCGGGCCGCGGAGGCGAGGACTCCGGGGCTGAAGTCGCAGATGGAGAGCTGACGCAGCTGCAGGGCCAGGACGGCTATGCCGAGCGGCGGCAGGTCGGGGCGGAGGATCGCGATGCGGTCGCTCTCCAGGACCGAGCGGATCGCGTGCAGGCGGTGCACGACTGCGGGCGGTGCGGAGGCGGGGCAGAGGACGATCACATAGCCGTGGTGCTCGATGAGCGTGTGCATCTCGGTGAGCGACTGGTCGAGCGAGTACGTCCTCGGTGACTGGACGGCGCTCTGCAGGACCGCCGCCGACGGGGTGTGCCGGTCGGGCGACGGCAGCACCAGGTCGGGGCCGGTGACGGCTATGGCGGTCGGCATGCCTACACCCCCCGGTCTTCGTGCACTTCTGCCTCAGCACCTTATCCAGGTCATCGCCGCCTCAACACCCAACTTCCCACTGTTCACGTCGAGGTTGGCCGGTCCTGCGGGGTGCGGGTGGCGTCAGAGGTCTTGACAACCCAATTGGTCTGGACCAGCTTGTACGACCAAGTGAGAGCTCTCCGTCCCCCCAACTCCCCCCACCGGAGGCAGAAGTGGACCACGCACGCGGCAGGACTCGCAGGAAGGCAGGTACCGTCATCGGATTGGCAACGGCACTGGCCCTCGCGCTCACCGGCCTGCTGACCGGCGGCGCCGACGACGCCGACGCCGGCACCCGCGCGGTACCCGAGCACGCGGTGACCGGGTACTGGCAGAACTTCAACAACGGCGCCACGGTCCAGAAGCTGAGCGACGTACCGGACGACTACGACATCATCGCGGTCTCCTTCGCCGACGCGACCGCGACGCCCGGCGAGATCACCTTCAACCTCGACTCGGCCGGGCTCGGCGGCTACACCGTCGAGCAGTTCAAGGCCGACGTCAAGGCCAAGCAGGCGGCCGGGAAGTCCGTGATCATCTCGGTCGGCGGCGAGAAGGGCGCGGTGGCGGTCAATGACTCCGCGTCCGCGACGGCCTTCGCGGACTCGACGTACAAGCTCATGCAGGAGTACGGCTTCGACGGCGTCGACATCGACCTGGAGAACGGGCTCAACTCGACGTACATGAGCCAGGCCCTCAAGTCCCTTGCCGGGAAAGCTGGTTCGGGTCTGGTCCTGACGATGGCTCCGCAGACGATCGACATGCAGTCGACGTCCAACGAGTACTTCAAGACGGCGCTCGCCGTGAAGGACATCCTCACGGTCGTCAACATGCAGTACTACAACAGCGGTTCGATGCTGGGCTGCGACGGCAAGGTCTACAGCCAGGGCTCGGTGGACTTCCTCACCGCGCTCGCCTGTATCCAGCTCGAGGGCGGCCTCGCCCCGTCGCAGGTCGGCATAGGCGTCCCCGCCTCGTCGAAGGCGGCGGGCAGCGGATATGTCGCGCCGTCGGTGGTGAACCAGGCCCTGGACTGCCTGGCGAAGGGCACCAGTTGCGGGTCGTTCAAGCCGTCCAAGACGTACCCGGACATCCGGGGCGCGATGACCTGGTCCACGAACTGGGACGCGGCGGACGGCAGCGCCTGGTCGAAGGCGGTCGGACCGCACGTCCACGGGCTGCCGTAAGCGGGGGTCACCAAGTACGAGGGTCACCAAGTCGAGGGTCACCAAGTTGAAGACCGCAGCGCCGCCGCTCCCCCGGCGGCGCTGCTGTTCGTCCAACATCCTCGTCAGAAGAAGCTGCCCCAGTCCTGGTCCGTGATCTGCTTGACGCACAGGACCAGGAACAGCAGGCCCGCGATCGCCAGCATGCCGTTGCTGAGCCAGCCGTTGCGCCATTCCCTCGGCGTACGCGAGGAGTTGAGCAGCCAGATCAGGGTGAGCGCCAGGAACGGCATGAAGGCCGCGCCCAGGACGCCGTAGAGGATGATGAGGCGGAACGGCTGGCCCTGGAAGAGCAGGATGATCGGCGGGAACGTCATCCACAGCAGGTAGGCGCGGAACGGGACCGACTTCTCGCGGGCGCCGGAGGCCACCTCCTCGCCGGTCAACGCCTTGTCGTCGGCGCCGACCCGCTGCTTGCGGTAGCGCTCGACGAAGTCCGCGAACATCAGGCTCACGCCGTGCCACACGCCGATCAGCGAGGTGAACGACGTGGCGAAGAAGCCGATCAGGAAGAGCTTGGCGGTGGCGTCTCCGTACTCCTCCTCCAGGATGCCGGAGAGCTGGACCAGGCCCTGGTCCCCGCCGGCGATCGCGACGTTCGCGGAGTGCAGGATCTCGGCTCCGACGAAGAGCATGGCGACGACGAAGATGCCGGTGGTGATGTACGCGACGCGGTTGTCGAGCCGCATCACCTTCATCCAGCCGCTGTCGGTCCAGCCCTTGGCGTTGACCCAATAGCCGTACGCGGCAAGGGTGATGGTGCCGCCGACGCCGCCGATCAGGCCGAGCGTGTTGAGGACGGAGTCCTTCTCGTCGGGCAGCACGGGCAGCAGGCCCGCGAAGGCGTCGCCCAGGTGCGGGGTGACGCGGATCGCGAGATAGACGGTGACGACGAACATGACGCCGACGAGCACCGTCATGACCTTCTCGAAGACGGCGTACTTGTTGAACCAGACGAAGACCAGGCCGACGACGCCGGTGAGCATGCCCCACCACTTGAGATCCATGACGTCGGGGAAGAGGGCCTGCAGCGGCAGCCCGGACGACGACATGGCCGCCGCGCCGTAGACGTAACCCCAGATCACGACGTAGACGACGAAGAACCACGTCGTCCAGCGGCCGAGGCTGGCCCAGCCGTCGAAGAGGGTGCGGCCGGTGGAGAGGTGCCAGCGGCCCGCGGCCTCGGCGAGCGAGATCTTCACGACGCAGCCGATGACGGCGGCCCACAGCAGGGTGTAGCCGAAGTTGCTGCCCGCGATGAGGGTCGCGACGAGGTCGCCCGCGCCGACGCCGGTCGCGGCGACGACGATGCCGGGGCCGATGTACTTCCAACTGGACTTGCGGGGCTGGTTGGTTGCGCCGCTGCTCTGTCCGGCGCTGACTCCACTGCCTGGGGTATCCGCCATGAGATCAAGTTCGCGTAAAGACGCCTGGTGCACAAGGGGTCGGAGGGATTGGCCGGGGACGGCATTGACCGGAACATGCCACTGCATCACCATGGGGCCGCACCGTCGCAGTGAGCTACCCCCCACCCCTTCAGGAGACTTCATGCGACTTCGCATACGCAGGCACATACGCGGAAGAAGGTCCGCCGCCCTGGCGGCCCTCCTCGCCCTCGCCGTTGCGGCACCCCTGACCGCCAACGCCGCACCGGCTGACCCAGCCGACACAGCCCCCCAGCGGACGGCGGCGGCCGAGGAGGAGCAGAAGACCCGGCAGTACGAGATCAGTACGCACTCGACCGCCGTCACGCGCACCGAGATCGCCCGCACGGGCGTGAGCATCGACGACTTCGACAGCCATGGCGTGACGGTGTCGGCCACCGCCGCGCAGGCGCGTGAACTGCGCGCTCAGGGCTACGAGTTGAAGGAGGTCGCCGCGCCCCCGAAGCGTACCGGCGGCAAGGAGCCCAAGCCGAAGGACTTCCCGCCGGCCGACTCCAAGTACCACAACTACGCGGAGATGAACGCGGAGATCGACCAGCGCGTCGCCGCCCACCCGGACATCATGACCAAGAAGGTCATCGGGAAGTCCCACGAGGGCCGCGACATCATCGCCGTGAAGATCAGCGACAACGCCGCCACGGACGAGGCCGAGCCCGAGGTCCTCTTCACCCACCACCAGCACGCGCGCGAGCACCTCACGGTCGAGATGGCGCTGTATCTGGTGCGGGAGCTCGGCGACGACTACGGCACGGACGCGCGGATCAAGAAGATGGTCGACGACCGTGAGATCTGGATCGTCCCCGACGTGAACCCGGACGGCGGCGAGTACGACATCGCGTCCGGCTCGTACCGCAGCTGGCGCAAGAACCGTCAGCCCAACGCCGGTTCGTCGAACGTCGGCACCGACCTGAACCGCAACTGGGCCCACAAGTGGGGCTGCTGCGGCGGCTCTTCGGGCTCGACGGGCTCGGAGACGTACCGCGGTTCGGCGGGCGAGTCCGCCCCCGAGGTGAAGGTCGTCGCCGACTTCGTACGCGGCCGGGTCGTCGGCGGCAAGCAGCAGATCACCGCGGCGATCGACTTCCACACGTACAGCGAACTCGTCCTGTGGCCCTACGGCTACACCTACGACGACACGGCGGAGGGCCTCACCCAGGACGACCGTGACGCGCACGCGGCGGTCGGCGAGAAGATGGCCGCGAGCAACGGCTACACCCCCGAGCAGTCAAGCGATCTCTACATCACCGACGGCACCATCGACGACTGGCTGTGGGGCAACCAGAAGATCTTCTCCTACACCTTCGAGATGTACCCGTCGTCGTCCGGTGGCGGCGGCTTCTACCCGCCCGACGAGGTGATCGACCGGGAGACGGACCGCAACCGGGACGCGGTGCTTCAACTCCTGGAGAACGCGGACTGCATGTACCGGTCCATCGGCAAGGAGGAGCAGTACTGCGCGAGTTGAGAGTGGTGGGGGCCGTCACTTCAGGCGGCCCCCACCCCCCCGTCCCTCAGTCGTCCATGAAGACGATCCGGCGCGCGGGCTTCGCCGCGCCGGGAGCCGCGGTGGACGACGCGCGTCCCGCGGGCACGGCGCGCTCCCGGCCCCACGCCCTGATCTCCTCGATCTGCTCCGGGTTGACCCTGCTCATCGGCACCGTGTTGGCGAAGGTGTCCAGGAGCAGCGAGGGCTTGAGGTTGGCCGCGCCGCCGCTCAGCAGCGCCTCCGCGCCGACGTCGTGCAGGGCGGACTCCAGGTCGGAGCCCGCGAAGCCCTCGGAGAGGTCGACGAGCCGGTCCACCTGCTGCGGCTCGGGGTCGGACTTCAGATAGCGCCGGTGGTAGAGCGCGATGATCTCCTTGCGCTCGTCGGCGTCGGGCAGGTCGACGAAGAACAGCTCGTCGAAGCGGCCCTTGCGCAGCAGCTCGGGCGGCAGGCTGCGGACGTCGTTGGCGGTGGCGACGACGAAGGCACGCGACTGGGACTCCTGGAGCCAGAAGAGGAACTGGCCGATGATCCGCTGCGGTACGCCCGTGCCGTCGTCACGGCCCGCGAGGCCCTTCTCGATCTCGTCGATCCACAGGATGCAGGGCGCGACCCGGTCGGCCATCGCGAGGGCCTCCCGGAAGCGGCCCTCCGACTCGCCCAGGTACTTGCCGTGGATGCTGCCCATGTCGAGGCGGTAGAGCGGCAGCTTCCACTCGTGGGCGATGGCCTTGGCCGAGAGTGACTTGCCGCAGCCGGGTACGCCGACCAGGAGCACCCCGCGCGGCGGCCGCAGTTCGCTGCCGCGCAGGTCGGCGTGCATCAGCTCGTGCTTGCGGCGCAGCCATTCGCGCAGGCTGCTCAGGCCGCCGATGGAGTAGTCGCTCTCCCGCAGCGCCACCCGCTCCAGGCCGGTGAGATCGCTGAAGATGCGGTCCTTGGCCTGGGCGAGCCCGAGGACGTCCTCCTCCTTGATGGAGCCCTTCGCGGCGATGGTCGCCATCAGGTTGACGCACTCGGCCTCGGTGACGCCGCGCAGGAACTCGGCGGCCCGGCGCGCGTCCTCCTCGCCCCACTCGATGGGGATGTGCCCGTGGTGGTCGCCGAGGAAGCCGCTGAGGATGCCGTACATCTCGTCGGCGTCCGGCAGGTCGAGCTGCAGGCTCATGCCGAGCCGCTGCAGACCGCTCCAGATGGGGGTGTCGGTGATGAGGATGATGCTGCCCATGTTGCTGTCGGCGAGCCGGGCCAGTTCGGCGACGTGCCGGGTGACCGGCGTGTCCGCCTCGAGGCCGTCGGGGTCGACGAGGATCACCGTGGCGTTGGCCCTGCTGGTGAACTGGGCGGCGGCGAAGTCCATGGCGCCGGTGAGCGAACGGTCGTCCTGCACCGAGACGTTGGTGCGCAGATCGCGCAGACCCGTGGCCCTGGTGTAGATCCAGAACGGCATGCTGCTGCGGCGCGGCTGGGTGGCCGCCTCGCGCAGCAGCCGCAGGGCGCGCTGCTGCTCGATGGTGCGCATGCCGATCACCGGCACGCGGGCGGAGATGTAGCTGTCGAGGTGGTGCAGGCTCTCGGCGTAGTTCGACATACGGATGCCTCTTATACACATCTCCGAGCCCACGAGACGCTCATGAATCTCGTATGCCG
>NZ_SRIC01000312.1 GCF_004684775.1 Streptomyces sp. MZ04
TTCCCCGGGGGTGGGGGTGTCGTCGGACGTGTGACTCATGCGGGGACGAGGGTGTTGGCGAAGGCCTGCCACGGATCCGCGGGCGGCGACGGCAGCGTCACCAGGCCGCCCAGCATGTGCAGCAGCGCTTCCCGGTCGGTGAGCCGTTCGCGCACCCACGCATGGCCGCGCAGACCGGCGGCGTGCAGCCCGTCGTCGTCCGCGGCGAGCAGGCGGCGCACGATGCCGACCGCTTCAGCGGGGGTCGCGGCGAGGTGCAGGCCGGTGTCGGGGCCCGGCAGCCACTCCAGGCCGGGCTGCCGGGAGGTGACATGGGGGCGTCCCGCGGACAGCGCGATGGGCAGCCGGTCGGAGAAGTAGCCCGGGTATCCGGTGAAATGGTCCCAGCCCGCCGTGATCCGCCCCTGACGCAGGACTTCGACCTGACGGGAGAAGGGTGCCGGACCCCGCGCGCCGCGGCCACGCCAGCGTGCCCCGTACACCGCGAACCGGCAGCCGGGCAGCCGGCGCAGTCCGCGGACCATGCGGGAACGGTCCAGACTGCCCTCAAGACCGCCCCAACAGCCGAAACGCACGTAGCAGTTGCCCATGGCGACGACATCCTCGAAGGCCTCGCCGAGCGGCGGCACGGGAGTGTCGTCGAACGACAGCGGCAGCACATGGGGGACATAGCGCACGGGCGTGGGGGAGTGCCGTCGCAGCAGGGCGGCCTGGGGGCCGAGTGCCACGGAGTGCACGCGGGCGGCGGCTTTGAGCCAGGCCACGGACCCTGGCATCAGTTGCTTGCGCCCTCCCCAGGCGTCGCCCTCCCAGAACACCACGGGTGGGTATCCGAGCGAGGCGAGCAGGGCCCGGACGTCGTTGTCCGTCCAGGGGAACGCGCCCGGCGACTGGACGAGGACCGCGTCGGGGCGCAACTCGCCCACCTGGACGTGGAGTTCCTCCAGTGCCGCGTCCCGCCCGCCCCCGAGCAGGGCGAGCGGGGAGACGACGGCGTGCCGCAGCAGTCCGTCCGAGGCGAGCCGGCCGAAGGCCCGCACGAAACGTGAACCCGGCGCCAGGACCCTCTCGTTGGCGATCTGCAGGACCAGGGGCGGCGTCATCGGGGCGGGACGGGGAGGACGGCGACGGTCGGCAGACCCGAGGAGGCCGGGGGCGCCGCCGGGCCGGGCACGGCGGAGGCGTTCCTGCCGAGCTCCGCGTCGACCATGATGCGGGCGAGCTCCGGCGTGTGGACCGAGGCCCGCCAGCCGAGGAGCCGCTCCGCCTTCGAGGCGTCGCCGATCAGGTCCGGCACCTCCGCGGGCCGCAGGTACCTTTCGTCGAAGCGGACATACCGCTCCCAGTCGAGCCCCGCGTGCTCGAAGCACAGCGTGAGGAAGTCGTGCACGCTGTAGCTCGTGCCGGTGGCCACGACATAGTCGTCCGGCTCGTCGCGCTGGAGCATCCGCCACATGGCCTCCGCGTACTCGGGTGCGTACCCCCAGTCGCGGCGCGCGTCCAGATTGCCGAGGTGCAGTTCCTTCTGTTCGCCCCGGGCGATGCGGGCCGCGGCGATCGCGATCTTGCGGGTGACGAAGGTCTCGCCGCGGCGCGGGGACTCGTGGTTGAAGAGAATGCCGTTGACGCCGTGAATGCCGTACGCCTCACGGTAGTTGCGGGTGATCCAGTACGCGTACACCTTGGCGCAGGCATAGGGCGAGCGCGGGTGGAACGGTGTGGTCTCCGACTGCGGCGCGGGCGAGATGCCGTACATCTCCGAGCTCGACGCCTGGTAGAAGCGGCAGGGCAGGCCGGTCATCCGGATCGCCTCGAGGAGACGGGTGGTGCCGAGGCCCGTCGTGGAGCCGGTGAACTCGGGCTCGTCGAAGGAGACCCGGACATGGGACTGGGCGGCCAGGTGGTAGACCTCGTCGGGCTGGATCGCCTCCAACAGGGCACTGACGCGGGAGCCGTCGGCGAGATCGCCGTAGTGCAGCCGCAGCAGAGCGTCGGGCTCGTGCGGATCCTGGTAGAGGTGGTCGATCCGGCCGGTGGAGAAGGACGACGAGCGGCGGATCAGGCCATGCACCAGATAGCCCTTGGAAAGGAGCAGTTCGGCGAGGTACGAGCCGTCCTGTCCGGTGATCCCTGTGATCAGTGCAACCTTCGGTGGCATGAGGTCACCTCAACTGTTCGGTACGGGGAGCGCGGAGCGGATCTCTTGATGGGCGGGCGGACGATCCGGCCCGGACTGCGCGGAGCGCGGTGCGACGCCGATGGCGAGGGCGCAGAGCACACCGAGGACAAGGCCTTGTTCGGGGTGGACCTGATAGGTCAGCGCGAAGACGAGCTGGCCGCAGGCGAGGATGCCCAGTGCCCGGGAGGTGAGGGCGGCGCCGCGCCGCAGGGCGGGCGCCAGCACCGCCGCGTACAGGGCGAGGAAGGCGAAGAGGCCCAACAGGCCGATGCGCAACAGCAGATGAAGGAAGTAGTTGTGCGGGGAGACGCCGACGATCAGGCCCTCGACCAGCCGGTCGAACCCCGAACCGAAGGGCCGGCCGGTCAGCCACTGCGCGGCGCCGTCGAGCGTGCCGAGCAGTTCGTACCAGCCCGTCGCGCGCCAGGCGAGCGTGCCGCTGTCGGAGGCGGAGAGGGTCAGGCCGGTGCCGAAGCGGCCGAGCAGCCCGGCCGACACGGCGGACACGCCGAGGCAGAGGCCGCCTGCCGTGAGTCCGATCCGCAGTCCGCGCCGGCCGCGGGCCGGGGCGTTCCCGACGCCGGTTCCGGTGAGCAGCCAGCCGGCCAGCATCGCGGCGGCCACCAGCCACACCGTCCGGTGCTGCAGCAGGACCACGGTGAGCAGCAGGGGAGCGGTGAGCAGATGGCGGCGGGTGCCGAGCGGGGTCGCGTACAGCAGGATCACCGCGGCCTGGGCGATCAGCAGGGCCTCCGGGGCCGACAACGCGCGGGACTCGCTCGCCAGGCCGTCGATCATCACCTGTTCGACGGCCGAGCCGATGCCGTACTGTGCCCACCACACCACGGCCCGCAGGGCCTCGACGCAGGCCACCGCCACCCAGACCGCGGCCAGGCGGTGCACCAGCCGTTCGGTGTACGGCAGCGTGAGGCCATAGAGGGCGAGCCCGAAGACGTACAGGAACGGCATCCGCATGTCGTTGCCCGCTGCCTGGGGCCCGAACGTGGTCGCCCCGACGAGGAACGAGCCCGCCGTCAGCAGCAGGATGACCCCCAGGAGCAGCAGGGCACGGTGCGCGTGAGGCGGGCGCCGCACCAGGTTGACGCAGGCCGCCGCCAGCGCGCAGAACACGAGGAGGTCCTGCGGCGTCAGGCTCACGCCCAGGTCGACGACGGTCTCGGAGCGGGCCGCGGGCCACAGCCCGGCGGTCAGCAGCAGCGCGACACCGACGACGGGCGCTCGTACGTAGAGAACGGTCAGCGTGCCGAGGGCGAGCAGGCCGGTGAGGGCGAAGAGCAGGAGCGTGGGGGTCACCGGGCGGCCGCCGCCCGCAGCAGGGTCCGCATGTAGGGCGAGACCATCAGGAGAGGTGCCCAGGGCCAGTTGTGCCGCAGGCAGTAGACCCACCACTGGCGGGGCGGCAGTTCGCGCTGCGAGGTGACCCGGCGCAGGGCCTCGCGGAGGCCGATGCCGGGTTCGCGGGAGCCGATGAGCGGCGGATTGGCCTCGCACACGCCCACATGGTGCGGTGCCACATAGAGACGGAAGCCCGCTTTCCGGGCCCGGAACCCGTGGTCGTAGTCGCCCATGCCGTGGGTGAAGGGCCGGTCGATGTCCCCGACGCGCTCGCGTACGGCGCGCGGCAGCAGGACGACATTGCCGTTGTACGTGTGGCAGGGCTCGGGGTGGCCGGTCGGCTCGACCAGGTCCAGGGCGCGGCCCCGGCGGCCGGAGTACGTGGTGCCTGCGCCGAAGCTCTCGCGGGAGTGCACGGCGCCGACGACCACCGAATCCTCGCCGACTTGTCGCGCGGTGGCGAGGAGCACCGCCAGGGCGTCGTCGGCGAGTTCGACGTCGTCGTTGAGCCACAGCTGGTGCGTCCAGGGAGCGGCGGCGCCGACGGCACAGCTGTCACGGCTGGCGATGCGCATGCCCTCACCCCAGAAGACGTCCGTACCGACACTCCGCAGCCGCACACCGGGGTGGAGGCGCCGCACGGCACCCGGCGTGCCGTCCGTGCTGCCCGCGTCGACCAGATGGGTGCGCACCACGGTCCCGGCGGGCAGAGCACGCTGCCGGTCCAGCGCGGCCAGCGCCGACAGCGTCTTGGCGCACCGGTTGTGACTGGTCATCAGGACGGCTACGTGGGGAGCTGGCGGCATACGGCCCTCGGGTTGCGTTGTGCGGATATGTGCCGCACAAGTCTTGAACGCGGTCCCGGGAGAATCGCCGGACCACGCTCAACAGGGCGTCATCGAACGCCCGCTTGGCCGTACAGCCCCGGGGACCGGCCCACGCATGGCTGAACGAACGGCTCGGCTGCGTGTGATGCCGCGGGGCGAATGCCTATCCTCAGCACGCAAGTATGGACAAATCGGTGAGTCGGGCGTCCGGTCCTGACCTGGCTGAGGGGTATTCCTTGGATCTCCGTGGTTTCCTGACCGTTGTCGTCAGACGCTGGCCGTCCTGCGCCGCGTGCCTGCTGCTCGGAGCCCTGGCGGCCTGGGCGGTGAATGCGCTGACCACTCCCGTGTACGAGGCCCGCACGCAGCTGTTCGTCGCCACCCACGCCGGCGCCGACACCACGCAGCTCAACCAGGGGCAGAGCTTCTCGCAGGCTCGAGTCCTCTCGTACGCCAACATCGTGAACACCCGTCAAGTGACCGAACCGGTGGTCACGGAGCTGCGGCTGCCCACCACGCCGGACGAACTCGCCGGACGCATCCGGGCCGAGGCGCCCGTCAACACCGTCCTCATCGACATCACGGTCTCCGACACCGACCCGCGGCGCGCCGCCCACATCGCCAATGCCGTCGCCGTCCGCTTCGGCCGGGTCGTCGAGCGGCTGGAAATCCCGCGCACCGCCGTCGCCGCCGAGCCGGTCTCCCCGGTGACCCTCGGGGTGACCCAGCAGGCCACCGCGCCGAGTGTCCCCGTCTCACCGAGGCCGCTGCTCAACCTCGCGGTCGGGCTGCTCGGCGGACTTCTGCTCGGCGTCGCGCTCGCCGCCCTGCGGGAAACCCTCGACACCACCTTCAAGACCGCCGAGGCACTGAGCGAGCTGACCGCGCTGGCGCCGCTGGCCACGATCCCGTTCGACAACGACGCCCCGCTCCACCCGATCACCGAGGGCGAGGCGGCACACTCGCCGCGCGCCGAGGCCTTCCGCAGACTGCGCACCAACCTGCAGTTCGCCCAGGTCGGCGAGCGGCCCCGGATCATCTCGGTGACCAGCTCCCTGCCCGGCGAGGGCAAGACCAACACCGCGGCCAACCTGGCGGTCTCCCTGGCCCGGGCGGGCATCGCCACCTGCCTCGTCGACGCCGACCTGCGCAGGCCCTGCCTGGCCGGCACCTTCGGACTCGTCCAGGACGCGGGACTGACGAGCGTCCTGATCGGGCAGGCGCCGGCCGCGGACGTGATGCAGCAGGCGACCGCCGGACTCGCCGTCCTCACCAGCGGACCGATGCCGCCCAACCCCACCGAGCTGCTCTCCTCGGCCCGGATGGGTGAGGTGCTGCAGGAGCTCGCCGCCGCCTATGAGGCCGTCATCGTCGACACCGCGCCGCTGCTCCCCGTCGCGGACACCGTCGGCCTCGCCCCGCTCACCCAGGGCACCCTCCTCGTCGTACGGGCCTCGAAGACATCGCGTGAGCAGGTCCGCACCGCTGTGGACTCGCTGCGCAACGTCGGCGCCCGCCCGCTGGGCGCGGTCTTCAGCATGGCGGAGGTCGCCAAGGGCGGGTACGGCAGCTACGGCACGTACGGCGAACTGCCCGCGCCCCGCCCCGAGGCGCGACGACGGGCCGCGGGCGACCCGCAGGACGCCGGGGCGCGCGGATGACGCGGCGCCCCGCTACCGAGCCCGGCCTGTCCCCGTCGGCGGGTTCCTCGGACGGCCCGACCGATCCGCGTGCGACCTTCACCGTGCTCTTCGTGTGCACGGGAAACACCTACCGGTCGCCGCTCGCCGAACGGCTGCTCGCCGCCCGACTCGGACCGGGCACGGGGGTGCGGGTGGCCAGCGCGGGCACCGAGGCGCCGTGGGGCGACACGATGGACCCGGCCACCCGGTCCGTGCTGATGGGCCTGGGCGGCGATGCCGAGGGCTTCCGGCCCCGGCTCCTCACGGCGGAACTGGTGGCGGGCGCCTCGCTGGTGCTGGGTCTGGAGCGCCGACACCGTGAAGCCGCGGTGCGGCTGGTCCCGGTGGCGCTGCGTCGCTGCTTCACGCTCAAGGAGTTCGTCCGGCTCGCGGAGGGCGACGCCGGACCCGGGCAGGGGATCGACGTCGTCGCGCGGGCCGTCGCCCGCCGCGGCACGGTGTGCGCACCCCGGCCCGCGGACGACGACATCGACGACCCGTCGGGCGAGCCCTACGACGTGCTGCGGAGCTGCGGACAGGACATCGACGCGGTCGCCGTCCGGCTCGCCGCCCTGCTCAGCGCCGAGCGCGGACCCGCCGTACCGCTCTGACCACACCGAGACCGGTCCGGTACACGGCGGGCTGCAGGCCTGACAGCACCGTCGCGAACCGGGCCGGCGAGGTACGCGTCGACACCCTCAGCCGGCTGAGGCGCAGCGGGTGCTGGGCTGCCGGGTCGCTCAGCGCATGGTCGTAGAGGAAGCCGGAGCGGTAGCCCAGCTCGCGCAGCGTGGCGTCGGCGCGCGCGTCGAAGTCGCCGTTGGGGTAGGCGAACGCGGTCGGTGCGTGGCCCAGATGGTCCGTCAGCAGCCGGTGTGCCTCGTGCACTTCGTCCAGGATCGTCGTCTCGTCGCAGCGGTCGAGGCACGGATGCGTGAGGGTATGGCTGCCGATCACGACGCCGCCGGCTTCGAGGGTGCGCAGGTCGGCGGCGGTGAGTTGACGCCTGCGGGGCGCGGGCACGGAGGCTGTCTTCCGCAACTCCGCGAAGGCGTCCAGGCGTTGGGTGTCGGGAAGCTGCTTGAGGGCGTAGGCCGCCGCGTGCGCGGGGATGTCCCGCGGCAGGCCGCGATACGTTCCCCGGTGTGCCAGCAGATGCTCCAACTCGTCCCACCAGAAGGGTTCGTCGGTGCCGATGAGCCCGGCGATGACGAAGCACACGGCGGGGATGCCCCGCTCGGCCAGCAGGGGCAGCCCGTGCTCGAGTACGGACGGGTCACCGTCGTCGAACGTGACCAGCACACTGCGGGGCGGCAGCGGGACGCCGTCGCGCACCGCCGCCTCGACCTGGCCGAGGGAGACCGGACGGGCGGTCCTGGTCAGCCGGTCGAGCTGGGCGCCGAGGGCGGCCGGGTCCTCGACGCCGTGATAGCCGAGCACGGCGAGGCGGCCGGCGGCGCGGTGACGGAACCACAGCTGGGCGGGGGAGTGGTGCAGCGCGCGGTCGAGGCCGTGCCACCGCTCGTAGCGCTCGTACCAGGCCGTGCGGCGGGCCGCGTCCGTGGTGAGGCTCATCCCGGGCGCCCGGGAGTCGCGGCGTCGGTGGAGCCACGGGTGAAGGGGCCGGGGGACGCGCCGGGGAAGGACGCGCCGTACCCCTCGCCGGGATGCCAGTGCTCGGCCGGGTCCTCGCGGAAATGCAGGAAGGCGCGGTGGTGGTGCTCGGACCACTCCGCCAGCGAGCCCAGGAAGTGGCTCGTCGTCGACAGGACTACGGCCCGTTCGCCCAGCGCGGGCAGCGCCGCCGTGAGCTCCGCGGTCTCGTGCCGGCCGTCGACGTAGGTGTCGAGCACGAGCAGATCGATCCCGCGTTCGTGCACCTCGGCGCTGCCCAGCGCGGCGACGGAATCGCCCACGACCCGGTCGATGACAGTGGCGTACGGACCGTTCTGGATCAACTCCCCGGACTGCGGATCGAAGTCCACGGCTGTCAGCCGCCCGTGGCCGTTGCGCAGCAGAGCGGCGGCGATCAGACAACTGGTGATGCCGCGATGCGCTCCCGCCTCGACCACGTGCTCGGGCCGCAGCGCGCGCACCACGGCGTAGGCGGCGGCCCGCCGCGCGTAACGCACCAGATGATCGCAGGTCCGCCGCCGGGGCCCGGCGGCGAGCACCTCCCGCATGTGGGCGCGCAACGCCACGTCGGACTCGACCTCGTCGAGATAGCCGCGCAGCTCCCCGACCGGCCGCCCGGTGATGGTGGCGGTGAACCATGCGAGGTGCTCACGGTTGACCGGGGTGAGGTCGTAGGTGAAGCAGGCGTTCTCACGGGACCGGACCAGCCAACTACCGGAGCGGCGCAGGACGGACGCGTTGTGTCGTGCGACGGTGGCGAACCGGAGGGGAAAGGCGGCGACGGGCGCGAGCGGACTGGCGGCCAGCCGCCGCGTCAGAGAAGTGGGTTGCACCGGCCCACCCTAGAAGCGGCGAACCCCTCTTTATCGAGCGAAATACGCAGCCTTGCGGGGATGTCACTCGACTGGACGGGAGAAGTGGACCCGGCGCGACTCGTCCGCACACACCCGCAACAGCCGCCCCGTGCTCACCGACGAGATTCCGCCGAAATGGCCCTGATTACGGCCCAGTTGGCAGTGCCGGGGCGCCTCGGGATTGCCGGTGCGGCAGGTCGCGGAACTCGCATCGTCACAGGTCGCAAGGCGTGCCTTCGTCGCCGAGGTGCGCGCAAGCGGTAACCGATCTGTGATCCATCTTCAAATCACAGGCACAAATTCCACACATCCCTCTCTCCAGATGGGCTCCGATGGTCTAGATTGACCGTGCTTCACATGCTGGGACACGAGGCGACAAATGATGATCTATGGATCAGGCGCCACGGACAGCCAGCAGCTGCGTCTCCGGCGCCGGAACGGGTTCCCGCGCGTCTCGAGGATCTGGAAGGACATGCAAGTCCGCTGCCACCAGGGCGGGTTGCTCAAGTAGCGCCGACGTAGCCGGGATGCATGTGTGGGGGCCGGGGGGCCTCCCAGGGGGAGGAACGGTGTTGGGCGATGACCACGTCGAATC